>JAIXXA010000044.1 GCA_027490975.1 Rhodospirillaceae bacterium
CGTCCATTGCCCGCAGCGTTGCGGCGACGGCCTCGATTTCGGCGAAACCCAGATTGCGCACCGCAGGCGCAGGTTTGCGTGCGCCGATCGTCGCGGCCAGATGGGCGACGCCGCCGAGTCCGGTTGCGATACGGCGCCAAAGGACGAAGCCGAAAGCCAAAGAAAGGGATACGGCAATTGCGCCGGACGCAAAGCTTGCGTGTTTGATTCCGCCCACCCAATCGTCGAAACCCAAACGCGGAACGTAGACCCCGATCGTCCAGGGCACGCCGGCCGCCCCGATGTCATCGCTGGCAAGAAGGTAGCGCCGTCGGTCGACCGCGATTTCCTGGAGGCGCGCGAAGGGGGCTGCAAGTGCAGCGGCCATGGTGCCTGGATTTGCTCCGGTCGAGACCGCGATCGGTTCTGCAGTTTCGGCGCGTACGAATGCCCCAAGGCCGCCGCTGCCGCGCACTGCCTGATCGAGGCTACCGGTCAAGGTTTCGACCGTCATATCGACGCCCAGTACACAGCTCGTCGAAGTGGCCGGGCATGCGACCACGCGCGCAAAGCTCAACCCTATTTCGCCGGTCGACCAGTAGGCATAGGGCGGCGACCAAGCGGCCACCCGGTTGAACGCCGCTGCACGGTACCAAGGCCGTTCGCGCGGATCGAATGTGTCCGGCTGCGTGCTGCCAGGACCGACCTGCTCGTAACCCTCGCTCCAAAGTTCGATACGGACGTTGCGCTCGACTTGGTCGGCATCGATTTGGCGCGTTTCGAACGTGCCGTCCTGCACGCGGCGGACGAATGTGAATGCCCCATCGGCATTTCCAAGATAGATGGCGCGCAACGTTTCCCGCCGCTGCAGCTGCTCGAAGAAGAACCGTTTGAGCGCGCCCGTATCGTTTTCGTCTACAAGACCCGCTTCGATTACCCGCGCCGCAAAGATTGCTTCGCCTTCGAATTCGGCGACGAAGTTCCGCACGATTTCGACGATGGACGCGATGCGCTCGCGCGCAACGCGGTCCGACTCGCGGTCCGAGTGCGCGACGGCATCCTTGAAGCCGACATATGCGAAACCAAGCAATGCGAGGGAGAGTACGGCGGCTGCACCGAGGAGAAAAAACACGCGCAGAGAAAGCAGTATTTCAGGCCTACTGCGCGACGCCAGAGGCAATACTCCTTCAGCCAAGAGCTCTCCCGATTGGCCGTTGCGACGAAAGGATCGTAATGGAAATTCGACGTTCGCGGAATAGTCTTCGCGCGCGCGAACTACGGGAGAGTGGTGTTGTTCAGCCCGCTGTCGCCACTGCGCGCTTGGCCATCACGCCCACGAGATGGGCGCGATAGTCGGCTGCCGCATGGATGTCGCTGTTGAGGCCGTCGGGCGAAACTTTGACGCCGTCGAGCGAGGCCGCGTTCCAGGACTTCGACAGCGCCGCTTCGGCATCCGACCAGCGGAACACCGCCGAGGCCGCCCCGGTCACGGCCACGCGCGCACCCGTTGCGGTCTTCGCGACCATCACGCCGACCAGCGCATAGCGCGAGGCGGGTTGGCCGAATTTGACGTAGGCCGCTTTCTCCGGGATCGGGAAGCTCACCGAAACGATGAGCTCGCCGGGCTTCAGTGCGGTCTCGAACATGCCGAGGAAAAACGCGTCGGCCGCGATCTCGCGGGCGTTGGTCTTGATCGTGGCCCCCAAGGCCAGGCACGCGGCCGGATAGTCGGCTGCCGGGTCGTTGTTGGCGATCGAGCCGCCGATCGTGCCGCGGTTGCGCACCTGCGGATCGCCGATGCCGTCGGCCAAAGCGGCAAGTGCGGGCAGGGCTTTTTTGACGTCCGCCGAAGCCGCGACGTCGCCATGGCGCGTCATCGCCCCGATTGTGACCTTGCCGCCCGCGACCGAAATGCCGGCGAGATCCTTGATCGCGGAGAGATCGACGACGGCACTGGGCTTGGCCAGGCGCTGCTTCAGCGTCGGGATCAGCGTCTGGCCGCCGGCCAGCGCCTTGGCGTCGCCGTCGGCGGCGAGAATCTTCGCTGCATCGGCGACCGTGGCGGGTTTGTGATAGGCAAAATCGTACATCGCAATTCTCCTTGCTCGAATTATTCGGCCGCCATGCGGTGGCCGCCATTGACGATCGCCCAGATTTTCTGCGGCGTTGCCGGCATGTCGATATGGCGCACACCGTAGTCTTTGAGCGCATCCACGACCGCGTTGATCACGGCGGGCGGCGAGCCGATGGCGCCGACTTCGCCCACGCCCTTTACCCCGAGCGGATTGTGCGTGCACAAGGTGATCGCCGTCGAGACTTTGAACGACGGCAGATCGTCGGCGCGCGGCATCGTGTAGTCCATGAACGAGCCCGAGCGCAGCTGGCCCTTGTCGTCGTAGACGCACTCTTCCATCAAGGCTTGGCCGATGCCCTGCGCCAAGCCGCCATGCACCTGGCCCTCGACGATCATCGGGTTCACGACGCGGCCGACATCGTCGCACGCGGCGAAATCGACGACCTTGACCACGCCCGTGTCGGGATCGATTTCGACTTCGCAGATATGCGCCCCGCCCGGGAAGGTGAAGTTCTTGGGATCGTAGAAGGCGGTTTCGTCCAAGCCCGGCTCGAGCGTTTCGAGCGGATAGTTGTGCGGCACGTAGGCCGTGAGTGCGATTTCGCCGAAGCTCTTGGACTTGTCCGTGCCCGCGACCGTGAATTTGCCGTCCTTGAACTCGATGTCGGCCTCGGCCGCTTCGAGCAGGTGGGCGGCGATCTTCTTGGCCTTGTCGACGATCTTGTCGAGCGCCTTGACGACGGCGGTACCGCCCACGGCCAGCGAGCGCGAGCCGTAGGTGCCCATGCCGAACGGGATCTTGTTCGTGTCGCCGTGCGAGACTTCGATTTGGTCGAGCCCGATGCCAAGCCGCTCGGCGATCAGCTGCGCGTAGGTCGTCTCGTGGCCTTGGCCGTGGCTGTGGCAGCCCGTGAACAGCGTGACCGAGCCCGTGGGATGCACGCGCACATTCGCGCATTCGTAGAGGCCCGCGCGCGCGCCCAAAGCGCCCGCGATGTTCGAGGGCGCAATGCCGCACGCTTCCACATAGGTCGAAATGCCGATGCCGCGCAGTTTTCCAACTTTCTTGGCGGCCGCACGACGCGCCTCGAAGCCCGCATAGTCGATGGCGTTCATCGCGCCCGCGAGCGTGGCGAAATAGTCGCCGCTGTCGTATTGCAGCGCGACTGGCGTCTGATACGGGAATGCATCGGTTGGGATGAAGTTGCGCTTGCGGATTTCCACCCGGTCCATGCCCATCTCGGCCGCCGCAATATCGACGATGCGTTCGATGAGGAAGGCGGCTTCCGGCCGACCGGCCCCGCGATAGGCATCGACCGGTACCGTGTTCGTGAACACGGCTTTCACTTCCGCGTAGATCGCGGGCGTGGTGTACACGCCGGCGAGCAGCGTTGCGTAGAGGTAGGTGGGGATCGCGGGCGCAAAGGTCGAGAGATAGGCCCCCATGTTCGAAAGCGTGCTGACTTTGAGCGCCAGGAACTTGCCGTTTTTGTCGAGGGCGAGTTCCGCATGCGAGACGTGGTCGCGCCCTTGCGCGTCCGACATGAAGCTTTCGCCGCGCTCGGCCGTCCATTTGACCGGGCGGCCGATTTTGGGAGCGGCCCAGGTCACGAAGGCTTCCTCGGCGTAGTGGTAGATCTTCGAGCCGAAACCGCCGCCGACGTCGGGGGCGACGACGCGCAGGCGGCTTTCCGGAATATGCAGCACGAAGGCGCCCATCAGCAGGCGGATCACGTGCGGGTTCTGGCTCGTGGTGAAGAGCGTGTATTCGCCGGTCGCCCGGTCGTATTCGCCGACGGCCGCGCGCGGCTCCATCGGATTGGCGATCAGGCGGTTGTTGACGAGGTCGATCTTGGCCACTTTGTAGGCATTCTTGAACGCGGCCGCGACCTGGTCGGCGTCGCCGATATGCCAGTCGAAGCACAGGTTGCCGCCCGCATGCACGGCGGGCGCGCCTGGCTTCAGCGCATCGACCAAGCCGACAACGGCGGGAAGATCGGCAAGCTCGATGTCGAGCAGTTCTGCGGCATCTTTGGCTTGGGCCAGCGTCTCGGCAACAACGACGGCGATCGGATCGCCCACATGGCGCACGCGCTCGACCGCGAGCACCGGATGGGCCGGTTCCTGCATCGGGCTGCCGTCCTTGTTTTTGACGAGCCAGCCGCAGGGCAGGCCGCCGATCGCGTCGGCCGCCATGTCCGCACCGGTGAACACCGCCACCACGCCGTCGGCGGCTTTGGCCTTGGCGGTGTCGATGCGCACGATCTTGGCATGCGCGGCCTGCGCGCGCACGAAATAGGCGTGCACTTGGTTCGGGCGCGAAATGTCGTCGGTGTAGTTGCCCTGGCCGGTCAGAAACCGGTAGTCCTCTTTGCGGCGCACTGCGGCGCCAATTCCGTCGATAGCCATTTGCGTTTCTCCCTGCAGCGTTTCGCGTTTGCTTTTTTCAGCAATTTTCGGCGAGACCGTTCGGCGGGTTCGCTATTTCGCCGCCGCCATCGCTTGCGCGCCGGCTTGAACCGCTTTGACGATGTTGTGGTAGCCGGTGCAGCGGCAGATATTGCCTTCGAGCCATTCGCGAACGTCGTGTTCGCTCGGGTTGGAGTTGCGCTTGGCAAGCTCGATGGCGCTCATGACCATGCCGGGCGTGCAGAAGCCGCATTGCAGGCCGTGATGTTCCTTGAACGCCGCCTGCATCGGGTGAAGTTCGTTGCCGTTGGCAAGCCCTTCGATCGTCGTGACGGCCGTGCCGTCGGCCTGGGCCGCCAGCATCGTGCACGACTTGACCGATTTGCCGTCGACATGCACGACGCAGGCGCCGCACTGGCTGGTGTCGCAGCCCACATGCGTGCCGGTCATGCCCAGTTTTTCGCGCAGCACCTGCACCAGCAGCGTGCGGCCTTCGATCTCGGCGGAAACCTTCTTGCCGTTCACGGTCAGCGAAATCTTGGCCATCGTCTCTCCCCTTGATGTTCGTTCGATGATTTTTGGATCGGTTGGGTCGCAGTGTTGAGGGTGCGAAGGCGCGCCGTCAAGCGTCAACCGCGCAACACCATCCACAGCACGACCGCGACTGCCGCCACGAGGGCCGCGATCCACACGCTCTGCGGCAGGCCGCCGCTTTGCGGTGCCGAAATTGCATGCGTTTGCGGCGTTTCGTCCGCAATAGCGGTGGGTGCTTCGGCCGCCGCCGGCGGTGCGACGGTCGCAGCAAACTTCCCGAAAAATTCATCGGCCAGTTTTTTGGCTGTCGCATCGATGAGGCGCGAGCCGAGCTGCGCCATTTTGCCGCCGACCTGGCTGTCGGCCGTGTAGGTAAGGATCGTGCCGCCGGCACCGTCCTCGGCGAGTTTGACGATGGCTGAGCCTTTGCCGAAACCGGCAACCCCGCCCTGGCCTTCGCCCGCGATCTTGTAGCCATTGGGCGGGTCGATGTCGGACAGCGTCACCTTGCCCGTGAAACGCGCCGTCATCGGGCCGATTTTGAGGCCGACTTTGGCCGCAAAGCCGTTATCCTCGGTTTTGGTCAGCTCCTCGCAACCCGGAATGCAATGTTTGAGGATTTCGGGATCGTTGAGACCGTCCCAAACCACGGTTCGGGGCAGGGGAAGTCGATATTCACCGCTTAGATTCATGGAGATGCCTGCTTTTTTGTGTCATTTGCGCAAAATTTTGGTGGAAAAGCGACGCAAGTTTCCCATATTAACACCACTGAGTACCAGGGTGTTCTGACGCCGATTGTGCGTCAAACAAAACAGCAGGCGCGGACGCGCCGCAACAGGGAGGTTTTCCAGAATGACCATCAATCGCCGTTCCGCACTCGCGATGGGTGCCGCAGCCGCCAGCCTTCTCGCAGCCCCGGCCATCGCCCAAGGGCGCCGCCGCATCACCGTCGTAACCGGCGGCACGGGTGGGGTGTTCTTCCCCTATGGCGGCGGCCTGGCGAAGCTGTTTGCCGAAAAGATGGCCAACACGCAGGCGACCTCGCAGGTCACCGGCGGTTCGGTCGACAACGTCAAACTGCTGCACAGCGGCGACGCCGAGCTCGGCTTCTCGACGATGGACAGCGCCTATGACGGCATGATGGGCGAGGGTGCCTACAAGGCCGACGGCAAGCAGGATATCCGCGTGATCGGCATGCTGTACGATTCGTTCCTGCATGTCGTGGCGAGCCAGTCCTCGAACGTGACCACCATCGCCTCGATGCGCGGTAGGCGCATCTCTGTCGGTTCGGCCGGCTCGTCGACGGAATCGATCGCCGACCGTGTGATCGAGGCTGGCGGCCTCAACCATATGCGCGACATCACGCGCGACAATCTCGGCGTCGCGGAATCGGCCGGTGCCCTCAAGGACGGCAAGATCGCCGCGTTCTTCTGGATCGGCGGCATTCCGACGGCGGCAGTGCGCGAGCTTGCGACCGGCGGTCAGCCGCCGATCCGTTTCATCCCCACGACGGCTGAATTCGCCGTGCTGGACGCCAAGTGGCCGGGCCTCTACCGCCCGTTCAATCTTGCGGCCGGCTCCTATGCCAATCAGGGCGACGCGGTGGGCGGGCTCGGCGTTGCCAACGTGCTGATCGTGCCGACGAAGCTTCCCGACGCCATGGTGACCTTGATGCTCGAAACGATCTTCAACAACCTCACGGAAGTGCAGGGGATCCATCCCGAAGCGCGCAAGCTCACGCTGCAGTCGGCGGCCGGCAAGTCGGCGGTTCCGTTCCATCCCGCAGCGACTGCTTTTTATCGCTCGAAGGGTATCTCGATGTCCTGAACCCGGCCTGACGGCCAGGAAGGCGAAGACCCGGAACCGTCGGTTCCGGGTCTTTTTTTGTTTTCATTCCGTCGTTTCTTCTTCCATAACTGTTGTACAGGGTAGAAGGCGCAGATCTGCCGCAGATGCGGGCTGACGCCAATCACGAGGGAAATCGCCGCCGATGGCCAATCCGAACGCCGCCGACAAGGTCGAATTGTCGGCAGAAGAACTCGAGCGTCTTTCCTCGGACAGCGAAGGGGGGCCGGCCAAACGCCTGACCGGCTGGCTCGGATGGCTTACCGGCGCCGCCGCTTTCGCGCTCGGGGCCTATTCGCTGTACTGGACGCAGTTCTCGATCAACACCACGGTCTATCGGTCGAGCTTCCTCGGCGCGGCGCTGGCGCTGATCTTCGTGCTCTATCCCCTGCTGCGCGACGCCAAAGAAACGCGCCGCGCCACGATCGAAGAATGGTGCGTGGCGCTGCTTGGGGTAGGGGCGATGTACGTGCTCTATCTCGAGGGCCGCATTTTCGAGCGCAGCCCGTTTGCGGGCGGCTTGCTGATCATTGTCGCGCTGTGTTTTGCCGCGTATCCGCTGATCGTTTCGAGCCGCATCCTATCGCGCACGCAGCTCATCGACTGGATTTTCGTCGGCTTCGCGCTGTGGACGGCTTGGTACCTGGCTGCCAACATCGAATCCTACAAAACGCGCCCGACGCGCCCGACGGCCGACGAACTCGTGCTCGGCGGCACGCTGATCCTTCTCATTCTCGAGGGCACGCGGCGCACGATCGGCTGGATCCTGCCGGCGATCACGACCCTCATTCTGCTCTACGGCTATTTCGGGCCGTCGATCCCGGAGCCGTTCGACCATCGCGGTTTCTCGATCAACCGCATCATCGGCCAGAACTACCTGACGCTCGAAGGCATCTTCGCGACGCCCATGGACGTGGCGGCGACCTTCATCATTCTGTTCACGCTCTACGGAGCGGTGCTCGATCGCGGCGGGGCGGGAAAGTTCTTCATCGACTGGGCGTTTGCGCTGTTCGGCAAAAAACCGTCGCCCTCCGCCCCCGGACGTGCGGTCGTGGCGTCGGGTTTCCTGCTCGGCACCGTCTCGGGCTCGGGCGTGGCCACAACCGTGACGGTTGCCTCGCTCGCCTGGCCGATGCTGCGCCGGGCGGGCTATCCGCCGACCGTGGCGGGCGGCATGCTGTCGGCCGCCGGCATCGGGGCCACCTTGTCGCCGCCGACGCTGGGGGCGGCCGCCTTCATCATCGCCGAATATCTCGATATCGAATATCTGGTCGTGCTGATCTACGCGACGATCCCGACGATCCTCTACTACGTGTCGTGCTGGCTGATGACCGAGGCGGATTCGCGCAGCCTCAACATCAAAGCCATCAAGACATCGGACGCTTCGCTGTGGCAGCTCACGATTTCGCAGGGCTACCATTTCCTGTCGCTAGCGGCGATCGCGTTTTTCCTGGTGCTTGGCTTCACCTCGTTCCTCGCCGTGTTCTGGTCGATCGCGATCGCGTTCATGCTGTCGATGGTGCGCATGGAAAGCCGCCTCGTGACGATGCCGGCCTTCGTCGCGGGCACGGTTGCGGGTGTGCTCGCTTGGGCCTTCGGTTCGACCGGCATCCCCGAGGCGATGAATCTCGACGAACTGTTCGACGGGCGCATTTCGGCCTCGGTCTTCTGGGGCATGGTCGTGGCGATCCTTGTTTCGGGCGTGCAGGCTTTGTCGGCCATGCGCGCAGGCCGCGAGCCCGATCCGGCCGCAACCCGCATGATCGAGGCGATCATGGACGGCACGCGCGGCACGCTCGGCATCATCGCGACGTGCGCGTGTGC
Organism: Rhodospirillaceae bacterium; assembly: GCA_027490975.1. Lineage (GTDB taxonomy): Bacteria > Pseudomonadota > Alphaproteobacteria > CACIAM-22H2 > CACIAM-22H2 > Tagaea. Next base: position 8,666 of record JAIXXA010000044.1, read on the forward strand.
CGGCCTCATCGTCGGCATCGTCAATCTTACGGGGTTGGGCCTGACGCTGTCCTCGATCATTGTGGCGGTCGGCGGCGGCGAACGTCTGCCCGTGATCGGGCTGGCGGCCCTTGCCATGTGGGTGCTGGGGCTCGCGGTCCCGGTCACGGCGAGCTACATCATTGCGGCCGTGATGCTGGTTCCGGCCCTCGTGAATGTCGGCATCCCGGCACCGGCCGCGCACATGTTCATGTTCTACTACGCGGTGCTGGCCGACGTGTCGCCGCCGACCGCCTTGGCGCCGTTTGCGGCGTCGGCCATCTGCGGCGGCCGCCCGTTCCCCACCATGATGCAGGCCTGGAAATACACGCTGCCGGCCTTCCTGGTGCCGGTCATGTTCTGCCTCACGCCCGAAGGGTTGCAGCTTTTGATGCTCACGCCCGAAGGCAAATGGCCGGAAGACGTGGCCGAATGGTGGGGTATCTTCGAAACGACAATCACCTCGTGCTTGGCTCTCGTCGGTTTGTGCGTGGGCATCACCGGCTATGCGCGCCGGCACGCGACGGCAACCGAACGCGTGCTGTCGCTGTTTGGCGGAATGCTGCTGATCGCCGCCGACGCGCGCGCCGATTTGGCCGGCCTCGTGCTGCTGTCGATCGGGCTCGGCCTGCACTGGGCGCGTACCCGAAAGACGGCGGCGGCCTGATTTCTAGGCTGCCCGCCGCTTGGCCATGTAGGCGTAGATGTGCGGGCCCAAGAGGGCGGCGGCGGCCAACGCCAGCAATGTGGCCGACAGAGGCCGCGTCAAGAACACGGTCCAATCGCCCTGGCTGATGGTGAGGGCCCGGCGCAGTTCCTGCTCGGCGAGGGGCCCCAGGATCATGCCGATGATCACAGGTGCTGCCGGAAAGTCGAAACGGCGCATGAAATAGCCCGCAATGCCGATGGCGTAGAGCAGCATCAGATCGATCACGCTCTGGCTGATGCCGTAGGTGCCGATCGTGGCGAACAAGAGAATGCCGCCATAGAGCCAGGGCTTGGGTACGGCCAGGATCTTCACCCACAGCGGGACGAGCGGCAGGTTCATGACCAGCAGCATCACGTTGGCAATGTAGAGCGACGCGATGAGGCCCCAGACGAGATTGGCCTGGGTCTGGAACAGCAGCGGCCCGGGCTGGATGCCGTAGCTTTGGAACGCCGACAGCATGATGGCGGCCGTGGCCGAAGTCGGCAGGCCGAGCGTGAGCATCGGCACCAGCACGCCGGCGGCCGAAGCATTGTTGGCGGCCTCGGGGCCCGCCACACCTTCGATGGCGCCGTTGCCGAATTCCTCGGGTTTGAGCGAGAGCTTCTTTTCGATGTAGTAGGACAGGAAGGTCGGAATTTCGGCCCCGCCTGCCGGCAGTGCGCCGATCGAGAAGCCGAGGCCCGTCCCGCGCAGCCAGGGTTTCCAGCTGCGCTTCCACTCTTCGCGCGTCATCCACAGCGAGCCGGACAGCGGCAGCAATTCGTCTTTGCCGTGCGCATGGCGCGAGGCGAGCCACAAGGTTTCGCCGACCGCGAACAATCCGACTGCAACGACGATCACGTTGATGCCGTCGAGAAGTTCGATGAGGCCGAAAGTGAAGCGCGGCTGGCCGGTCTGCAGATCGATGCCGATGAGCCCGAGCCAGATGCCGAAAAACAGCGACACGAGGCCGCGAACGGTCGAATTGCCGAGCACGGCCGATACCGTCACGAAGGCAAGCGTCATCAGGCAGAAATACTCGGCCGGGCCGAATTTGAGGGCGAGTTCCACGACGATGGGGGCAAGGAACGTGATGCCCACCGTGCCGATCGTGCCGGCCACGAACGAGCCGATGGCCGCAGTTGCGAGCGCCGCGCCTGCGCGCCCGCGCTTGGCCATGCGGTTGCCTTCGAGCGCGGTCACGATCGTCGCACTCTCGCCCGGCGTGTTCAGCAGGATCGAGGTCGTCGAGCCGCCATACATGGCGCCGTAATAGATGCCTGCGAACAGAATGAAAGCGCCCGTCGGATCGACTTTGAAGGTGATCGGCAGCAAGAGCGCGATGGTCAGCGCCGGGCCGATGCCCGGCAGCACGCCGATGGCCGTCCCCAGAAACGTGCCGATCAACGCGAACATCAGATTGATCGGCGTAAGGGCGACGGCAAAGCCGTTCAGAAGCTGCGACAGCGTATCCATGGTCAGAACAATGCCTCGATCGGGCCCGTCCCGATATTGATGCCAAGACCCTTGGCGAAGCCGACATAGGCGACGGTTGCGAGCACGAAGCCCAGTCCCAAATCGACATGCGGCTTGCGGCTGCCGAAGCAGCGCGCCGTGCACATGAACAGCAGGCACGAGGCGATGATGAAGCCGAGCGCGTCGATCAGTGCGACGTTGAGGGCGAGGCCGAGCAGCAGCCAGCGGAAACTGCGCCAGTCGACCGGCAAAGCGATTTCGGGATCGTCGCCGCTCCAGCCGCCGCGAAAGCCCGCGACCAGCAGAAAGACGCCGAGAATGCCAAGCGCGAACGCGGTTGCGTACGGAACGACGGTGGGGCCCACGCGCGCATAGAGCGGCGAGACGGGAATGGCGGTGCTCTGCTGGAACACGATGGCCGCAAAGGCCAGGACGGCGACGCCGACCCAGATTTCTGGCACCAGACGCATATTCATCCCCCCCGGGAAGACAAGCGCGGCGCCGAGAAGCCATTTTGCAGGCTGCTCGGCGCCGTTACATACTCAGTTTAGACTTGTTTAGGTCGCAAGGCCAAGGCCGCGCAGAATGGCCTCAACGCGCGTGACTTCACTCGCCACATAGCGGCCGAAATCGTCGCCCGTCATGTAGATCTGCGTCCAGTCGCGCTTCTCGCACTCTTCCTTCCACTGGCTCGACTTGACCATGCGATCGACGAGGCCCAGCAGCACGGCGCGTTGCGCGGGCGAAACGCCGGGGGCGGCAAATACGCCGCGCCAATTGGCCAGTTCGACGTCGATACCCTGTTCCTTGAGCGTCGGCGCATCGATGCCGGGCTGGCGTTCGGGCGCGGAGATGGCAAGGCAGCGCATGCGACCGGCTTTGATCTGCTCGGCGAATTCGCCGTAGCCCGAAACCCCGGCCGTGGTCTGGCCGCCGAGAATCGCTGCCTGGGCAGGGCCGCCGCCGGCGAACGCGACGTAGCTCATGGCCTTGGGCTCGACCTTAAGCGCCTGGCCGATCATGCCGACCAGAATATGGTCCGTCCCGCCGGCCGAACCGCCGGCCCACGACACGCCGCCGGGGCTCGCCTGGATGGCGGCCGCAAGGCTCCTCATGTCGCGATGCGGCGAGTTGGCCGGCACCACGACGGCCTGGAATTCGCCGGTGAGGCGGGCGAGCGGGGTTGCGTCGGTGATCTTGACCGGGCTCTTGTTGGCGATCAGCGAGCCCACCATCACGAGGCCTGCGACCATCATCACGTCGCCCTGGCCGCGCATGCCGAGGAAGCGCGGCAGGCCAACGGCACCGCCTGCACCCGGCACGTTGTCGAACTGGAAATTCGTCATGATGCCGGCCGCGCGCATGACCTGCTCGATCGAGCGGCCGGTCTGGTCCCAGCCGCCGCCGGGGGCCGCCGGAATGTACATGCGCAGACGGTCGAGCGTCTGAGCCTGGGCGATGCCGGGCAGCGACGTTGCGGCTGCAGCGGCGGCAAGGCCGTATTTCAGCGCATCGCGACGGGTGAGGTCGAAATTCGACATTGGCGGGTACCTCCCAAGTGTTTTGTTTCAGAGCGTTCTGTTGAACGAGTTTGGACTGTTTCTGTAGCCGACCTCGCTACTGCGAAGCAAGACCAGCTTGGCGCCGATTATGCGCAGTCAGCCCTGGTATCTACAATCGATTGTGCCTAAATTGCGCCGATGCGTCGCGTCGGCCCTGCAGATCCTCTCAACGTTCCCGGTGTCCAAGCGGCGGGCGAATCCCGTGCGCTGCTGCGGCTTTTGCCGTATTTGTGGCCCAAAGGACGGCCCGAAATCCGCGTGCGCGTGCTGTCCGCCGTGGTGCTGCTGGTCGGCGCCAAGTTTGCGACGATCGTGATCCCCTTGTTCTACAAGCAGGCCGTCGATGCGCTGTCGGGCGCGGGCGGGGCCGAAATCGCCTTGTCGGTGGCGGTCGGCTTCGTTCTTGCCTATGGCGGCGCGCGCGTGGTGAGCCAGGTGTTCACCGAGCTGCGCGAAATCGTGTTCGCGCGCGTCGCCCACCAGGCAATGCACCAAGTCGCGCTCGAAACCTTCCAGCATCTGCATCGGCTGTCGCTGCGTTTCCATCTCGACCGGCAGACGGGCGGCCTCAACCGCGCCATCGAACGCGGGACGGCGGGCATCGAGAATCTTCTGCATTTCATGCTGTTCCAGATCGTGCCGACGATCCTCGAGATCGCGATGGTCTGCGGCATGCTCTGGTACCTCTACGATTGGCGCTTTGCCGCCATCACCTTCGCCACGATTGTTCTCTACGTTGCCTATACCTTCGCGATCACGGCGTGGCGCCTGCGCTATCGGCGCGCGATGCTCGAGGCCGAGGGCGAGGCCTCGACCAAAGCGGTCGACAGCCTGCTCAACTACGAAACGGTCAAGTATTTCGGCAACGAGCGCCACGAATCTCAGCGCTTCGACAAATCGCTCGACGCCTACGAGAAAGCCGCCGTGCTCTCGAAGACGTCGCTGTCGCTGCTCAATGTCGGCCAGGGCTTCGTGATCGCGGTCGGGCTCACGGGCGTGATGTGGCTCGCGGCCCAGATGGTTGCGGCAGGCAACATGACCGTGGGCGGTTTCGTGCTCGTGAACGCGTATCTGATCCAGCTCTATCTGCCGCTCAATTTCCTCGGCATGGTCTATCGCGAGGTGCGCCAGGCTTTGATCGACATGCAGTCGATGTTTCGCCTGCTGCACGCGCAAGCGGAAATCCTCGACAAGCCGGGCGCGCCCGATCTTGGCGTCGCAGGCGGCCATGTGCGCTTCGAGGGCGTCAATTTCGGCTACGATGCGCGGCGGCCGATTCTGCGCGGGCTCGATATCGACGTGCCGGCCGGCAAGACGCTGGCCATCGTCGGCTCGAGCGGGGCGGGCAAATCGACGATCTCGCGCCTGCTGTTCCGCTTCTACGATATCGACAGCGGGGCGATTCGCATCGACGGCCAGGATATTCGCGACGTGACGCAAAGCTCGGTGCGGGCCGCGATCGGCATCGTGCCGCAGGACACCGTGCTGTTCAACGACACGATCTACTACAACATCGCCTACGGGCGCCCGTCGGCCACGCGCGCGGAAGTGGAAGAGGCCGCCAAGCTCGCCCGCATCCACGATTTTGTGATGGCGCTGCCCGACGGCTACAAATCGCGTGTCGGCGAGCGCGGCCTCAAGCTTTCGGGCGGCGAGCGCCAGCGCGTGTCGATCGCGCGCACGATCTTGAAGCGCCCGAAGGTGCTCGTGTTCGACGAGGCGACCAGTGCCCTCGACACGCGCACCGAAAAAGAGATCCAGGATTCGCTGCGCCAGATTTCCGCGGGCGTGACCACGCTCGTCATCGCGCACCGCCTGTCGACCGTCGTGGACGCCGACCAGATCGTGGTGCTCGACAAGGGCGAGGTCGTCGAGCGCGGAACTCATGCCGATCTGCTGGCGGCGGAAGGCGTCTACGCGCAGATGTGGCGCCGCCAACTCGAAACGCGCGAAGCCCAAGCGCGCATCGAAGCGGCGGCAGCGCCCGTCTCGTCCGTCGCAGTCGGCAGTTAAAGCGCCGCTGCGATCTTGTTGAGCGGCGGGATCGCCGCGATCAAACCGTTTCTGGCCATGAATTCGGCGAACGCCATTTCGCGTACAGGGTCGAGTGCGGCCGGGTTGCGCGCGAACAACGGCACGGTTGCCTTCCACGCGCGCCGGTTCAGTTCGTTGTCGAGATTGGCGCGACCTTTGATGAACAGGCGCCAGGCGGCATCGGGATCGGCCGCGGCATCGGCGGCCCCGCGCGCAACAGCGTCGAGGAAAGCGCGGAGTTTTGGATCGCGGCTGCGCGCGCGCGCGCGCTGGGCTGCGAAGATCAGCGCGTCGTGCATTGGGATGCCGTGTTCCTCGAGCAGAAACGCGCGGCCCTTGGCGCCTTCGATTTCGAGCTGGAACAGTTCGAAATTGCGGAACGCGCCGATCACGCCGTCCACGCGCTTGGTCAGCAAGGCCGGGCTCAACGCGAAGTTCACGTTGACGGTTTCGTATGCGCCCGCGGGCACGCCCGCCGAGGCGAGCATCGTGCGCAGCAGTGCGAGCTCGACGCCCGAGATCGAATAGCCGATCCTGCGGCCGCGGAAATCGGCGAGCGTCTTGATCGGCCCGTCGGCGAGTACGGTTACGGTCGAGAGGGGGCTGTCGATCAATGCGCCGATGCGCAGGGCCGGAATGTCCTGAGAGGCCTGGAAGATCTGCGTATGCGGATAGCTTACCGCGACGTCGCCGCGCCCGGCTGCGATCAAGCGCGGCGGATCGTTGGGGTCGCTCGGCGGCACGATGCGGAGATTGAGCCCGGCGCTGCGGAAATGGCCGAGTTCTTGGGCGACGATGATCGGCCCGTGATTCGGGTTCACGAACCAATCGAGCAGCAGCGTGAACTCGGCCCCTTGCGCGCGCGCCGTCCCGGCAAGGAAGGGGGCGGCGGCGAAGCCGGCGAGCATGTTGCGGCGGCGGATCATGGTGGGTCTCCCGGTCAAACGGTGGATTGGGTCGGCGGCTGCCACGGCGCGAGACGCAGTGCCAGGCGATCGACGAGGCGGTAGAAAAGAACGGCGAAGGTTGCGAGCACGAGAAGGGCCGCGAACATGAGGTCCGTCTGCATCTGCGCATTCGCTTGAAGCATCACGAAGCCGAGGCCCGCGGCGGCTCCGACCCATTCGCCGATGATGGCGCCTATGGGGGCGACGGCGGCGGCCATGCGCAGGCCCGAGGCGAGGGCGGGCAGGGCCGCGGGCAGGCGCACGCGCCAGAGAATGGCGGCGGGACTTGCGTTCATCACCTGGGCAAGATCGAGCCAGCCGCGCTCGGTGCGTGCGAGCCCGTCGTAGAACGCCGAAGCGACAGGAAAGAAAATGACCAACGCTGCCGCCGCTACCTTCGACGCAAGGCCAAAGCCGAGCCACAGCACCAGCAGCGGTGCGATCGCGAAGATCGGGATCGCTTGGCTCGCAACGACGAGCGGCAGCAGCCATGCGCGCGCCCCGCGCGACGCACTCAGGGCAAGGGCAGCAAGGCAGCCGAGGCCGACGCCCACGACCATGCCCAATACGATTTCGAGCAATGTCACGAGCGCGTTCTCGGCAAGGAACGATGCGTTGTTGGCCAAGGCGGCAGCCACGCGCAGCGGCCCCGGCAGGATGAAGGGCGGCACGCCAGTCGCGCGCACGAGAGCCTCCCAGACGATGCAGAACGAGGCAAACAGCAGCAGCGGTCGCATCACGCTGCCGTTGCGGAAAGTTCGTCGAGCAGGCGATGTTCGGCTTCGTGCAATTCGCCCTGCGCAAGGCCGCGCGGATGCAAAGCGGCACCCAAGGCGGCTGGCCGGCCCGCCAGCACGCGCACCGTATCGCCCATGCGCAGTGCTTCGCGCGGATCGTGCGTGACGAGCAGCACCGTGCGGCCTGCGAGCATTTGCAGGGCAAGATCCTGCAGGCGCCAGCGCGTGATGGCGTCGAGGGCGCCGAACGGCTCGTCCATCAGCACGAGCGGCCGGTCTTCCATCAGGGTGCGCGCTAGCGCCGCGCGTTGGCGCTGCCCGCCGGACAACGTGTTCGGCATCGCGCGCATCTTGTCGCCGAGCCCGACAGCTTCGAGCAGTGCCGCCACGCGCGCGCCGTCGCTGGCAGTGCCGCGCAGGCGCGCGCCCAGAGCCACATTGGCCGCGACATCGAGCCAAGGACACAGAAGATCGGTCTGCGCCATCCAGGCAACACGCCCGGCGAGCGGGCTGCCGTCGTCGGCTTGGATCTGGGCGCGCGCATCCGCAGGGGCGAGGCCCGCGATCAGCCGCAGCAGCGTACTTTTGCCGATCCCCGACGGGCCGAGCAGGCAAGTGAAGCTGCCGGGTGCAAGGTCGAACGACAGATCCTCGAACAGCACGGCACCGCCGAACGCAACGCGCGCCTGGCGCACATGCAGCCCGAAGCCGGCGACGGCTGGAGAAATTTTGTCCATCTACCGCAATCCCTACGCCGGCATGACCCGGATCAGGTTCTCGGGTGTGATCTCAGCCGAAAAAGCTCGGCACCCCGTGCGAACGAAGTGTTTATAGCGCCCGATTGACGGCGTTTGCAAGCCGCCCTATTTCAAAAGCACATGGATACGCGCCCCTTTTTCATCGGCTCGGAAATCTACCGGCGCTCGCGCTACGGCTCGAACCATCCGCTGGCGATCCCGCGCGTATCGACCTGCATCGATTTGGCCCGCCTGCTGGGCTGGCTGCCGGACGAAATCTACATCGACAGCCCGACCGCCACAGCCGCCGAGCTTGCGCGGTTCCATGCACCCGACTACATCGCCGCCCTCCAGGCCGCCGAAGCCGCCCAAGCCGTGTCGGCCGAGGATTCCGCGCGCTACAATATCGGGCGCGGCGGCAATCCGGTGTTCGGCGAAATCTTTCGCCGCCCGGCGACCGCGTGCGGCGCATCGCTTGCCGCCGCCGACATGTTGGCGCAGGGCCGCGCGCGCACGATCTATTCGCCGGCCGGCGGCACGCATCACGGGCAGAAGGCATCGGCCAGCGGCTTCTGCTATCTGAACGATCCGGTGCTCGCCATTCTGCGCCTGCTCGACCATGGCATCGCGCGCGTGGCCTATGTCGATCTCGACGCCCATCATTGCGACGGCGTGGAAGCCGCATTGGGCGACGATCCGCGCGTGCTGCTTGCTTCGATCCACGAGGCCGGGCGCTGGCCGCAGACCGGGGCCGTGGATGCCGGGCATGCCGTCAATATTCCGGCGCCGGCCGGCCTCAACGACGCCGAGTTCGCATTGCTGTTCGACACGGCCTTGCTGCCGCATGTCGAGGCGTTTGCGCCGCAGGTGCTGGTCGTGCAGGGCGGGGCCGATGCGTTGGCCGACGATCCGCTGTCGAACCTCGCTTTGTCGAACAACGCGCTGTGGCGCGCCGGGGCGGCATTGCACCGGCTCGGGCTGCCGATGCTGATGACCGGGGGCGGGGGCTACAATCCGTGGAGCGTGGCGCGCGCGTGGGTCGGCATGTGGGGCACCCTGAACGGATTCGAAATTCCCAAGGCTTTGCCGCCGGCGGCCGAAAGCCTGCTGCGGAGCCTGCATTGGCACCGGCGCAAGGACCAGCCGCGCCCCGAAACGTGGTTTTCGACGTTGCAGGACGAACCCGCCGAGGGCCCGGTTCGCGCGGAAGTTTCCGCCCTTGCCGAGGCGGTCAACCGCCATGCCGAGGCGGTTTCGCGCGGCCGCGGGCGCATGCTATAGCTTGGCGATGACACTGCACCGCCGCACGTTTCTCGCATTCGGGCTTGCCGCGCTCGCAACACTGCCGGCCGCCGCACCGGCAGGCGCGCAAGCGCCCAATGTGCGCTTCGAGACCTCGAGCCTGACGATCGAGAGCGACGGCAAGGTCCATCGCTTCACGGTCGAGATGGCCGACAACGACGAGCGCCGCACGGTCGGCCTCATGTTCCGCCGCCAGATGGCGCCGGATGCGGGCATGCTGTTCGATTTCCAGCGCGACGCGCCCGTGGCGATGTGGATGCGCAACACGTTGATCCCGCTCGACATGCTGTTCGTCGATGCGCGCGGCATCGTGCGCAAGGTGCATGCGCGCGCCGTCCCGCTGTCGGAAGCGATCATCGCCTCGGACGAGCCGGTGCGCGCCGTGCTCGAACTAAATGGCGGGACGGCTGCCCGGCTTGGCCTCAAACAAGGCGACCGCCTCGTCCACCCGATGTTCCGCTAGGCGATGTTCCGCTAGCTTGGGGGGCGGGGCATCGTGTACATAGACGGTCCGGTCGCGGAGCGTAGCTCAGCCTGGTAGAGCGCCAGCTTTGGGAGCTGGATGTCGCGAGTTCGAATCCCGCCGCTCCGACCGGGGCATTCGCTTGGCCGGCGGGGATGCCCAGCGTCGAGCACGCCTCTTCGACATGCGCGAAAGCGACGGCTGCGCCGTCTGCTCGAAAATCGGTCCGCAGGTCAAGATCGCTGTCGGGCCGCGCCTCGCCGCACGCGACGGACTCGAACAAAATGAAATGCTGGCGTTTGTCGGCATTGCGGGACGGAAGTTTGGCAAGTGCAGAGCGTTTCGGCAGTTCGCCGGCCGCCCATCAATCGCAGCGCAGCAGGCGGCGCGCTTCGATAGCCAAGGCCCCGTCGGATGCGGCGAGTTCGTCCAAGATCGTATAGTGGTTGTGGTTTGCCAATTCCAAAAGGCGGCATTCGATGCCGACCGCGCGGCACGCCGCCGCGTAGTCGGAAGATTGGCGACGCAGCTCGGGGAGTTCTTCGCCGCCCACGCTTACGGCCAAGCGCGCGTGGCGCGGCGGCAGCTTGCGGATCGGGCTGAGGGCGGCAACGTCGTCGGCGCCAAGTCCGAGCTTGTCGTTGACGAAACAAGGTCGCATTGGCTCGAGATCGAAAATGCCGCTGATCGCAAGGCACGCCGATACGCCGGGCAGGCTTTGCGCATACGCTGCCAAAAGTGCGCCGGCCGTCCGGCCCGCTACGCACAGGCGGGTGGGATCGGCATCGACGGTCCGGCGCAAGCCCGCAAGATGGGAAATCGCAGTTGCGATATCGCCAATCATGTCGGCGAGCGTCGCTTCGGGTGCAAGGCGATATCCCGTCAGCGCCACATGCACGCCGCGTTCGACGAGGCCCGTTGCGAGGGCCGAAAAAATTTCTCGGGAGTGCTGCGGATATTGCCAATAGCCGCCGTGCACAAACAGCAAGGTCGGTGCGCGGGCAACGCCGCAATCGAAAAAATCGGTCGCCTGGCGCGGATGCGGTCCCCAGGCCTGGTCGAGAAGGGCTGGGTGCAGGCGCCGATAGGCTTCGCTGCGCGCACGCCAGCTTTCGAGGGTGGCGGCCGTGCCGGGCGCGGGTGCCCCGAGTTGGTAGGCGCGGTCGAGCGTCGGACGGTCCATATCGCGATAGACAGGCAGGGACCGTGCGACGTTGATCTCGCTCACGGGAGTTTGCGATCGGCCTGCGGCGGCAGGAATGTCTCGGTTAGAAGTGCGTTGCATTTTGCAACTGCGGCCTCTACGCGTGGGATTGCGATCGCGCGCTTATCCTAGCCAAGGCGATCTTGCCGTTTCAAAGACCTTGAAATTCCAAAAAAGACGACGTATTCATTTTATACCTAAAGAAAGAGCGTCGGAATAATTGCAATTCAAATAACAAGTAAAGCGCTCGAAGATGTTTTGTTTTAGGTGTCATGACACGCGCGGAATATGTCGGTCGATGTTTTGCGGCCCAGCACCGAGCGCCCAGCGATCATTGATCCAACCATGAGTCCGAAACTAGAGGAGCAATCAACATACGGCGCAGCGGCGTTGGCGCATTCGCGCCGGATGAACGCCGCGATGATCGATGTACTCGACTCCATCAGAACAAGTGCATCCGATCTCGATACCGTTCTGAACAAAATCGTCTACGCTGCCGCCTCGTTGTGCGAGGCCGGCGCATCCGGCATGTGGCTTGTGGAAGGCGCGTCGCTGAAGGGGCGCGCGGCGACGATTACGGAACCGCAATGGTTGGAGCTCTTCACGACCAAAAATAGACCGCTGGACGGAAGCTCCTATCTCGCCCGCGCGGTCGCAACCGGCGAAGCTTTCAATATCGCCAACACCGCGCAAGATCCCCTTACCAAGGACTCGGACTACGAGAGGCTGATGGGGCCTCGCGCCCTGCTCATTGTACCCCTCAAAGGCAAAGGCGGGGCGATCGGCGCATTCGGGTTCGCGAGGTCGGTCGACAAGCCCTTCTCCGACGACGATCGGGAACTCGCGTTGCTTTTCGCCGGCCAAGCCGTCGTCGCGGTCGAGAACTCGAAGCTTCTGGCGAGCTTGAACGATCGTACGCGGGAACTCGACGAGGCTTTGCGCCAGCAAACGGCCACGGCAAAGGTTCTCGACGCCGTCAGCAGTTCGGCGCTGGATCTGGAGTTTGTGTTGAATTCGCTGGTAAAGGCGGCCGTCGAGCTTTGCGGCGCCGTTCGCGGCACGATCTGGATGCGCGGCGAGGACGGTCTATACCGGATGACCGCGTTTCACAATCTCACCGATGCGCAAGCCGCTGCGTTCAGAGCGCAGCCGCTCGCGCCGAGCGAGATGCTTATCGTTCCGCGCGTGGCGCTCACGGGCGAAGCGGTTCAAGTACCCGACACGACTGCGATCGAACTCGCCGAGTTCGCCACGTTCGTCAGCCGCGCGCATTGCGCCATTCCCATGAAGCGCGACCGGATCGTCGACGGCGTGTTCGTCGTCGGTCGCGATACGCCGGGCGCGTTCGCCGAGCGCCAACTCGAACTCTTGCGGATATTCGCGGATCGCGCGCTGATCGCCGTCGAAAACACGCGGTTGTTCCGGGCGCTCGACAATCGCTCGCGCGAGCTCGCAGAGTCGTTCGAATATCAGAAAGCGATTTCCGAAGTGTTGGCGGCAATCAGCCGCTCGGCCTTCGACCGCGACGTCGTGCTCCAAATCCTCGTTTCGTCTGCCGCGAAGCTCTGCGATGCCTCCAATTGTACGATCTGGCTGATCGACGATGGGGTTCTCGTCCCGCTCGCGATCGTCCCTAACGATCCCGACTACATCGCCGTAGTTCGTTCGCAGAGATATCCGATTGACATGAACTCGCACCTTGGCCGCGCGGTGCTGCTCGGAACGACCGCCAATATCGCCGACAGCTCCGAAGACGAACTGGCGAGAACAAAGCTGACAAGCTTGCGATTTGGGCCGCGAGCGACCATGGCTGTTCCGTTGCTGCGGGACGGCGTCGCCATCGGCGCCATC
>JAIXXA010000123.1 GCA_027490975.1 Rhodospirillaceae bacterium
CGATCCGCTGGTCGGCGAAATGGCGCGCCGCCAATTGCTCGACCGGCCCGAGATCGTCGTCTCCTCGATAAAGCGCCTGATGGGGCGCGGGGCCGCCGACTTGGCGCGTCTGGGTGGCCAGCTCCCCTACGAGCTCGGTGCGGCGGCCGAAGGCGGCATGGCGCGCCTCAAGATCGGCGACCGCCTGCTGACGCCCGTCGAAATCAGTGCGGATATCTTGCGCGCCGTCAAAGAACGCGCGGAACTGGCGCTGGGCCGCAATGTGGACCGCGCGGTCGTGACAGTGCCCGCCTATTTCGACGATGCGGCGCGCACCGCCACGCGCGATGCGGCACGCCTTGCAGGCCTTGAAGTGCTGCGCCTGGTGGCCGAGCCCACGGCGGCGGCGCTCGCCTACGGGCTCGACAGCAAATCCGAGGGTGTTTTTGCCATCTACGACCTTGGCGGCGGCACGTTCGATTTTTCGCTGCTGCGCTTGGAAAAAGGCGTGTTCCAGGTGCTCGCCACGGGCGGCGATGCGGCGCTGGGCGGCGACGATTTCGACCATGCGGTGGCGGCGAAGTTCCTCGCTGAACGTGGCGGCGAATTCAGCCGCGACGAGGTCAAGCAGGCGCTGGCGACAGCGCGTCTCGCCAAGGAATGCGTGAGTTCCCAAGACCCGTGGGAAGGCGAGCTGATGCTCGATGCCGGCGACAGCAGCCACAGCCTTACGCGCGCCGAGCTCGAAAAGCTGATCGAGCCGCTCGTTGCGCGCACGCTCAAGATCGCGGCGGGCGTGCTCGAAGACGCCGGCGTGAAGCCCGAGGCGATCGACGGCACGGTGCTGGTGGGCGGCTCGACGCGTGTTCCGTTTGTACGCGCAAAAGTCGAAGAATTTTTCGGGAAAACCCCGCTCGCCGACATCAACCCGGACGAGGTCGTGGCGGTCGGTGCGGCGTTGCAGGCCGAAGCGCTGACGGCAGGGTCCGACACGCTGCTGCTCGACGTGCTGCCGCTGTCGCTGGGGCTCGAGACGATGGGCGGCATCGTCGAGAAGATCGTCGAGCGCAACACGCCGATCCCGGTCGCGCGCGGCCAGGATTTCACCACGTACCAGGACGGCCAGACGGCGATGTCGTTCCACGTGGTGCAGGGCGAGCGCGAAATGGCCGACCAGACGCGCAGTCTGGCCCGCTTCGAACTCGACGGCATTCCGCCGATGGTGGCGGGTGCCGCGCGCATCCGCGTGCGCTTTGCGGTCGATGCCGACGGGCTTCTTTCGGTCTCGGCCGAGGAATCGACGACCGGCCGCCAGGCGCGCGTCGAAGTGAAGCCGTCCTACGGCCTCACCGAAGACGAGATGGCCGACATGCTGCGCGCGTCCATCGACAATGCCGAAGCCGACATGGAGCGCCGCCTGCTCGTCGAAGCGCGCGTCGAAGCGCGCCGGGCGATCAACGCGCTCGAAGCGGCTTTGGCGGTCGATGCCGATCTCTTGGACGCGGCCGAGCGCGGCGCCATCGCGGCCGCGCAGGAAACGCTCGAGCGCGCCATGTCGCAGAGCGACCGGGCCGCCATCCAGGGCGCTGCCGAAGCGCTCGAGCACGGCACCAAGTTTTTCGCCGAACGGCGCATGGATCGCGGCATTCGCAAAGCGCTTGCGGGCCGCAACGTCGCCGAAATCGGCGGCTGACCTTCGAAAACTTCTAACCTCAAAACAGAAAGCACGACGACCATGCCGAAGATGACCTTCATCCTGAACGACGGCACGCGCAAGGAAGTGGACGCACCCGTGGGCCTGTCGGTGCTCGAGATCGCCCATCGCAACGACGTGCCGCTCGAAGGGGCGTGCGAAGGCTCGCTCGCCTGCTCGACCTGCCACATCGTGGTGGACAAGGACGATTACGAGCGCCTGCCGGAAGCAAGCGAAGACGAAGAAGACATGCTCGACCTCGCTTTCGGCCTCACGCACACGTCGCGGCTGGGCTGCCAGATCACGATCACGGACGAACTCGACGGGCTCACCGTGGCGCTGCCCACGGCCACACGCAACATGATGGTCGACAAGGCCTAAAGGACCTGCCCCGATGAAGCTGCGCTGGACCGACGTCGCCGACATTGCGATCGAGCTCGAAGACGCGCATCCGGAGGCCGACGTCGAGAATCTGCGTTTCACCGATCTGTGGAAATGGGTGCAGGCGCTGCCGAACTTCGCGGACGATCCGAACAAATCGAACGAGAAGATTCTCGAAGCGATCCAGATGGCGTGGCTCAAGGAACGCGAATGACGCGCGCGCCCGCGTTCTTACCTTTGTGGCAGGACGGCGGGCTGTTCGCGCGGTTGCGCGCCGCGTGCGCACCCGCTTGGCAAGCCTATGTCGCGCACGATTTCGTGCGGCAATTGGGGGCTGGCACGCTGCCCAAGCCGGCCTTCCAGCATTATCTGAAGCAGGACTACCTGTTCTTGATCCATTACGCGCGCGCCTGGGCGCTGGCGACGGCGAAGGCTTCGAGCCTTGCCGAGATGCGCAGCGCCAACGCGTCGGTCAAAGCGATCCTCGACGTCGAAATGGGCCTGCATGTGGCGTTCTGCCGCGATTGGGGCATCGACGAGAAAACGCTCGAAGCGACGCAAGAGGCCGAAGCCACGCTCGGCTACACGCGCTACGTGCTGGCGCGCGGGCTCGACGGCGATCTTTTGGATCTCGTCGTGGCCTTGAGCCCGTGCGCGCTGGGCTATGCCGAGATCGGCCGCAATCTCGCGGCGCACGCAACGCCCGCCAACCCCTATGCGGCGTGGATCGCGATGTACGCGGGCGCCGAATTCGCCGACGTCGCGCGCGGCGTGGCCGACGAAGTGGATCGGCTCGGCCAAACGCGCGGCGGCCACGCGCGTTTCGACGATCTTGCAAAAACCTTCGCGCAAGCCTGCCGCCTCGAAGCCGATTTCTGGCGCCAGGGATTGGCGGCTGCATGAGCGAGGCATCCGAAATCCCGCCGCAGGACATCGACCTCGCCCCGGGTGCGCGCGTGGTCGTCGCGATGTCGGGCGGGGTCGACTCCTCGGTCGTCGCGGCCTTGCTCAAAGAGCAGGGCTACGACGTCGTCGGCGTCACGCTGCAGCTCTACGACCAGGGCGAGCTTGCCAAGAAGAAGGGCGCCTGCTGTGCGGGCCAGGACATCTACGACGCGCGCAACGTCGCCGACCGCATCGGCATCGCGCACTATGTGCTCGACTACGAAAGCCGCTTCAAAGACGCCGTGATCGAAGATTTCGCCGACAGCTACGCGCGCGGCGAAACGCCGGTCCCGTGCGTGCAGTGCAACCGCACGGTCAAATTCCGCGACCTTCTCGCCGTGGCGCGCGATCTGGGCGCTGCGGCGCTTGCGACCGGCCATTACGCGCGGCGGCTTGCCACGCCCAAGGGGGCCGAATTGCACGTGGCGGCCGATCCCACGCGCGACCAAAGCTATTTCCTGTTCGCGACCACGCAAGCGCAGCTCGATTTCCTGCGCTTTCCGCTGGGCGGCCTGCCGAAGAGCGCCGTGCGCGCGGCAGCCGAGCGGCTCGCCTTGCCGGTGGCAAGCAAGCCCGACAGCCAGGACATCTGCTTCGTGCCCGGCGGCAACTATCGCGAGATCGTCGCACGGCTGCGCCCCGAAGCCGCACGGCCCGGCGACATCGTGGACCAGGCCGGCACCGTGCTCGGCCGCCACGACGGCACGATCGGCTTCACGGTCGGCCAGCGCCGCGGCCTCAATATCGGTGCCCGCGATGCGGCGGCGGAGCCGCTTTATGTGCTTGGCGTCGATGCCGATGCCGCGCGTGTGACCGTGGGGCCGCGGGCGGCGTTGGCGCGCCGCGACATTGCGCTTGCGCGCGCCAATTGGCTGGGCGGGCAGGTTTCGGAAGGGGCAGCGCTCGCCAAGATCCGGTCGACCACGGCGCCGAAGCCCGCGAAATTCGCGCGCGGGCCCGGCGAAACGGCCCTGGTCACGCTCGACGATCCGGAGTTTGGGGTTGCCGCCGGACAGGCGTGCGTTCTCTACGACGGCAGCCGCGTGCTCGGCGGCGGCTGGATTTCGCGCGGCTAGAACGCATCGGCCGAGGGTTTGCGCGACACCGAGTGCGACTGCCGCCGCCGCTTGTTTTCGCTGCCCGCGCGGTTGCGGAAAGCCGCCCGGACGGGCTTGCGTCGGGCGCCTTGACAGGCCCCGCGACTGGCCTTAAACCGACCCCTCTTTGGCGGCGTAGCTCAGTGGTAGAGCAGGGGAATCATAATCCCTTGGTCGGGGGTTCAAATCCCTCCG
>JAIXXA010000166.1 GCA_027490975.1 Rhodospirillaceae bacterium
CGGCCGCCGCCATCGCGAAGAAGACATTCTGGCGCTGGCGCGCGCGGTCGAGCGCATGCGGCCTATGGCGTTCGCACCTTCGCACGGCTGAACACGAAGCGCGCATAGGCGAGCTGCAACGCAAACGCCGCCAGCAGGGCCACGGCCACGCTGCTCGAAAGCGTGAGGGCCGCAAGCCCCTGCAAGCCCGCAAAGCAGGCGAGCAGCGCCGACACGCGCCCGTGCGACACGCCCGACTGGTTCAAAAGCTGGTAGAGATGCCCGCGATGCGCGGCGAGCACGTTTTCGCCGGCCGCAACGCGGCGTGCGGCTGTCAGCATCGTATCGAACAGGAAATGCATGAGCAGCAGCGGGATGAGCCAGAAAAGCTGGCCGCTGGCGTCCGCATCGGCGGCGAGCACGCCCAGGCCTGCGAAGGAGAAACCCAAAAACTGCGAGCCGACATCGCCCATGAATACGCGCGCGCGCGGCCAATTGAGCGGCAGAAAGCCCAAACACGCCGCCGCGAGCACAAAGGCAAGCCCCGCAAGAGCATGGTGCCCGCCGACGGCAAGCACGAGCCCTGCAAACAGCGCTGCAACCGCCCCCGTCGATGCGGCCAACGCATCGAGCCCGTCCATGAAATTGTAGGCGTTGGTGAGGCCCACGAACCACAAGAACGTGACGGGCCCCGCAAACACGCCGAGTTCGACCGGCCCGATGCCCGGCACATGCACGGTGCCGAACACCGCCCCGCCGGCCATCGCCAAACCGGCCGCCAGAAACTGCGCGCCGAATTTGACGTAGGCACCCTGGGCACGCGCATCGTCGGCAAGGCCGGCCACGCCCGCAACCAAGGCGCCAGCCGCGAACCCGGCCCACGCATCCGCTGCCCCCAGCCACAGGCAGCCCGCGAGCGCCCCGACGACGAGGCCAATGCCGCCGCCGCGCGGCGTCGGCAGACTATGCGAGGAACGCGCATTGGGCTTGTCGACGAGCAGGCGCAAGCGCGCCATCGCCACCGCCCCGGCAAGGCCGCATCCGAACGCGATCACAAAGGCGGGCGCCAAAGCGGGCCAGATTTCAGCCAACTGCATGCTCCTTGCTAGCCCGCGTTGCGCCAAGCCCGCAAGAACCTTGCGCAATTCCGACCCGGTCGCCTAAAATTTAGGCGACTCGTTCCGGAAATCCATCGGAATCAACGGGTTGGAATCTGGAATGGCCGTTGCATCGTTTGGACATTCCGTTTGTGCTCTCTTGGCTTTGCGAGTTCCCCCGCCATGAACAAAGACAAAATGATCGTCTACGTGACCCCCATCGCGACGGTGGTGGGCCTGTTTGTGTTCTGGGAGATCGCCTGCATCGCCTTCAAGATCCCGGTCTTCATCCTGCCGCGCCCGAGCATCATCTTCGACACGCTCGTGCTGCGCTGGGGCCCGATCTGGCACAACGCCGCCTTCACGCTCACCACCACGATGATCGGCTTCGGCATCGCGGTCGTCGTCGGCATGGCCATCGGGCTGTTGATCGGCGCTTCGCGCGTGGTCTATGCCGGGCTCTATCCGGTGCTGATCGGTTTCAACTCGGTGCCCAAAGTGGCCGTCGTCCCCGTGCTCGTGATCTGGTTCGGCATCGGTGCGGTTCCGGCGATCTTGACCGCGTTCATGATCGCGTTCCTGCCCATCGCGGTGAACGTCGCGACCGGGCTTGCCACGATCGAACCCGAGATGCGCGACGTGCTGCGCTCGCTGGGTGCGCGCAAAATGCAGATTCTGTGGAAGGTCGGCATTCCGCGCTCGCTGCCCTATTTCTTCGCCTCGCTCAAAGTGTCGATCACGCTCGCTTTCGTGGGCTCGGTCGTGGCCGAAACCGTCGCCTCGAACGAAGGCATCGGCTATCTGATGATCGCGGCCTCTTCGCGCTTCGACGTGCCGCTGGTGTTCGCGGGCCTGCTGGTGATTGCCGTGATGGGCGTGGTCATGTATGCCGTCACGGTGCTGCTCGAGCAGCATTTCACCGGCTGGGCGACGCGCGGCCAAGAAGGCACCACGTAAGCGCCCCCGCAAAAACAAGGGTTTTTCCGATGACCGTCAAATATCTGAAGCCTGGCGCCCGCATGAGCCAGGCGACCGTGCATGGCTCGACCGTCTATGTCGCGGGCCAAGTCGCGGCCGACCCCGTGCCGGACGTCAAGAAACAGACGCAGCAGATCCTGGCCCAAATCGACGAGCTGTTGGCCATGGCCGCAACCGACAAGACCAAGCTCCTGTCGGCCAATATCTGGCTTGCCGACATGCGCAGCTTTGCCGACATGAATGCGGTGTGGGACGGCTGGGTCGTTGCCGGCCACACGCCCGCACGCGCGACCGTCGAGGCCAAGCTCGCCGGTCCGCAGTATCTCGTCGAAATCGCAGTTATCGCGGCGATCTGACGGCCGCCAATTCCGGCACCGGGCGGGCGGCTTCTGCGCTGGCCGCCCGGCGCTGCAACAGCTGTGCGGCAACGCCGATCGCGATCGCGTGCGGGTGTTTGCTGTCGATCTCGGTCAGGCCGATCGGGCAGACGAGGTCTTTCCAATCGACCCCCTTGGCCGACAGACGCGCTTCGAACCGCTTGCGTTTGGAGGCCGAGCCGATCAGCCCGACATAAGCAAGATCGCCGCGCCGCAAGAGACGCTCGACGAGGATCAGATCGAGATCGTGGCTGTGCGTCATCACGAGTGCCGCGGCGCCCGGCGGCACGTCTTTGACCGCATCTTCGAGCACGGGCTCGACGAGCTTCGTGCAGTTGGCGGGCAACGCGTCCGGGAACTGCTCGGGCCGCGCATCGGCGAGGATGGCGCGCAGCGGCAGGCCCGCCAATTGATGCACAAGCGCCTTGCCCACGTGCCCCGCGCCGAAAATCCATACGTTCCAGGCGGCGGCGGCAAACGGCTCGAACAGCAGCGTGACCGTGCCGCCGCAGCATTGGCCCAAGGACGGCCCGAGCGCGTAGCGCTCGATTTGCGGGAGCGCGGCCGCATCGGCCAGCAGCACGCGCGCTTTTTCGAGCGCTTTGAGTTCGAGATGGCCGCCGCCGATCGAGCCCGTTTGGCCGGCGGCGGTGACCAGCATTTTGGTACCGCCCTCGCGCGGCGCCGAGCCTTCGGTTTCGAGGATCGTCACGAGCGTGGCGCCAATCCCATGCGCACGCGCAGCGCCAAGCGCATCAAGCCAATCGTCGCTGGGGACTTGCAGCAAAGTCACGACGTCGCCGCCGCGATGGTCATCAGCACGCGCTCGGGCGTGGCGGGGGCGATCAGCACCGCTTCGCGCCCCGCTACGGAAGCCGCGACCGCATCCTGCAGCGCAAAGAACGCGGCGTTGGCGAGCATCAAAGGCGGCTCGCCGACGGCTTTCGAGCGATGGATCGAGTCTTCGCGGTTTTCGCCCCCCGCCCACAGGCGCGCGCGAAACCGGCGCGGCAGATCGCGCGCGATCGGGATTTTGTAGGTGGAAGGTGCATGCGTGCGAAGGCGCCCGCTCGCATCGAACCAGATTTCCTCGGTCGTGAGCCAACCGACGCCTTGCACGTAGCCGCCTTCGACCTGGCCCAGATCGATGGCCGGATTGAGCGAGCGTCCGGCATCGTGCAGCAATTCGGCGCGGTCGAATGCGTATTCGCCGGTCAACGTATCGACCGTCGCTTCGACATAGGCTGCCCCGTAGGCGAAATAGTAGTAAGGGCGGCCCTTGGCGGTCGCACGGTCGAAATGGATTTTGGGCGTGCGGTAGAAGCCCGTCGCCGACAATTGGATGCGCGCATTGTAGGCCTTCTGCACCGCCTCTTTGAACGGCAGCGTGGCCGCGCCCACCTGCACCTGGCCGCCCGCAAACAGCACGTCGGTCTCGGGCACGCCGGCCGCACCCGCGAGATACTGGGCGATGCGCGCCTTGATCGTGCGCGCGGCCTCTTGGGCGGCTTTGCCGTTCAGATCCGAACCGGCTGAGGCAGCCGTCGCCGAGGTGTTGGGCACTTTGCCGGTGTTAGTGGCCGCGATGCGCACGCTCTCGAGCGGGACCGCGAATTCGTCGGCCACGATTTGGCAGATCTTCGTGTGCAGACCCTGGCCCATCTCCGTGCCGGCATGGTTGAGCGCGATCGAGCCGTCGGTATAGACATGCACGAGCGCGCCCGCCTGGTTGAACTGGATCGCCGTGAACGAAACGCCGAACATCACGGGCGTGAGGGCGAGCCCCTTCTTGAGCACGGGCGAACTTGCGTTGAACGCGTCGATGGTTTTGCGCCGCTCGGCATAGCCCACGTCGGCGGCAAGCTCGGCGACGATTTTGTCGGCGACAAAATCTTCGACGCGCTGGCCGTAATGCGTGACGTCGCGCGGTGCCGCCCCGAAGAAATTGAGCTGGCGCAAGGCGAGCGGGTCTTTGCCCAAGCGCCGCGCCACGCGGTCGACCACATGCTCGGCCGCGAGCATGCCTTGCGGGCCGCCGAAACCGCGAAACGCCGTGTTGGACTGCGTGTGCGTCTTGCACGCATAGCCCGTCGCCGTCACATGCGGCACGAAATAGCAGTTCGTGGTGTGGAAGAGCGCGCGATCGACGATCGACGTGGTGAGATCCGCCACATGGCCGCCGCGCGCGGCAAACGAAATGTCGAGGGCGAGCAGGCGGCCGTCGCCGTCGAAGCCGACCTCGTAGCGCACGAGAAAATCGTGGCGCTTGCCGGTCATCATGAAGTCGTCGTCGCGATCCACGCGGTATTTGACCGGCCGCTTGGCCGTGCAGGCCAGCACGGCCGCAATGCAGGCGATGATCGCGGGCTGCGTTTCCTTGCCGCCGAACCCACCGCCCATGCGCCGCAATTCGCAGGTGACCGCGTTGGCCGGCAGATCGAGCGCACCGGCAACCATCTTCTGCACTTCGGTCGGATGCTGCGTCGACGACCAGACGGCCATCTCGCCGCCTTCTTGCGGGACGGCAAGGGCGATATGGCCTTCGAGATAGAAATGATCCTGCGCGCCGTTGGCAAATTCGCCCTTGAGGCGATGCGGGGCCGCCGCCAAGGCTGCCGCCGCGTCGCCGATTTTCATCTGATAGGGCTTGGCGAGGTAGAATTCTTTGGCGAGTGCTTGTTCGATCGTCAGCACCGGCGGCAGATCTTCGTAGACGATGCGCACAAGCTTCGCCGCTTCGCGCGCGATCTTGATCGAGCTTGCCGCGATCGCAACCACGGGCTGGCCGATATATTCGACGACATCCTGCGCCAGGAACGGCTCGCCCTTGTAGATGGGCCCGACCTCGTTTTTGCCCGGAATGTCGGCGGCCGAAATCGCGGCCCCCACACCCGGATAGGCGCGCGCGGCCGCAAGGTCGACCGATACGATGCGCGCATGCGCCTTCTGGCTCAGCACGCAATAGGCGTGCAAGGTGCCTTCGGGCGCGCGGATATCGTCGATATAAAGCGCTTCGCCGGCCACTTGCTTGGCCGCACTGTCGTGCGCAGCGGGTTTGCCGACGGTCTTGCCCGCGCCGCCAAAAGTCTCAAGCATAATGCACCGCGCGCACATCGGTTTGGGTTGCGGTTTCGAACCAGAAGCGTTGCAGGAGATTGGCTGCGACCTTCAAGCGATACGCAGCCGAGGCGCGCATATCGTCGATCGGCGCGAAATCTTTCGCCAAGGCGGCGCCCGCCGCTTTGGCCGTTTCGAGCGACCAGACTTGGCCCAGCAAGGCGGCCTCGCAGGCAGCAGCACGCTTGGGGATCGCCGCCATGCCGCCGAAGGCGGCGCGCACATTGGCGATTTTCCCGCCGGCTATTTCGAGGGCGAAAACGCCGCACACGGCCGAGATGTCGTCGTCGTGGCGTTTCGAGACTTTGTAGGCCGCGAACAGCGTGCCGGGGTTCGGCAGCGGCACATGCAGACGCGCCACGATCTCGCCCGCCGCACGCGCGGTCTTGCGATAATCGAGGAAAAAATCGCCGAGCTTCAAGCGCCGCATCCCCGCAGGCCCCAGCAATTCGATTTCGGCATCGAGCGCCAAGAAAATCGGCGGGCCGTCGCCGATGGGCGAGGCGTTCGCGATATTGCCGCCGACCGTGCCCGCATTGCGGATCGGCGGGCCTGCGAAGCGCGCCATGATCTCGTCGAGAGCGGGCCAGATCGCAACGAGTTCGCGCGCGGCATTTGTCCAGGTCGCGGCGGCACCGACCGTGAGATGGCTGTCGCCGCGCGCGATCGCCGCCAGTTCGCCCACGCGCCCGAGATAGACGATCGTCTCGAGCGTGCGATGCGCCTTCGTCACTTCGAGCCCCAGATCGGTGCCGCCCGACAGGATGCGCGCATGCGGATGTTTGCCGAGCAAGGCTTGCAGCTCGGCGAGGCTTGCAGGGGCGAAAAAACGGTCGCGATAGGCAAGGCCGCTGCCGCGCGCGAGCGTCGCCAAAGCGGCCAACGTCGCGTCGCGTTTTGCATCGAACGGATCGGGGCGCGGCGTTTGGAACATGCGCGCGGCCGCCTCGAGGATCGAACGGTAGCCCGTGCAGCGGCACAGATTGCCGCCGAGAGCACGGTCCAGCGTTTCGCGCGACGGCGGCAACGGGCCGTCATAGTCGCGATAGAGCTTGAACAGGCTCATCACGAAACCCGGCGTGCAGAAGCCGCATTGCGAGGCGTGCGCGTCGACCATCGCCTGCTGCACCGGATGCAGAACGCCGCCCTGTTTGAGATCTTCGACCGTGAGAAGCTGCGTGCCGTCGAGCGTGCCGATAAACTGGATGCAGGAATTGACCGACCGGTAGGCAAGCCCGCCATTGCCGTCGGCTTCGGCCAGCACCACGGTGCAGGCCCCGCAATCGCCCTCAGCGCAGCCTTCTTTGGTGCCGCAGCGCCCGCCGGCCCCGCGCAACCATTCCAGAACCGTCAGGTTCGGATCGCAATCGGCGATCTCGACCGGCTGTTCGCCCAACAAAAATCGAATCGTGTCGCTCAACGTGAAGCCTCGTTTGCCATTCGGACCCAGTTCCATGCAAGAATCCCACCGATCCGCGCCCTCTTGCAAGGCCTGCCTATTCCGAAAATGCGCCCCCAGAGCTTGAGCCCCGACGCGACCGCAATCCGCACCCAGGCTTTGGCGCTGGGCTTCGATGCCGTCGGCTTTGCCGCCGCCGCCGCCTTGCCGCAGGCCAAGGCCGGACTCGCCGCGTTTCTGGCCGCCGGCCGGCATGGCGACATGGGCTGGATGGCAACCCATGCCGACCGGCGGGGCGATCCCCAGACTTTGTGGGCGGAAGCAAAAAGCGTGATCGTGCTCGCCGCCAATTACGGCCCCGACCACAATCCGCTCGACGATCTATTGCACAAGGACCGCGCGGCAATTTCCGTCTATGCGCGCCATCGCGACTATCACGACACGCTCAAAAAGCGGCTGAAAGCGCTGGGGCGCTGGCTCTGCGCCACGCAAGGCGGAGACTGCAAAGTGTTCGTCGACACGGCCCCGGTCATGGAAAAGCCGCTGGCCCAAGCGGCCGGCCTCGGCTGGCAGGGCAAACACACGAATCTCGTGTCGCGCGAATTCGGCTCGTGGCTTTTTCTGGGGGCCGTGTTCACCACGCTCGAACTTGCCCCGGATGCCGCCGACAGCGACCATTGCGGGGCGTGCCGTGCCTGCCTCGATATCTGCCCGACGGCCGCGTTCCCGGCGCCCTACCAGCTCGATGCGCGCCGGTGCCTTTCCTATCTCAGCATCGAACACAAGGGCCACATCGCGCGCGAGTTTCGGGCGGCCATGGGCAACCGCATCTATGGCTGCGACGATTGCCTTGCCGTGTGCCCGTGGAACAAATTCGCCAAACCCACGGGCCTCGCCGATTTCCGCGCGCGCGCCGATCTTGCCGCCCCCACGCTTGAAAGCCTCGCGAGGCTCGACGACACGGCGTTTCGTGCGTTGTTTTCCGGCTCGCCCGTCAAACGCATCGGCCGCGACCGCTTCGTGCGCAATGTGCTGATCGCGATTGGCAACAGCGGCACGCCCGCGCTGGCGGAATGCGCGCATGCGCTGATCGACGACCCCTCGCCGCTCGTGCGCGCAATGGCGGCCTGGGCGCTGCGGTGCCTCCTCGACGCGCCCGCTTTCGCGGCCCTTGCGCGAACGCGGCAGGTCTGCGAAACCGACGCCGCCGCGCGCGCCGAATGGGACCTGTCTTGAGGAATCGTTTTTGAGGCTATTCGATTTGAAACTCGCCGATTTCGATTTCGACCTGCCCGAAGCGTTGATTGCCCAGCGCCCGGCAAGCCCGCGCGATGCCGCCCGCCTGCTGCAGGTGGGAGCACAGCTTGCCGACCGCACGATCCGCGATCTGCCCGATCTGCTGCGGCCCGGCGACTTGCTCGTCTACAACGACACGCGCGTGCTCAAAGCCCGCCTCACCGGCCAGCGCGGGGCCGCGCGCATCGAAATCACCTTGCACAAAAACGTCGATGCCAGCAGGTGGCGCGCCTTCGCCAAAGGGGCCAAACGCCTCAAAACCGGCGACCGGCTCGTGTTCGCCGACGGCTTCTGGGCCGATGTCGTCGACAAGTCCGACAGCGGCGACATCGGCGTTGCGTTTTCCCATAGCGGCCCCGCTTTGATGGCGGCCCTCGAACAGCACGGTGCCGTCCCGCTGCCGCCCTATATCAAACGCGCAGCGCCCGAGCGCCAAGACGAAAGCGACTACCAGACCGTTTGGGCCGCGAAGGACGGGGCGGTTGCCGCTTCGACTGCGGGCCTTCATTTTACGCCCGCTCTGCTCGATGCGTTGGCCGCACGCGGCATCGGCCGCACGGCCCTTACGCTGCATATCGGGGCCGGCACGTTTCTGCCGGTGAAGACGGAGAACCTCGCCGAGCACACGATGCATGCCGAGTGGGGCGAGGTCACGGCCCCCGCGATCGCCGCCATCGAGAAGGCGCGCGCCAACGGCGGGCGCATCGTTGCGGTCGGCACCACGCCGTTGCGCCTGCTCGAGACGGTCGCCAAAGACAACGACGGCAAGCTGGTGCCGTGGGCGGGCGAAACGCAGCTCTTCTGCCTGCCGGGCTTCCGCTTCCGCGCGGTCGATCTGCTGTTCACGAATTTCCATCTGCCGAAATCGACGTTGTTCATGCTCGTCTCGGCATTTGCAGGCCTTGCACGCATGCAAGCCGCCTACGCGCACGCCATCGCCGAGCGCTATCGGTTTTTCAGCTACGGCGACGCAACGCTTTTGGAGCGCGCATGACCAAGCGATTTTCCTTCGATCTGCTGGCCCAAGATGGGCGCGCGCGCCGCGGCCGCGTCACCACCTCGCGCGGCTCGATCGAAACGCCGGCCTTCATGCCCGTGGGTACGGCCGCCACCGTCAAAGCCATGATGCCGGACAGCGTGGCCGCCACCGGGGCCGAGATCCTGCTGTGCAACACCTACCATCTGATGCTGCGGCCCGGCGCCGAGCGCGTGGCCGCGCGCGGCGGCTTGCATCCTTTCATGGATTGGCACAAGCCGATCCTGACCGACAGTGGCGGCTACCAGGTGTTTTCGCTGTCGGGCTTGCGCAAGATGGACGAGACGGGCGTCACGTTCCAATCGCATCTCGACGGCAGCAAACACACGCTCACGCCCGAACGCTCGATCCAGATCCAGCATCTGCTCGATTCCGACATCACGATGGCATTCGACGAATGCACGCCCTATCCGGCCGCGCACGACGTCGCGGCCAAGTCGATGCAGCTGTCGATGCGCTGGGCCAAGCGCAGCCGCGACGCGTTCGTCGAACGGCCCGGCTACGCGATCTTCGGCATCGTGCAGGGCTCGACCTACGCCGATCTGCGCGAGGAAAGCGCCAAGACGCTCGCCGACATCGGCTTCGACGGCTACGCGATCGGCGGGTTGGCGGTAGGCGAGCCCAAACGCGAACGCGAGGAGACGCTGGCCGCAACCGAGCCGTTTTTGCCGCAAGACCGGCCGCGCTACATGATGGGCGTGGGCAAACCGCAGGACATCGTGGCGGCCGTTTCGCTCGGCGTCGATATGTTCGACTGCGTGCTGCCTACGCGCTCGGGCCGCACGGGCCAGGCCTTCACCTGCAACGGCACGCTCAATTTGCGCAACGCCAGATTCGCCGAAGACGATGCGCCCATCGATTCTGCGTGCGGGTGCCCGGCCTGCAGGCGCTTCAGCCGCGCCTATCTGCACCATCTCATCCGGGCGGGCGAAATTCTGGGGCCGATGCTGCTGACATGGCATAATCTTGCCTATTACCAAGACCTGATGCGCGATCTGCGCGCCGCGATCGTGCTGGGTCGGATTTCCGACTATCAGCGCGAATTTTTGCAAGCCCAAGGATTGAAGGACGAAGGCGATGGCTAAAAACATCTATGCGGGCTTGAAGCAGCTCGGCAAAGAGGCGGGCGTGCCGGCATCGCCCGAAGCAGCCTTGCTCGAGCGTGTGGCCAACCCGCATGCGGGCACCGACTATCTTGTGCGCTTCACCGCGCCCGAATTCACGTCGCTGTGCCCGATGACGGGCCAGCCGGATTTCGCGCACTTGGTGCTCGACTACGTGCCGCGCAGATTCCTCGTCGAGTCGAAAGCGCTGAAACTCTATCTGCAGAGCTTTCGCAACCACGGCGCCTTCCACGAAGCCTGCACGATCGACATCGGCAAGCGCATCGCGGGCCTGCTCGATCCCAAGTTCCTGCGCATCGGCGGCTACTGGTATCCGCGCGGCGGCATGCCGATCGACGTATTCTGGCAGACCGGCAAACTGCCCAAGGGCCTGTGGCTGCCCGAGCAGGGGGTTGCCCCCTATCGCGGCCGCGGCTGAACCGAAAACGGGGAGAAACCATCATGGCCAAAGCCTTTGCATCGACCGCCGATCTCGAAGAGAAACGCGAAAGCTTCGTGAAGCTCGGCGCCAACGCCTATTGCCTGACGGCCGAGGGCGATCCCAATTCGGGCGTGGTCGTGGGCGACGATTGCTGCATGGTGATCGACGCGCGCGCAACGCCCGAGATGGCGCAAGACCTCGTGCGCTACATCCGCAAAGTGACCGACAAGCCGGTCAAATACGTCGTGCTCACGCACTACCATGCGGTGCGCGTGCTGGGGGCCTCCGGCTACGGAGCCGAGCACATCATCGCCTCGCGCCCGACCCTCGAAATGATCAAGGAGCGCGGCAAGCAGGATTGGAAATCGGAAGTGGGCCGCTTCCCGCGCCTGTTCCGCAACGCCGACAGCGTGCCGGGCCTGACCTGGCCCACGATCGTGTTCGACAAGGCGCTCACGCTCTATCTGGGCAAGCTCGAAGTGCAGATCCTGCAGCCCGGCGGCGGCGGGCACACGCGCGGCGACAGCGTGGTGTGGCTGCCCAAGGATCGGATCCTGTTTGCGGGCGACCTCGTCGAAGAAGGGGCGACACCCTATTGCGGCGACGCGCAACTGGCCGAATGGCCGGCAACGCTCGACGCGCTCCTGGCGCTGAAGCCGCAGAAGCTTGTGCCCGGGCGCGGTGCCGCGCTTACGAATGCGGCCGCATCGAAGAAAGCCATCGAGGGCACGCGCCTGTTCGTGCAGGAATTGCTGGCGCACGCCAAGAAGGGCGTGAAGGCCGGAAAAACGCTGAACGCTGTCTATGCGGCGACCTACAAGGCGATGGCGCCCAAATACGGCAAATGGGTGATCTTCGACCATTGCATGCCGTTTTGCGTGAGCCGCGCCTACGACGAGGCCAAGGGCCTCGCCCATCCGCGCATCTGGACGGCCGCGCGCGACAAGGAGATGTGGCGCGCGCTGCAGGGTTGAGTGGGCAGGGTTGAGTCGGCAGGGTTGAATGGGCAGGGCTCAGTTCAGCGGGGGGCTGATTTCAGCCGAGGGCCCGGCGCGCTTTGAGGGCGGCCAGCAAAGTGCCGTCGTCGAGATAATCGAGCTCGCCGCCGACCGGCACGCCGTGGGCGAGCCGCGTGATCGCGACCGGCGATTCCTTGAGGCGGTCGGCGATGTAGTGCGACGTCGTCTGCCCGTCGACAGTGGCGTTGAGCGCCAAGATCAGTTCGCGCACGTCGCCGCGCGCGCAGCGCTCGACGAGGCTTGCGACGTTCAGGTCCTGCGGCCCGCGCCCGTCGAGGGCCGACAAAGTGCCGCCGAGCACGTGGTAGACGCCCTTGAAGCCCATCGTGCGTTCGATGGCCCAAAGATCGGCCACGTCTTCGACGACGCAGACCAGCGCGCGGTCGCGCCGCTCGTCGGCGCACACGCTGCACGGATCGCGCGTGTCAAGATTGCCGCACACGCGGCACGACACGATCGCGTCGGCCGCTTGCGTCAACGCTTGCGCCAAAGGCCGCAGCAGCAGCTCTTTCTTTTTGAGCAGCTGCAACGCCGCCCGGCGCGCCGAACGCGGGCCCAGCCCCGGCAGTTTCGCGAGCAGCCGCACCAGCGCTTCGATTTCGGGACCGTTCATCGCCGGAAAACGCGCTTCCTCAGAAGGGAAGTTTCATGCCCGGCGGCAGATTGAGCCCGCCCGTCATTTCGCGCATCTGATCGGCCGTCACCGCATCGACCTTGGCGCGCGCATCGTTGAGGGCGGCGACCAGAAGATCTTCGAGCACTTCGACGTCGTTGGGGTCGACCAAGCTCTTGTCGATCTTCACGCGACGCACGTCGCCCTTGCCGCCCAGCGTCGCCACGACCATGCCGCCGCCGGATTGGCCGGTCACTTCGAGGGAAGCCAGCTTCTCCTGCATCTCGGCCATTTTGCTTTGCATCTGCTGGGCTTGCTTCATCAGATTGCCGAGATTCTTCATTGCTCGTACTCCTGTTCCATATTGTCCGGCACGATCCAGGTCTCTTCGCCGTCGGCGCCGAACAGATCGTCGCCCGCTTCGACCGGGGCGGGGGCCGCAAATTCGGGGACGGAAGCCGCGGCCGCCTCGTTGCCGCGCACGGCTTCGATGGCCGAGCCCTCGAACGCCGAAAGCACGGCCGCCACCAGCGGATGTTCGGCCGCCGCGCGCTTTTTGTCTTCGACCGCTTGGCTCGCCTGCTCGGCCAAAGTGGGCGCCCCCGCCTGCTGCGTTTCGAGCGTCACGAGCCAGGTCTGGCCGGTCCATTCGCGCAAACGTTCGGCGAGCTGCGTGGGCAAAGTGAGATTGCGCGGCGCGTTGGGATAGGCAAACGACAGGCGCCCGGGTGCGAACGACACGAGCCGCACGCGGCCGTAAAGCTCGCCGTAGAGCAGGCCCTCGCGCTTGGCCTGCACCAGCGCCACAAGCGCGGCAAAACTCTGCGGCTGGTCGGCAACCGCATCGGCCGCCGGCGCTTCGCGCGGCTGCAGTGCGGCAGCCGTTGCCGTGCGCCCGCCCGCGATCGCGCGCGGGCCGCCGGCGCCGCCGCTCCCGCCGCCGGGGCGCGCACCGGCACCGCCGTCGCCGCCAGCCTTGGTGAGTTTTTCGACAAGATCGCCGGGGCTCGGCAGATTGGCCGCATAGGCCAAGCGCACGATCAGCATCTCGAGGGCCGCAAGCGGCTGCGGGGCCGTCTGCACCTCGCCGAGGCCTTTGAGCAGAATCTGCCAGGTGCGCGTGAGCACCGGCACGCCGAGCGCTTCGGCCATCGCGCGGCCGCGCACGCGCTCGGTCTCGGGCAGGCCCGCCTCGTCGATCAAGGCAGGGGCCACTTTGAAGCGCGTCAGCGCATGCGCTGTGTTCAGCAGATCCTGCGTGACGACCAAGGGCTCGGCGCCGCGCGCGTAGAGATCGCCCGCGCGGGCAAGGGCCGCGGGCGCATCGCCCTTCAGGATTTCCTCGAACAGATCGAAAATCTGCGCGCGGTCGGCCAAGCCCAGCAGCGTCTGGATCTGCGCCTCGCCGACCTCGCCTTCGACGGCGGCCAAAGCGCGGTCGAGCAGCGACAGCCCGTCGCGCGCCGAGCCGTCGGCGGCGCGCGCCAGCAGCGCAGCCGCACCGGCTGCGATCGTGCGGCCCTCGAGTTCGGCGATGTGCGCAAGATGGCGCGCGAGCGTTGCTTGGTCGAAGCGGCGCAGATCGAAGCGCTGGCAGCGCGACAGCACGGTCACCGGCACTTTGCGGATTTCGGTCGTCGCGAACAGGAATTTGGCGTGCGCGGGCGGCTCTTCGAGCGTCTTCAGCAGCGCGTTCCACGCCTGCGTCGACAGCATGTGGACTTCGTCCACGATGTAGATTTTGTAGCGCGCCGAGACCGGCCGGTAGCGCACCGCTTCGATGAGCTCGCGCACGTTCTGCACGCCGTTGTTCGACGCCGCGTCGATCTCGATCACGTCGAGATGCTTGTCGTCGGCGATCGCCACGCAATGGTCGCACACGCCGCACGGGTCGATCGTGGGCCCGCCTTTGCCGTCCGCCCCCACGCAGTTCAAGGCGCGCGCCACGATGCGCGCGGTCGTGGTTTTGCCCACGCCGCGCACGCCCGTCAGCATGAAGGCGTGCGCGATGCGCCCGGTTTCGATCGCGTTGGACAGCGTGCGCACCAGCGCCTCTTGCCCGACAAGGTCGGAGAGCCGCGTGGGCCGGTACTTGCGTGCCAGGACCTGATAGGGGGCGGCTTGCGCGTCGGCCATCGCTGCTGCTGTCAGGAGGGGAAAGGGTGGGAGGCTGGACGTCGACCCGGGCGGAGACTCGTTACGGCTGCTTCCTTCCGGACCTGACCGGGTTGGCGAGGCGCTCGTCCGCCGCCAACCTCCCGCTTGCTATATAGCCCGCTTGGCCGCCGCCGCCAAGCCGCTCTTGCCGGCCCACTTGACGGGGCCCGGCAATCGCCCGATGTATGGGGCTGCCCATGGAAAAACCCAATTTCTACGCGGCCCTCCCGCTCGACAGACAGGCCGAAAAACGCCGCGATGCGGCCTATTTGGCCGACCGCCTGGCCCACGCAACCGCCTTGGCCGTGCCGGTCTGGCGCACGCGCAGCCTGATCCTCGAAACCGGCCCCGGCTTCCTCGCCCTGCACCAATTGGCGCATCTCGAATTGCCGACGATGTATCTGGGCGAGCTCGATGGGGCACCCTATTTCGCGGTCGATGCGAGCAAGCTCGACGAGCCCGAGCTTGCCGCGCACATCGCCCCGGCCGAGCGCTTTGTCGATCTGCGCGGGATCGGCGCCACCTTGCCGCATGCGCAAGGCGGGCTCATGGCCTATGCGCGCGGGCTGGCCTGGTGGAACCAGCGCCATCTCTTCTGCGGCGTGTGCGGCGCGCCCACGCGCAGCGAAGCGGCCGGCCATGTGCGCAGCTGCACGAATGCGGCCTGTGCCACCGACCATTTCCCGCGCAGCGACCCCGCCACGATCATGCTGATCGTATCGGGCGACAAATGCCTGCTCGGCCGCTCGGCGCGCTTTCCGTTTGCGATGTACTCGACACTCGCCGGTTTCGTCGAGCCAGGCGAAAGCCTCGAAGATTGCGTGCGCCGCGAGACATTCGAAGAGTCGGGCGTGCGCGTGGGTGCGGTGCGCTACCATTCCTCGCAGCCCTGGCCGTTCCCGGCCTCGATCATGCTCGGCTTCTACGGCGAAGCCTTGACGAACGAGCTCGTTATCGACCGCGAAGAGCTTCTCGATGCGATGTGGGTCACGCGCGATTTCCTGCGCCAAGAGCACGATCCCGAAAAGTTCCGCCTGCCGCGCGCCGATTCGATCGCGCGCCGCCTGATCGAGGATTGGGTCGCCGAAAGGATTTGAGCATGGCCTCCGACCGCTACGGCAATGCGCTCACGACCGACACAACCGCCGCCGCGCATTACGTGGCCGGGGTCGATGCGCTGTTCGC
Organism: Rhodospirillaceae bacterium; assembly: GCA_027490975.1. Lineage (GTDB taxonomy): Bacteria > Pseudomonadota > Alphaproteobacteria > CACIAM-22H2 > CACIAM-22H2 > Tagaea. The sequence goes on from JAIXXA010000166.1 coordinate 15,799, forward strand.
CGCCGACGTGGGTGCGGCAGAAGCGTTCGAAACGGCCGCGGCGCACGATCCGGACTTCGCTCTCGCCCACGTGGGCCTCGCGCGCACGCACCAGATTTTCGGCAATCGGGCGGCCGCCAAAGCCGCGATCGCGCGTGCCCGCGACTTGGCGCCGCGTCTTGCGGGCCGCGAGGCCAGCCATGTCGCCGCCATGGGCTTGGTGCTGGACGGGCAAGGCCCGGCCGCCCTTGCCGCGATCCACGCACATCTTCGCGACTGGCCGCGCGATGCGATGGCGCTCAGCCCTTGCGTGGGCGTGTTCGGCCTCTACGGCTTCAGCGGGGCAAACGACCGGGCGGCCCAATTGCGCCAACTGCTCGACGGCCTCGAAAATGCCTACGGCGACGATTGGTGGTTCCTCGCCATGCAGGCTTTTTCGCACGTCGAGACGGGTGCCATCGAGTCCGCGCGCGCCAAAATCTCGCGCGCCCTCGCCCTCAACCCGCGCGATGCGCATGGCGCGCATATTCAGGCACATGTGCATTACGAAGCTGGCGAAGCGCAAGCGGGCCTACGCTATCTCGGTGAATTCGTCGCGACGTATCCGCGCGCAGGGCTGTTGCATTGCCATATCCAATGGCACCGCGCCTTGTGGGCGCTGGCCGCGGGCGACACGGCAAATGCCTGGGCGCTTTACGAAACGAACATCGCCCCCGGTGCTTTATGGGGGCCGTCGCTCAATGTGTTGACCGACGCCGCCTCGTTCCTGATGCGCGCGACCCTCAAGGGCGCCACCCCGCCGTCGGGCGCATGGGACAAGGTCCTCGCCTACGGCAAGGCCGAGTTCCCGCGCGCAGGCCTCGCCTTTGTGGACCTTCACGTGGCGCTGGCCGCCGCAATGGCCGGCGACGAAGCCGAATGTGCGGCGCGGGGTGCGGGCACACGCGGCCCCGCCCAACCGATGGTCGCCCGCGCCGCCGAAGGCCTTTCGGCATTCGCCAAACAAGACTGGCCGCGTGCGATCGAAGCCCTCGGTGCGGTGTTGCCCGAACACGAACGCTTCGGCGGCAGCTTGGCCCAGCGCGACCTCATCGAAGAAATGCTGGCCGCATCCCACGGCCATGCGGGGCGCAGCTACGCGAGCCAGCGTTTGCGGCGCTTGTAGTGCTTGATGTCGCGGAAGGATTTGCGGCCCGTGCCTGAGACGCCGAGATAGAACTCTTTGACGTCTTCGTTGCCGCGCAGCGCTTCGGCGGTGCCGTCAAGCACCACGCGGCCATTCTCGAGAATGTAGCCGTAATGGGCGTGGCGCAACGCGATCGACGTGTTCTGCTCGGCCAACAGAAAAGACACATTCTGCTCGCGGTTGAGTTTCACGACGATCTCGAAAATTTCTTCGACGAGCTGCGGGGCCAAGCCCATCGACGGTTCGTCGAGCAGGATCGTCTCGGGCTTCGACATCATGGCGCGGCCCATCGCGACCATCTGCTGCTCGCCGCCCGACGTGTAGCCCGCCTGGCTTTTGCGCCGCTCTTTCAAACGCGGGAAATAGCCGTAGACCATCTCCATGTCGGCGGCGATCGCGGCACGGCCGTCGCGGCGCGTGTAGGCCCCCGTGAGCAGGTTTTCTTCGACCGTCAGATGGCCGAAACAATGGCGGCCTTCCATGACCTGGATCACGCCGCGACGCACGAGCTCGTTGGGCGTGAGCCCGTCGATGCGCTGGCCTTTGTATTCGACGCTGCCCTTGGTTACCTCGCCGCGCTCGGCGCGCAGCAAATTCGAGATCGACTTGATCGTCGTCGATTTGCCGGCCCCGTTGGCGCCCAGCAAGGCCACGATGCCGCCCTTGGGCACTTCGAGGCTCACGCCCTTCAGCACCAGGATCACGTGGTCGTAGATCACTTCGATGTTGCGCACGGCCAGCAACGGAGCCGGCGGCGGGTTCTGCAGTTTCTTTTCGAGCAAGGCGGCGTCGGTTGTCATTGCATTTGTCCTGCGCAAGAAAAAAGGGCGGACCGTTGCCGGCCCGCCCCCCAGTCAAGCCTTAGGCCACTTGAGCGGGCCCTTAGGATTGGCCCTCACGACTGATTGGCGCAATCGCGCGGCGTGATGTTCTTCTCGCGCGCGTACTGCATCGACGAGGCTTCGTAGCCCTGGCGCAGGGCCGCACGGTTGGGCTCGATCCAATCCGAGACCCAGTTCCAGGCCTTGCCGTCCCATTGCTGGATGCGGACCACGCCGCCGCCTTCGTGGTCGGCGCACGAGGTGCGCAGCGGCGGCATGAAACCTTCGAAGCCCATCGCGGCGAGGCGCTGCGGCGACAGGTTCAGGTTTTCGAAGCCCCAGCGCACCTGCTCGCCCGTCATCGGCTTGTTGCCGTAGCGCTCCTGGGCCGTGCGCACCGCTTCGACCACCATCGCGGCGTTGATGGCACCGCGATTGTAGAGAACCGTGCCGACATGGCGCGCGTCGCCGGTCCCTTGGCCCGCCTTGATCACGGTCGTCTCGATGTCGCGCATGAATTTGTAGTCTTTGCCCGTGCCGTGGAAGTTCGCGGCCATGTAGCCCTTGGCCGCGTCGCCGGGCGGCGTCACGTCCTGCTCGGAGCCGGCCCACCACACGCCGATGAACCGGTCGCGCGGGAAGCCCACGGCCGCCGCTTCCTGGATGGCCGTCGGGTTCATCACACCCCAGCCCCACATGATCACGTAGTTCGGGCGGATCTGGCGGCCGATGCGCAGCCAGATCGCCTTCTGCTCCACGCCCGGATTCGGCACCGGGAATTCCGACAGCTCGAAGCCTTCTTCGCGGGCCAGGCGCTGGATCACCGGCAGCGGTTCCTTGCCGAACGCGCTGTCGTGGTAGATGAACGAGATCTTCTTGCCCTTGAGGCTGCCTTTTTCCTTCGACTTCACGAACTGCAGGATCGCGTCCATCTGCGAATGGTAGGTGGCAGGCAGCGTGAACATCCACGGGAAAACGCGCCCGTCCGAACCGTCGGAGCGGCCGTAGCCCGAGGTCAGCATCGGGATCTTGTCTTGCGCCGTGCGCTCGATGAGGGCGTAGGTGATGCCGGTCGAGAGCGGCACGATGGCGGTGGCCCCCGTCGGGCCCTTGCCCTTCAGGCGCTCGTAGCATTCCACGCCGCGATCGGTGTTGTAGGCGGTCTCGCATTCTTCGTAGGTGATGCGCACGCCGTTGATGCCGCCGTCGCGCGCGTTGATCATCTTGAAATAGTCGAGGAAGCCGTCGGCGAACGGCGTGCCGTTGGGCCCGAACGGACCCGTGCGGTACGACAGCGACGGAATGAACTGCTCGTTGGCTTGCGCGTTGGCGGCTGTCGGCAGCGCAAACGGTGCGGCGACAAAAGCCGCAATCGCAAGCGCAGACCCAATGCGGGCGAAATTCATGGGGCATTCTCCCTGTTGCAGCAATGGCGCCGGAAATTGGACCCGGCAGATCGTTGACCGACCTTGAGCGCGTACCCTACGCCAGTACGCGGCCCCTTGCCAAACGCTTTTCGCCCGTTTCGGCCAGGCCGCCGCCCTCAGGCGGCACGGCCCATGGCATGCAACTGGCGCTGGATTTCGAGGTTCGACAAGGTCGCCATCGGCAGATTGGCGAAAATCTGAATGCGCCGCTCGATCTGGCCGTAGATCTGGGCCACCAGTGCGGCTTTCATTGCGTCGCTGCCTTGGGCGGCCGACGGATCCTCGAAGCCCCAATGCGCCGTCATCGGTTTGCCCGGCCAAACGGGGCAGGCTTCGGCCGCCGTTTGGTCGCACACGGTGAACACAAAATTCATGACCGGCGCATCCGCTGCGGCGAATTCCGACCAGTCCTTCGATCGGAAATCCTCGATCCTGAAGTTCATCTTCGCGAGCAACGTGGCGACGAACGGGTTGATCGCACCCGAAGGCTGGCTGCCCGCACTGAAGGCGCGGAAACGCCCGTTGCCGTGCCGATTGAGCAAAGCCTCGGCCATGATCGAGCGGGCCGAATTGTGCGTGCAGAGAAACAGGACGTTCTTTGGCGCGAGCGACATCGGACTCTCCTTGGCAAGATCGACGATCCTGCCGGGAGCCTAAGTCGCGTTTGTTTCGGCCCTGTTAAAGGACCGTTTCAAACGCCGGAACGCAGCTGTTATTTCAGCGTCGCCAGATACGCGATCAGGTTCGCGCGCTCGTCGTCGTTGCGCAGGCCCGCATAGGCCATCGTCGTGCCGGGGACGACTTCGCGCGGGTTCTTGATGTACGGATCGAGCTTGTCCGGCGTCCAGACGATACCGGACTCGGCGTTCGCCTTCGAATAGCGGAACCCTTCGACCGAGCCCGATTTGCGCCCGACAAGACCGGCCAAGGTGGGGCCGAGCTTGCGCGGGCCTTCGGCCGTCGGGTTGTGGCAGACCGAACAGGCGCGCTTGAAAACGCCTTCGCCCGCCGCCGCATCGGCCGCTTGCGCCTGCGAACCGCCCGCAAGCATCAGGCCTGCGACCGCCACTCCGAATGCTGCAACCAAACGCTTCATGTTTCTGTCCTCCACTAAACAACTGTAGAATAAGGCCAAAAAAAGCCGCACGCGCACCGCGCCGGCTTTTTCGCGCGTTTACTTGAGGGTTGCGAGATATGCGATCAGATTGGCGCGATCTGCGTCGTTGCGCAGGCCCGCGTAGGCCATCGTGGTACCCGGCATGACTTCGCGCGGGTTCTTGAGGTACGGATCGAGGTTTTCGGCCGACCACACGATGTTGGCTTCGCTGTTGGCCTTGGAATAACGGAAACCTTCGACCGAGCCAGATTTGCGGCCGACGATGCCGGCCAGCGTGGGGCCGAGCTTGCGCGGGCCTTCGGCCGTGGGATTGTGGCAGGTGGCGCAGACGCGCTTGAACACATTCTCGCCGGCCGCCGCGTCGGCTGCTTGGGCGCCTGCGGGCAGCATCGCCAGCAAACCGACCGCACCAAACATCGCTGCCATGCTCGTCTTCGACATTCTCGCGTCTCCGCCTTTTCTATGCGTTTGAGTTTCCAAGATACTAGGGGGCGTTTGCGACCAATTCAAGGCCGGGAAGGACCGGAATTCGGCCCGGAAATCGTCAGTGCGGGAAGGGCCACAGCCGCAGTTTTTCCTTGGCGAGCTGCCACAGCCGGGCAAGCCCGTGCGGCTCGACGATCAGGAAAAACACGATGAGCCCGCCGAAAATCATGAATTCGAGGTGCGCCAAGGTCGAAGTCGTGACCGGCACGCCCATGGCCTGCGGCACGGCGCTGAGGAAAATCGGCAGCAGCACGATGAAGGCCGCCCCCAAAAACGCGCCCAGAATCGAGCCGAGCCCGCCGATGATGATCATGAACAGGATCTGGAACGAGCGGTTGATGTCGAAGGCGAGCGCCTCGACCGAGCTTGTGTAGATGAAGGCCCACAAGGCGCCGGCCACGCCGCAATAGAACGACGACACGGCAAACGCCAAGAGCTTGGTCTGCAGCGGGCGGATGCCGATGATCTCGGCCGCGATGTCCATGTCGCGGATCGCCATCCATGCGCGCCCGATGCGCCCGCGCACGAGGTTTTTGGCGACCAGCGCCAGCACGGCCACGAACGCGAGGCAGAACAGATATTTGGCCTCGGCCGTGGCCTCGATGCCGGTCACGTACCAGCCGAACACTTCGCGCGGCGGGGCCGAAATCACGCCCGAGGGCGAGTAGTTCACGAACCACGGCACCTTCGTGAACAGCCAGATCAAGAAGAACTGCGAGGCGAGCGTTGCGACCGCAAGATAGAAGCCCTTGATGCGCAGCGACGGCACGCCGAACACCACGCCCACGGCCGCCGCAACGCCGCCCGACAGCAGAAACACGACCACGATGTTGAGCTCGGGGAATGCGGTCGCGAATTTGTAGGCGGCATAGGCCCCGCACGCCATGAAGCCGCCCGTGCCCAAACTCAGCTGGCCGCAATAGCCGGTGAGGATGTTGAGCCCGATCGCCGCCACCGAGAAAACCAGAAACGGAATGAAGATGGTGGAGAGGAAATAGTCGCTCGCCAGCAGGGGCACGGCCACAAAGGCGACCGCGAGCAGGATCGCCATGCCGATGCGGTCCTGCAGGATCGGGAAAATCCCCTGGTCGGCCGAGTAGCTCGTCTTGAATTGGCCTGCTTCGCGGTAGAGCACGGGATCAAACCCTCTCGATGATGCGTTCGCCGAACAGGCCTTGCGGCCGGAACATCAGGAAGAACAGCGCCAGGATGTAGGCGAACCAGTCTTCGATTCCGCCGCCGATCTTGGCGGCCCAGAACACTTCGGCGACCTTTTCGCCCACGCCGATGATGAGCCCGCCGATGATCGCGCCCGGAATCGAGGTGAAGCCGCCCAGGATCAGCACCGGCAGCGCTTTGAGCGCGATCAGCGCCAGCGAGAACTGCACGCCGAGCTTGGAGCCCCACATGATGCCGGCCACCAGCGCCACAATGCCCGCGACCGACCACACGATGACCCAGATCGTCTGCAAGGGAATGCCGACCGATTGGGCCGCCTGATGGTCGTCGGCGACGGCGCGAAGGGCCCGCCCGATGCGCGTCGATTGGAAGAAGAATGCGAGCACGCCCACGAGTGTGCCCGCGACGAGGGCCGCCACAATGTCGAACGTGTTCACGAGCACGCCGCCGATTTCGAGCGGCTCTTTGGGGATGCCGATATCCAGGCGCTTCACGTCTTCGCCCCAGACCATCTGGAAGAAGCCGTCGATGAAAAACGTGATGCCGATCGTGGCCATGAACAGGATGATCGGCGCCTGGTTCACGAGCGGGCGCAGCACGATGCGCTCGATCGCGAAGGCCAGTGCGACCATCACGCCGAGCGTCAAGATCAGCGACAGCCATTGCGGCACGCCCAGTTCGTGGAAGCCCACGAACGTAAGGGCCGCGCACAGCACCATCGCCCCTTGCGCGAAATTGAACACGCCCGAGGCCTTGAAGATCAGCACGAAACCGAGCGCCACAAGGCTGTACATGACGCCGGTCAGAATGCCGCCGACCACGACCTCGACGAAGAAGATCGGGAATTCCCAGATCTCCTTCAAAGGCCCGAACAGAAAATCGATCATGAAATCCATGGCGGACCTTTCAACCGTGGCCGGTGCCGAGATAGGCCGCGATCACTTTGGGATCGGCTTTGACCGTGTCGGGCGTGCCGTCGGCGATCTTGCGGCCGTATTCGAGCACGACGACGCGGTCGGAAATGTCCATGACCACGCCCATATCGTGCTCGATGAGCGCGATCGTGGTGCCGAACTGCTCGTTCACGTCGAGGATGAAGCGGCACATGTCCTCTTTCTCCTCGAGATTCATGCCGGCCATCGGCTCGTCGAGCAGCAGCAGTTCCGGCTCGGCGGCAAGGGCCCGCCCGAGCTCGACGCGCTTCTGCAGGCCGTAGGGCAAGCGGCCGACCGGCGTTTTGCGGATCGCCTGGATTTCGAGGAAGTCGATCACGCGCTCGACCGTCTCGCGATGGGCGATCTCTTCGGCCTGGGCCGGCCCCCAATGCAGGCACTGCCAGAGGAAGCCGCGCTTCATCTTGAGCAAGCGCCCCGTCATGATGTTGTCGAGCGTCGACATGCCTTTGAACAGGGCGATGTTCTGGAAGGTGCGCGCAATGCCGCCGCGCGCCGCCTCGTAGGGGCGCATCGCTCCGCGCACCACGCCCTTGTACGAAATGCTGCCCTGGCTCGGCTGGTAGAAGCCGTTGATGCAGTTCAGCATCGACGACTTGCCCGCCCCGTTGGGCCCGATGATGGCGCGGATTTCGCCCTTGGCGATGTCGAACGACACGTCGGTCAGCGCTTTGACGCCGCCGAAGCCGAGGCTGACATTGTCGACCTTCAGCAGCGTGTCGCCGATCGTGCGGGCGATATGCGCGCGGCCCATCTTCAGCCCGCCTTCTGCAACGCCGGCGTCGCCGTCGCCGGGCGGTGGGCGGCAAAGCGCGGCACGTCGCGGATCGCAAGATCGGCTTCGATCTTGCCCGTGCGCCCGTCTTCGAACGTGACCACGCTCGAGATGAAGGCGCGCTCGGCCCCCGAATAGAGCCCGTCGATCAAGGGCGCGTAGCGGTCGGCGATGAAGCTGCGGCGCACTTTGCGCGTGCGCGTGAGTTCGCCGTCGTCGGCGTCGAGTTCCTTGTGCAGCAGCAGGAAGCGCCTTATCTGGCTGCCCGCGAGATTGGCGTCTTCCGCCAAATCGCGATTGACCTGCTCGACGCATTCGAGCGCCAAGGCCTGCACCTCGGGCTTGGCGGCAAGCTCCTGGTACGAGGCGTAGGCAATGCCCTTGCGCTCGGCCCAATTGCCGACCGCGTCGAGATCGATGCACAGGATGCACGACGCGAAATCGCGCCCGTGGCCGAACGCGACGGCTTCTTTGACGTAGCTGAAAAACTTGAGCTTGTTCTCGATGTATTTGGGCGCGAACAGCGTGCCGTCGATCAAACGGCCGACGTCTTTGGCGCGGTCGATGATTTTGAGATGGCCGTCTTTGTCGAAGAAGCCCGCATCGCCGGTGAGGTAGTAGCCGTCCGGCGTTTTGGCAGACTGCGTCGCCGTGTCGTTCTTGAAGTAGCTCTGGAAGATGCCCGGCGACTTCACGAGCACCTCGCCGCTTTCGGCGATTTTGATTTCCACGCCCGGGGCGGGGACTCCCACCGTGTCGGCTTTGATCTGCCCGTCGGGCTGCATGCACACGAAGACGCTGGCCTCCGTCATGCCGTAGAGCTGCTTGAGATTGAGGCCGAGCGAGCGGTAGAAATCGAAAATGTCGGGGCCGATCGCTTCGCCCGCCGTGTAGCCCACGCGCATCTTCGTGAAACCGAGTGTGTTCTTGAGCGGCCCGTAGACCAGCAGCTCGCCCAGCGCATAGAGCAGCCGGTCGGCAAGGCCGACTTGCTTTTTGTCCATCAGCGCGATGCCGGCGGTTTTGGCCAGCCGCATGAAATAGCGGTACATGGCGCGCTTGGGCGCGCTCGCGTCTTCCATGCGGATCGAGACTTGCGTGAGGATGTTTTCGAAGATTCGCGGCGGGGCGAAGAAGAAACTCGGGCCGATCTCGCGCAGATCGGTCATCACGGTCGCGCCCGATTCCGGGCAGCTCACGCAGAAGCCCGCGACGTAGGCTTGCGCGTACGAGAATACGTGGTCGCCCACCCACGCCATCGGCAGATAGGCGAGGATGTCGTCGGTTTCGGTCAGGCGGTCGAAATCGACGGCACTCTGCGCGGTCTTGATCACGTTGTCGTAGCTCAGCAGCACGCCCTTGGGCTGGCCCGTGGTGCCCGACGTGTAGAGCATCACCGAATGGTCGCTGCCCCGGCCTTTGGCGATTTCGGCGTCGAGAAAGCCCGGATCGGCCGCGATGCGCGCATCGCCCTGCTTGGAAACGTCGGCGAGCGCCACGAGCCCGTCTTCGCTGTAGCCGCGCATGCCGCGCGGATCGTTGTAGGCGATGGTGCGCGGCAGGCCGGTCTTGGCGCGGATCGCGAGCAGCTTGTCGACCTGTTCCTGGTCTTCGACGACCGCGAGCCACGCCTCGGCATGCCCGATCACATAGGCCATCTCGTCGGCGACCGCGTCCTGGTAGACCGGGACCGGAATGGCGCCGAGCATTTGGGCTGCACAGATGGACCAATAGAGCTGCGGCCGATTGTCGCCGACGAGGACCAGTTTGTCGCCGCGCGCCACGCCCAGCGACGCGAAGCCTGCGGCGAGGCGCCGGATCTCGGTCGCCATTTCGGCCCAGCTCCAGCTTTGCCAGATGCCGAAATCCTTTTCGCGCATGGCCGGGCGCGCGCCTCGCGACCGCACATTGTGCGCGAGCAGCTTCGGAAACGTGTCGAGCCTCGGATCGCGGACCGAATTCATTTCAGAACAAGGACGGCAGATTGTGCATGGCGGATCAGGCGTGTGGCTCCCTGGCGGCAAATCGGGCTATCTTTTTTCGCCCTTGTCTTCCTGCCACTTAATTCGAAAGCGGTAACTTGGTCAAGCAAAGCCCGATCTTCGCGTGCAACATCGGTGCGGGGGCCGTGCGCGTGCAGCGCGTGAACGAGGCCGCCAACGGCCGGCCGGTCGTGTTCCTGCACGAAGCCCTCGGATCGATCGCCCTGTGGCGCGACTTTCCCGCCGCCTTGTGCGCGCGCACAAGGCGGCCCGGCATCGTCTATGAGCGCCTCGGGCACGGCCAGTCCGACCCGCCGCCGGGACCGCGTGCGCCGCATTATCTGCATGAAGAAGCGCGGAATTTGTGCACGCTGCTCGACCGGCTCGGCGTTGCCGAGGCCGATCTCGTCGGGCATTCCGACGGCGGTTCGATCGCGTTGCTGGCGGGTGCGGCTGCCCCCGATCGGTTCGGCGCCGTCGTCACGATCGCCGCCCACGTCTATGTCGAAGAACTGACGCTTGCCGGCATTCGCGCGGCGGTCGAGCTCTACAGAACGACCGATCTGCGCCCGCGCCTTGCGCGCTACCATGGGTCTCAGACTGATGCGTTGTTCGCCGCCTGGGCCCAGACATGGCTGTCCGCCCCCTTCGCGGCTTGGAACATCGAAGCGGACCTCAAGACGCTGACCGCGCCCGTGCTGGCGGTGCAGGGCGAAAACGACGAATACGGCACGCTCGACCAGCTCAGGCGCATTGGCCGCGCGGTCGGCGGCAGTTGCGAAACCTGGGAAGTGCCGGGAGCGGCCCACCAGCCGCAATTCCAGGCGGCAGAGGCGATGCTCGCCCGGCTTGCGGCGTTTCTGGAACCGCACGCCCCGGACTTGGCGCTTTAACGCGCGGCGGCAAGCAACGGGGCCGCATCCGCGCGCAGACGCGACGCGGGCAGCCAAACGGATGCAACGGTGCCGACCCCCACCGTGCTTTCGAGACGCAAGGCGCCGCCGTGCATCTCGGCAAGGCGTTTGCTGATCGACAGCCCGAGGCCCGTGCCGCCGAATTTGCCGGCAATGCCGTCCGCCTGGCGGAACGGTTCGGTCACGTGCGCGAGCGCCGCCGGGTCGATGCCGATGCCGTTGTCGGCGACCGCGAATTCGAGCCCGTCTTCCGCGCGCCGCACGACGATCTTCACATGGCCGCCGGATTGGCTGAACTTGATCGCGTTCGACAGCAGATTGATCGCGATCTGGCGCAGCGCCTGGCTGTCGGCGCAAACCCGAATGTCGGCGGCGGCGGCGATGTCGAGGGCGAGATCGACATTGGCGACCTGCGCGTGGCCGCGCATCAAGCGCAGCATTTCGCGCGCGAAATCGCCGATCGACAACTCGGTTTCCGCAAGCTTGTAGCCGCCCGCTTCGATCTTCGACATGTCGAGCACGTCGCCGATGAGCCCGACGAGATGGCGCCCCGAGGCCGCAATGTCGCGCGCGTAGCTGGCATAGCGCTTGTTGCCCACGGGCCCGAAAAATTCGCCCTCGATGACCTCGGAAAAGCCGATGATTGCGTTGAGCGGCGTGCGCAGCTCGTGGCTCATGTTCGCGAGGAACTGCGATTTGGCGCGATTGGCGGCTTCGGCCGCATCGCGCGCCTGGCGAAGCGCAATCTGGGTTTCGATCGCCTCCGTTACGTCGGCGCGGAAACCCACGATGCCGATCCCCGGCACCCGCCGCTCGAACGTCGAAATCCAGCGCCCGTCGGCGACCTGCAAAAGGCGCGGCTCGCCGTTGGCGGCAAGATGGCGGCGCACGCGTTCGGCGACCCAGGATTCGCCCGCAAAGCCCGGCTCCGGCGGCTCGCCCTTGGCCATCGATGCGCGCACGAGATCGGCGAATTCGAGACCGATCAGAGCATTGGGATCGTCGTTGGTCGTGAACATCTGCGCGTAGGTGCGGTTGGCAACGACCAGACGGTCGTTGTCGTCGAACACGGCGAAGCCTTCGGGGATCGAATCGAGCGCGGCGCGCAGCAGCGTTTCGGCCGCGATCGCCTTGCGCTCGACGGCCTTGAGCTCGGTGATGTCGACGGCAACCGTGACGATCCCCTCGGTTTTGCCGTCGGGGCCGACCAGCGGCACTTTTTTGGCGTAGAAACTCCGCCTGCGCCCGTCGATGAAAAGCGTGTCTTCGTGGCTGACCACGACGCCTTCTTCTATCGCCTTTTTCTCGCGCCGCGCCATTTCGCCGGCAAATTCCGGATCGGCCAGTTCGTCGAGATGGCGCCCGATCGCGTCCGACGGCGACACGCCGTAAAGGCTGGCGGCAGGTTGGTTGATGAGCGTGTAGCGCCCGTCGAGGTCCTTGGCGTTGACGATGGCCGGCATGGCGTCGATGATCGTGTGCAGGCGGCGCTGCGCCGCCAGCATGCGGCGGCGCTCGCGGACGCGCAGCGCATCGAGCCGCCCAAGCCACGCGACCTGGTGATGCACGAATGCGGCAAAGGCCAGCAGCACCGCAAGGCCCAGAACCGTGACCGCCGCGCGCAAAGAGATCAGCGTGCGATAGGGCCCGAGATACGATTCGTGGCGGTCCAGAACGGCCGCGCGCAGCGGCAAGGCGACAAAATCGTAGGACGCCAGAATATAGTCGTCGCCGCGCCCGAACGCGGCCGCAAGCCAGCCTTCGGCCGGCGGGCGCACATGGGCAAGCGTCGACGCGTCGGCCAAGTGCGGCGGATAGGCGGCGACGATGTTGCCGGCCGGATCCTGCAGCAAGGCGCCGACGAGGTTCGTCGGCGATGCGGCCAACGAGCCGCGCAGAAAATCGGTATCGACATGCGCAACGATCGCGCCGTCGCGCACGCGCTTTACCACCTCGATCGCAGGACTGGCGCCGGCCGCAGGCATGGCGGTCGCGGCAATCCGCATGCGGCCGGGCGGACTGCCCAGCAAGGCCGCGGGGAACGCCGCCATCCTGGGTTCGGCATTGTCGTCGCGGAAAACCCAGCCGTCGATCCGATGGAACGCGACCGCGCGCAAGCTCGGCACCACCGCGCGCACGGTTCGGGCTTGCGCAAGCACTTGTGCCACGGCGGCGTTTGCCGGGAACCCGATCGCGGCGTCGCCTGCGGGCAAACGCTCGAGTTCGTCGCCGATTTTGACGAGCAAGGCCGCCGCCGTTTCGAGCGTTTTGGCGGCGTGTTCGTGCAGCACATGCGCTTCGGCCGCCGCGTTGCGCAGGGCCGCGTTCTGCGCGCGCGCATAGGTTCCGGCCGTGAGGTCGGAAAACAGCCACGCCGCCGCCGCCACGACGAGCACGGCAAAACCGCCCAGAATCCGCCGCTGGCGCCGCGCGCTCAAACCGCGCGCGAAGGCCGGGCGTTTGCGCGCCGCCGTCGGCAGGCGCGAAATTGGGGACGCGGTGGAAATGGCAAATTCCTCAGATTCCGGTTACGCCGGGGGACAGTCTGGCGCTGCCTTGGTTACTCCTTTGAGACTTTAACACTCGACTCGTTAACAGGTCGTTTACCCTCGCCCCGGCACCCCGGCGTACCGCTTCAATCCCGCGCGCAGCCGTGCTATGCCAACGACACGCGCCGGAGGGCCGGTGCGACGCTGCTCGCAAAAGGGGGAGATTTGCTCGTGCCCAGTTTCGGACAAGATACGCTCAAAACGCGCCGCACCTTGACGGTCGACGGCAAAAACTACAGCTATTTCAGCCTTGAAGCGGCTGCGGCGGCGGGCCTCAAAGGCATCGAGCGGCTGCCCAATTCGCTCAAGGTGCTGCTCGAGAACCTGCTGCGCTGGGAAGACGGGCGCACGGTCACGACCGACGACGTCAAAGCCATGGCCGGCTGGCTCGAGGCGCGCAAATCCTCGCGCGAGATCGCCTATCGCCCGGCGCGCGTGCTGATGCAGGACTTCACCGGCGTGCCCGCCGTGGTCGATTTGGCTGCCATGCGCGACGCGATGGTCGACATGGGCGGCGACGCCAAGAAGATCAATCCGCTGTCGCCGGTCGATCTCGTGATCGACCACTCGGTGATGATCGACAATTTCGGCAAGGCCGACAGCTTCGCCAAGAACGTCGCGCTCGAATACGAGCGCAACGGCGAGCGCTACGCCTTCCTGCGCTGGGGGGCTGCCGCCTTCTCGAATTTCCGCGTGGTGCCGCCCGGAACGGGCATCTGCCACCAGGTCAATCTCGAATACCTCGCCCAGACCGTCTGGACGCAGGACGGCGACGGCACCACCTACGCCTATCCCGACACGCTGGTCGGCACCGACAGCCACACGACGATGGTCAACGGCATGGCCGTGCTCGGCTGGGGCGTGGGCGGCATCGAGGCCGAAGCCGCGATGCTGGGCCAGCCCGTGTCGATGCTGATCCCCGAAGTGGTCGGCTTCAAACTCACCGGCCGCCTGCGCGAAGGCATGACCGCGACCGACCTCGTGCTCGTGGTCACGCAGCTGCTGCGCAAGAAGGGCGTGGTCAACAAATTCGTCGAGTTCTACGGCCCCGGCCTCGACACGCTGTCGCTTGCCGACCGGGCGACGATCGCCAACATGGCGCCCGAATACGGCGCCACGTGCGGCTTCTTCCCCGTCGACAAGGAGACGATCAACTATCTGAACTTCACCGGCCGCGATCCGGCGCGCGTGAAGCTCGTCGAAGCCTACGCGAAGGCGCAGGGCATGTGGCGCGACGAAAACTCGCCGGACCCCGTCTTCACCGACACGATGGAGCTCGACATGAGCTCGGTCGAGCCGTCGCTCGCGGGCCCCAAGCGCCCGCAGGACCGCGTCCTGCTGTCGGCCGCCAAAGCCGGATTCGAAAAGGCGCTGCCCGAACTCACGAGCCCCAAAAACGCCAAGGACGGCGTCAAGGTCGCGTCGGGCGGCTACACGCTCAAGAACGGCGACGTCGTCATCGCCGCCATCACCTCGTGCACGAACACGTCGAACCCGGCCGTCCTCGTGGCGGCAGGGCTGCTCGCGCGCAACGCCGTCGCCAAGGGTCTCAAAGTGCAGCCCTGGGTCAAAACGTCGTTCGCCCCCGGCAGCCAGGTCGTGACCGACTATATGGTCGCGGCGGGCCTGCAAACCCCGCTCGACCAGCTCGGCTTCACGCTCGCGGGCTACGGCTGCACGACCTGCATCGGCAATTCAGGTCCCCTGCCCGACGCGGTCGCCGAAGCGATCGACAGCGGCGACTTGACGGTTACGGCCGTGCTGTCCGGCAACCGCAATTTCGAAGGCCGCGTGCACGCGCAGGTGAAGGCCAACTATCTCGCCTCGCCCCCGCTCGTGGTGGCCTACGCGCTTGCAGGCTCGATGCTGAAGGACCTCACGACCGAACCGCTGGGCATGGGGACCGACGGCCCGGTCTATCTCAAGGACGTGTGGCCCTCGAACAAAGACGTCGCCGACACGATGCGCGCCAATCTCACGGCAAAGATGTTCCGCGACCGCTATGCGAACGTCTTCCAGGGCGACAAGAACTGGCAGAGCATGGGCACCTCGGCAGGCCTCACCTACAAATGGCAGCCGGGCTCGACCTACGTGAAGCACGCGCCCTATTTCGAAGAACTGCCCAAGGAAGCGGGCGGCTTCTCAGACATCAAGGGCGCGCGCCCGCTCGCCATCCTCGGCGATTCGATCACGACCGACCACATCAGCCCGGCCGGTTCGATCAAAAAGGACGGCCCTGCCGGCAACTATCTGATCGAGCACCAGGTGCGGCCCGACGATTTCAACTCGTTCGGCGCCCGCCGCGGCAACCACGAGATCATGATGCGCGGCACCTTCGCCAATATCCGCCTCAAGAACGAGGCGGCACCCGGCACGTCGGGCGGCATGGCGCGGCTGATGCCGGAAGGCAAGGTCATGTCGATCTACGAGGCAGCCGTCGAGTACAAAGCGCGCAACACGCCGCTCGTGATCTTCGCCGGCAAAGAGTACGGCACGGGCTCGTCGCGCGACTGGGCGGCCAAGGGCACGATGCTGCTGGGCGTCAAAGCCGTGGTCGTCGAGAGCTTCGAGCGCATCCATCGCTCGAACCTCGTGGGCATGGGCGTGCTGCCCTTGCAGTTCCCGGAAGGCACCACGCGCCAGACCCTCAAGCTCGACGGCTCCGAGACCGTGGACATCTCGGGCATTGCGGGCGGCATTACGCCGCGCATGACGATCAAGATGACCGTCACGCGCGCCTCGGGCGAGACGTTCTCGGTCGATCTGCTGTGCCGCATCGACACGCTCGACGAGGTCGAATACTACCGCCACGGCGGCATTCTGCCCTACGTGCTGCGCGGCCTGCTCAAAGCCGCGTAGCCGTCGCGGCCTCGGCCGAAACGACAAAAGCCCCGAACGAAAGTTCGGGGCTTTTTGTTTCAGGCGAGCGCCAACACGCACAACCCCGCCGATACGATCCACACCGCGACGATCGTTGCCGCCGCCATACGACTGACCGGCCGGTCGGCCGAAGCTGCCGCCTGGCGGAATTCGGCCAGCAAGGCGGGCGGGATCAAACGCACGGCAAGCCAAAGCCCGGCCGGAACGAGCAAAAGATCGTCGAGAAAGCCCAGAACGGGCACAAAATCGGGAATGAGATCGATGGGGCTGAACGCGTAGGCGCTGGTCGCCAGCGCCACGATTTTGGCCACAAGCGGCGTGCGCGCGTCGCGCGCGGCGATCCACAAAGCCAGCGCCATGCGCTTGAGGGCACGCGCCCAGTCTTTGAGACGATTCCACATCGGCGCGACCTTGCCCGATTGGGGTTGCGGCGGACAAGGGCGGCGGCTATATCGCGGCCATGCTGCTTGAAATCGTCCCCCTCTACGCGGCCCTGCTGGGCATGCTCTATCTCGCTTTGAGCCTGCGCGCGATCCGCGCGCGGCGCGCGGCCCGCAAAGCGATCGGTCCGCTTGGCGAAACGGCGCTCGACCGGCATGTGCGCGTGCATGCGAATTTTGCCGAATACGCGCCGTTCGTGCTGCTGCTGCTGGCCTTTGCCGAATTGCGCGAAGCGCCCGAAGGCCTGCTTCACCTTGCCTGTGCGGGTCTCGTGGCGGGCCGCTTCGCGCATGCCTGGGGCGTGTCGCGGGAGCCCGAAAACTTCCGCTTCCGCAAATACGGCATGATGGCGACGTTCTTCGCCCTCGTCGTCGCCGTCACGCTGTTGCTGGCCTCTTATCTGTTCGGCTAAAGCGGCAGGCTATCCTGCGGCCCCGACGGCGACGGGGCGGGCCTTGCCAAACGCGGCGGGTTGAGGCGGCGGATCGTGATGTTGCCGTCGGCGTCGATTTCGGGGGCGGCGTATTGCGGCAGGTTCGCGATCATGGCGCCAAGCGCTTGGATCATCAATGCGATCGCCTCGCGCGCCAATTGCTCGGGCGGTACGGTTTGGTTCTGGCTTTGCGGCTGGGCCGATGCGGGAACGGCAAACAGCAACGCTGCGATCAACAAGGCTTTGGCGCGCATCTCGAACCCTCCGTCGGTTCGCCTGCACAACGCGCCTGCAACTTGCGCTATTCCCTCTAAAGCCCCGTGCGCACGTCCCAGAGTTCGGGGAACAGGCGGATGTCGAGCAGCTTTTTCAGATAGCCCACGCCGGCCGTACCGCCTGTACCCCGCTTGAAGCCGATCACGCGTTCGACCGTCGTCACATGGCGAAAACGCCATTGGCGCAAGCCGTCTTCGAGGTCGACGAGTTCTTCGGCGAGTTCGTAGAGATCGAAATGGCGTTTGGTGTCGCGATAAACCTCGGCCCAGGCCGCCTCGACCGAAGCGTTGGGCGCGTAAGGCAAGCGCCAGTCGCGCGCTGTGGTGGCGGCATCGAGCGCGAAACCGCGGCGGGCGAGCAAGAGGATCGCCTCGTCGTAGAGCGAGGGTTCGGCAAGCGCGTTTTCGAGAACGGCGGAAATGTCGGCGCGATGGCGGTGGGCGGCGAGGAAGCGCGCATCCTTGTTGCCGCACATGAATTCGATGAGGCGGTACTGGTAGCTCTGGAACCCCGAGGAATGGCCGAGACTGGCGCGGAATGCGCTGTATTCGCTGGGCGTCATCGTCGCCAGCACGTCCCACGCTTGGATGAGCTGCGCGAAGATGCGTGCGACGCGCGCGAGCCCCTTGAACGCGGGGCCGAGATCGTCGGCGGCCACGCAGGCGCGCGCGCGTTTCATCTCGTCGATGACGAGCTTCATCCAAAGCTCGCTCGTCTGGTGCTGCACGATGAACAGCAATTCGTTGGGATCGCCCGACAACGGCTTCTGCGCGCCCAAGAGCGAATCGAGCGACAGATAGTCGCCGTAGCTCATCGACGCGGCGAAATCCTTGTGGGCGGCGTCGGGGCTATCGTCGGCCATTACGTGACCGCAGCGCGAACCGCGTATTTGGGATCCTCGTAGGCGCGCGTTTCGATCACGTCGGCGAGATTGGCGGCCGCATCCCACACATCGACATAACGCAGATAGAGCGGTGCGAAGCCGAAGCGCATGATGTCCGGCATGCGGAAATCGCCGATCACGCGGCGCTCGATCAAAGCCTGCACGATCTCGTAGCCCTTGGGATGGCTGTAGGAGAGCTGGCTGCCGCGCTTGTCGAAATCGCGCGGGCTCACGCGCGCAAGGCCGAGCTTCTCGCCGACCGAATCGACGAGGATGCGGAAAATCTCGGTCAGCGCCTCGGATTTCGAGCGGATGTCTTCCATCTTCCAGCGCAGCATCGCATCCACGCCGCATTCGAGCGTGCGCAACGACAGGATCGAGGGCGACGACACGATGGCGCGCTGCATGCCCGCGGCCGGGCGGAAATCGGTTTCGAACTTGAAGGGTGCCGCATGGCCGAGCCAGCCTTGCAGCGGTTGGCGGAAGCTCGCCTGCAGGCGCTTGGACACGTAGAGGAACGCCGGCGCGCCCGGCCCGCCATTCAGATATTTGTAGCCGCAGCCGACCGCGTAATCGACGTCGCAGCCCGCAAGATCGACCGGTAGAGCGCCCGCCGAATGGGCCAAGTCCCAGATCGCCAGCGCCCCTTTGGCATGGGCCGCGCGCGTGATCGCCGCCATGTCGTGCAATTCGCCGGTGCGATAGTCGACATGGCCGAGCATCACGGCGACGGTGTCGTCGTCGATCGCCTCGACGATTTCGGCGACGGTATCGAAAAGCTTGAGCTGATGGCCCTGGCCCAACTGCTTGAACAGCCCGTCGGCCATGTAGAGATCGGTCGGGAAATTGCCGCGGTCGGACAGGATCGTTCGCCGCTTGGGCCGCTCGGCCAATGCCGCCGCCACGAGCTTGTAGAGATTGAGCGAGGTCGTGTCGCAGGCCGCGACCGTGCCCTCGGGCGCGCCGATCAGGCGGCCGATCTTGTCGCCGAGCGTGAGCGGCAACTGCATCCAGCCATGTTTGGTCCAGCCCGCGATGAGGTCTTCGCCCCATTCCTGACGCATCGCTTCGAAGATGCGGTTGGGGGCGAGGCGCGGCAGCGGGCCCAGCGAATTGCCGTCGAGATAGACGAGGCCCGCGGGCAAAAGGAAATGGTCGCGCGCCCGGCCCAGCGGGTCGTTGGCGTCCATGGCTTTGGCGTCGGCGCGCGTGGGCGCTTGCGGCGGGAACGGCGAATGGCGGTCGAGCGAGGCTTGCGGCATGGGCTCAATAAAGCCTCGCTCGCGCGCGAGATTCAATAGGCTTGAAAGCGAACCCTGTTCAGCCGCTCTTGACCGCGACCTTGATCGCCCGGCGCTCGGCTTCCACGGGGCGCGGCACGAAGACCCGCAGCACGCCGTTGTCGAATTGCCCTGCGATGCGCGCGGGATCGACGTCGAACGGCAATTCGAAACGCCGCACGAATTTGCCGTAGGCGCACTCGCTCAGATGCGTGCGCTTGCCGCTTGCGGGATCGTCTTTTTCGAGCCTGCGCTCGGCGGCAACCGTCAGCACGCCGTCTTCGATTTCGACCGCAACGTCCTTGGGATCGATGCCGGGCAGGTCGAAAAGGAATTCCACGCCGGCGTCGGTTTCGCAGACCTCGGCGGCCGGGCTCAGGAACGCCGCCGCCCCGGCCGGCGGGGCGGGCCAGCCGCGCGCGAAATCGTCGAACATGCGGTCCATCTCGCGGCGCATGGCCGCGAACGGATCGCGCGCGGCCGGTGCGTGCGCCGAAACGCCGCGCGCATTGGGCAGCGGCGATTTGAAATCCATGGCACTCCTCCTTCGGGATCGATGCGCGAAGCGGGCCTCAGCCCAATCCGCATTATCCCTCGAAGGCGGCGCTGCCCGATATGATCTAGGTCAAGCGGCCGCAAATCCCGCGGCGAGCGTGCTGGCGAGGCGCTTGGCGAAGGCCGACGGATCGTCGAGTTTGTCGCCCTCGACGATGCGCGCCTGGTCGAACAGCAGTTTTGCCACCTCGCTCACGCGCGCTTGCACGGCCGTATTGTCGCCCTGTTCGCGCAAGCTTCGCGCCAGCGCCTGGATCAACGCATGCTCGGGATTGAGTTCGAGGATGCGCTTTGCGGCCGCGCGCAGCTGCTTGTGCTGGCGCAGCATGCGCTCCAGATGGATGTCCATGTCGCTGTCGTCGGCGACGAGGCACACGGCGCTTTCGGCGAGGCGCTGGCTGGCGCGCACGTCCTTGACGCTGTCGCCGAGCGCCAGCCGGAACAGCGCCACCAGCGGCGCGATGTCGGAAGCGGCGTCGTCTTTCTTCGCGTCTTCGGGCTTTTCGGCGTCGGCGATCTTGTCGAGATCGGCGAGCCCGCGCGTGACGGACGCGAATTTTTTGCCTTCGAAGTCGGTCGTCTGCGCGATCCAGAATTCGTCGACGGGGTCCGACAGCAGCAGCACCTCGATGCCGCGCTTGGCGAAGCCCTCGAGATGCGGGCTGTTGGCGACCGTCTTCGTGTCGTCGCCGGCGATGTAGTAGATCGTCTCCTGCCCCGGCTTCATGCGCGCCGCGTACTCGGCAAGCCCGACCCATTTGTCGGGTGCGGTCGTGGTGCGGAAGCGCGCCAGCGACAGCACGCGGCCACCGTTTTCGGCGTCTTCGAAAATGCCTTCCTTCATCGCCTCGCCGAACGAATCCCAGAATACGGCGTAGGATTCGGCGTCGTCCTTGGCGCGCTTTTCGAGCTCGCCCAGCACGCGCGCGGTAATGCCCTGGCGGATCAGGCGCACGACCGGATTGTTCTGCAGCATCTCGCGGCTCACGTTGAGCGGCAGATCTTCCGAATCGACGACGCCGCGCAGGAAACGCAGATAGCGCGGCACCAGCCCCTCGGGCGCTTCGTTCACGAACACGCGCCGCACATAGAGCTTCACGCCGTGCTTGCGCTCGGGCGCAAACAGATCGAACGGCCGGATGCCCGGCACGTAAAGCAGCGCCGTGTATTCGATCTTGCCTTCCGCGCGCCAATGCAGCGTGCCCCACGGTTCGTCGAACCCGTGCGAGAGGTGGCGGTAGAATTCCGTGTGCTGCTCTTGCGTGACTTCGTTTTTGGCGCGCGTCCACAGGGCCGAGGCGCGGTTCAGCGTCTGGTCGGCAAGCTTGATCGGGATCGCGATATGGTCGGAATAGCGGCGCACGATTTCGCCGAGCTTGTCGGCATCGAGGAACTCGGCCGCGTCGTCTTTCAAGTGCAGGCGGATCGACGTGCCGCGCTTGGGCAGGTCGATCGCATCGATCGTGTAGCTGCCCTTGCCGTCGGACTCCCAGCGCCAGCCCGCGTCGCTGCCGGCTTTGCGCGACTCGACCGTGACCTTGTCGGCCACCATGAAGGCCGAATAGAAGCCGACGCCGAACTGGCCGATCAGCGGCATGTCCTTGCGCTGGCCCGCATCGAGCGCCTTCACGAAGGCGGCCGTGCCCGAACGCGCGATCGTGCCGAGATTGGCCACGAGATCGTCGCGATCCATGCCGATGCCGTTGTCGGCGACGGTCAGCGTTTTTCCGCCGCTGTCGGCCGTCAGGAGAACGGCGAAATCCGTGTCGTCGCCGGCGAGGGCGGCGTCCTGCTGCGCCAGAAAGCGCAGCTTGTCGCACGCGTCGGACGCGTTCGAAATCAGTTCGCGCAAGAACACCTGGCGTTCGCTGTAGAGCGAGTGCGCGACGATCTCGAGCAGGCGGCTCACCTCCGCCTGGAATTCGTGTTTTTCGGTCATCGTTGCTCCGGATGGTCTCGTTTTGCCGGGCTATCTAGGGGAGCTGCCGCGCGGAATCAAGAGACCCCGCATCAGCTCCACTGGAACAGGATCGTGGCCCGGTCGCCCGTCGTGGCAAGCGTGTGGCTGACGATGCCCGTCGCCTGCGTCCAGCGATGCAGTTGCAGGCCCGGCGGCTCGAAGGTGTAGCCGCCGGCCGCGTCTTCGCGCAGGTCGAGGGCGATCTGGTGCGCGGTCGACGGGCAGATCGACGCGATCGTGCCGGCAAAACGCGCCTGGATCGCGCGATGCACATGGCCGCAGACCACGCGCTCGACATTCGGGTAGCGCTTGACGATGGCGGCCAAGCGCCCGTCGTCGCGCAGGGCCATCTTGTCCATGTGCCCGATGCCGGTCGCAAAAGGCGGGTGATGCTGGAAGATCAGCGTGGGCTTGGCCCCGCCCGCCGCAAGCGTGGCCTCGAGCCAAGCCGCCCGCGCGTTGCAGAACGTGCCCCACGGTTTTTTGGGCTCGGACGTATCGACGGCGAGGAGGCGCACTGGATAGTCGTCGATCGCGTACTGGAAAAAGCCGTCTTCCGCCACCAAGTCGCCGCCCGCCCGGGGGAACGCGGCCTTCAAGGTCGCGCGCGCATCGTGGTTGCCCGGCACGACGAGCAGCGGCGCCTTTAGCGGCGCCAAGATCTCGCGCAGCACCGCATATTCGGCCGCCAAGCCGCGCTCGACGAGGTCGCCGGTGGCGAGCACGATGTCGGGCTGCGGGTCGAGCGCGTTCAGCACGGCGACGGCCTGGGTCAGATACGAAACCGTGTCGACTTTGCCGTAGGCGAACTTGCCGTCGGTTTGGATGTGGAGATCTGAGATCTGGGCGATGAGCATCGCTTGAATTCGCCCGCCGGCCGGGCAAGAGTCAAGGTCGCGATGCAAGACTCCAAGGTTACGGCCGTCTTGGGGCCGACGAATACGGGAAAGACCTTTCTGGCGGTCGAGCGCATGCTGGGCCATCGCACCGGCATGATCGGTTTTCCGCTGCGCCTGCTCGCGCGCGAAAACTACGAACGCATCGCCGCATCCAAGGGCGCAGGCCAAGTCGCCCTCGTCACCGGCGAAGAGCGCATCGTGCCGCCCTATGCGCGCTGGTTCGTGTGCACGGTCGAGGCGATGCCGATCGAGCGCGAGGTGGGTTTTCTCGCGGTCGACGAAATCCAGATGGTCGCCGACCGCGAGCGCGGCCATGTGTTCGTCGACCGGCTCCTGCATGCGCGCGGGCGCAACGAAACGATGTTCATGGGGGCCGAGTCCGCCCGGCCCTTGATCCGGCGGCTGGTGCCCGAGGCCGAATTCGTCGTGCGCCCGCGCCTGTCCACGCTCACCTATGCGGGCCCGCGCAAGATCACGCGCCTGCCCAGGCGCAGCGCCATCGTCGCGTTTTCGGCCGCCGAGGTCTACGAGATCGCCGAGCTTGTGCGCCGCCAGCGCGGCGGGGCGGCCCTCGTGTTCGGCGCCTTGAGCCCGCGCACGCGCAACGCGCAGGTCGCCATGTACCAGTCGGGCGACGTCGACTATCTGATCGCGACCGACGCGATCGGCATGGGCCTCAACATGGATATCGACCATGTCGCGTTTGCGGCGACGGCGAAGTTCGACGGCCGCCATATGCGCAGGCTGCTCGCGCCCGAGCTCGGCCAAATCGCCGGGCGTGCGGGGCGCAACATGACCAACGGCACCTTCGGCACCACGGCCGATGTGGGCCCGCTCGACGCCGATCTTGTCGAAGCGATCGAGGAGCATCGCTTCCCGCCGCTCACCCATTGCTACTGGCGCAATTCCGATCTCGATTTCCGCACGCTCGACGGGCTGCTCGAAACGCTCGACCGGCGCGCGCCGTGGCCCGAGCTCGTGCGCGTGCGCGACGCCGACGACCATCTCGCTTTGCAGGCCCTCGCGCGCGATGCCGACATCCGCACCCTTTCGCGCGGGCGCGTGGGGCTGCTGTGGGAGGTGGCGCGCATCCCCGATTTCCGCAAGCAGATGGCCGACACCCATCCGCGCCTGCTCGCCAAAATCTTCGGCCATCTTGCGGGGCCGGCGGGCCGCCTGCCGCAGGATTGGGTCGACCGCCAGATCGAGCGCATCGATTCGGCCGACGGCGACATCGACAAATTGCTGCAGCAGATCGCCGCCATCCGCACCTGGACCTACGTGTCGCACCGGCCCGACTGGATCGCCGACGCCGAGGGCGTGCAGGCCCGCGCGCGCGCGGTCGAAGACCGCCTGTCGGACGCGCTGCACGAGCGGCTCACGCAGCGTTTCGTCGATCGGCGCAATGCGGTCATCGTGCGCAAGCTCGCCGACGGCAGCGAATTGCTGGCGGCCGTGACCGCTGCAGGCGACGTGCTCGTCGAAGGCATGCCGGCCGGCAAGCTCGACGGGTTCGAGTTCCGCCCCGACCCGTCGCTCGATATGGGGGTGGCTGCGTTGCGCGCGGCCGCCAATCGCGCCCTGCGCCGCGATGTGGGCTTGCGCGTGCAGAAATTCGTCGCCGACGACGATGCCGCGTTCGCCCTGCTCCCTGACGCACGTATCGCCTGGAACGGCCAGCAAGTGGCAAAGCTCGTTGCGGGGGCGGAAGCCTTGGCGCCCGAAATCCAGCTTGCGCGTGCCGATCTGCTCGAGCCTGCACACCGGCAGGCCGTGTCGCGCCGCTTGGCCGAATGGCTGCAGGCCTGGCTCAAACAGCATATGGCCCCGTTGTTGCGCCTCAAGACGGCCCCCCTGCCGGCCGCCGCACGCGGCCTTGCGTTCGAGCTTGCGGCATCGCTTGGCGCCATCGCGGCGTCCGACACGACGATCGCCCTCGACAGCCTCGACCGCACGGCGCGCGGCAGCTTGGCCACCTGCGGCGTGCATGTGGGCGTGCGCGCGGCCTACGTGCCCGCCCTCAAAGACCACGCCGCGACGAAGCTGCGCGCCTTGCTGTGGCAGATCCATCGCGGCATCGAGGGCGCCCTGCCGCCGCCGGGCAAACTCAGCGTGCCGCGCGGCGATCAGCCGCCGGGGCTGATGGCGGCGTGCCTCTATCTGCCGGCGGGCCCCTTGTTCGTGCGCGCCGACCGGCTCGAAAAGCTCGCCCAAGCCCTGCTGCAAGCCGGCCGCAGCGGCCCCTTTGCGCTCGACGCTGCCTGGACCAAGCTCGTCGATTGCGATGCGGCAACGCTGCCGGCGGTCGTGGCGTCGCTCGGCTATCGCCTTCAACCGGGCGAAACCGGGCCGCTGTTTGCGGCCCATCGCGGCGGTGCGGCCCGCAAACGCCCGAAGCCCGCCCCCGGCGATGCGGCGTCGCCGTTTTCGGTGCTGTCGGGGATTGCGCGCAAATGAACGACGAAGAAACACCCGAGCGCATGCGCGCCGACAAATTCCTGTGGATCGCGCGCTTCTTCCGCTCGCGGGCCCAGGCGCAAAGCGTGCTCGAGGCAGGCCGCGTGCGCTGCCGCGGCCGCATTCTCGACAAGGGCGATGCAGTCAAACAAGGCGACGTGCTCACCTTCACGCAAGGCGACAAGCTGCGCACGGTCGAGATCCTGGGTTTTGCGCCCAAACGCGGCAACGCCGCCCATGGCCAAGCGCTCTATCGCGATCTCTACGAAGCGGTTTGACCCTTCCGGGCACGGGGTTGCCGAGGCCGAACGGCTATGCTACCCGAACAGATACGAATGGTTCGCGCATAAAGGCCAGAGAGAAGGCAATGACCTATATCGTCAACGACAGCTGCATCAAGTGCAAGTACACGGACTGCGTGGAAGTGTGCCCGGTCGATTGCTTCTACGAAGGCGAGAACATGCTCGTCATCAAGGCCGACGAATGCATCGATTGCGGCGTGTGCGAACCCGAATGCCCGGCCGAGGCGATCCGCCCCGACACCGACCCCGCAGCCCAGCCCTGGATCGCCATCAACAACGAGTACGCCGAAAAATGGCCGAATCTGCGGCGCAAGAAAGATGCGCCCGCCGATGCCGATTCCTGGAAGGGTGTTGAGGGAAAGTTCGACAAGTATTTTTCTCCTAAACCCGGCTCCGGAAACCCATAAAAGGCGCGTTCCGGCTAAAATCAAGACCTAAAGTCTCTCAAAAGGACCTTAGCCGTGCAAAAAACGCGCGGGTAATGCGTGCTTTTTCGTCGTTTTTGTGATAGCTTAATAATTATCGGACTGTGGCAATTTCGTCGCAGGCCTCCTCCCCGGCAGGGGATCCCAACGGGCCAGGATGCCCGCTTCTCGATTGCCGTTTTTGCTGTCCGGACAAGGGATTAGCTCAAATGGAAAAGGGCCGATATGCCGAAACGGCACATCGGAACGGCGGGGTTTTCGCCAATTCTCCCCGGAGAATAGGTGAAATAATCCGCCCGAGGGCAGCTTCGACGGTGCGATGGGGTTCGACGGCCGATTTACGAGTGGCACATTCCGGCCGGTTTTTTCCGGTCGGTTCTGAAAGGAGCGGCTTTTCCATGACGCTACGCAAGACGACAGTGCGCGAAACCGACGATCTGGGCTTTGCCGTGGGCGACCACGTTGTGTACCCGACCCATGGCGTGGGCAAAATCACCGGCCTCGAATCGCAGGAAATCGCGGGCACCAAGCTGCGCCTGTTCGTGATCCAGTTCGACAAGGATCGCATGACGCTGCGCGTGCCGATGATGAAGGCCAAAACCTCGGGCCTGCGCCGTCTTTGCACGAAAAAGGAAATGCAGAACGCGCTCGCCACGCTGAAGGCGCGCGCGCGCATCCGCCGCACCATGTGGAGCCGCCGCGCGCAGGAATACGAAGCCAAGATCAATTCGGGCGACCCCAAGGCGATCGCCGAAGTGGTGCGCGACCTGCACCGCAATGCGGGCCAGCCCGACCAGTCTTTCAGCGAACGCCAGATGTACCAGGCGGCCCTCGACCGTCTGGTGCGCGAATTCGCGGCCGTCGAAAAGATCACCGAAGAAGTGGCCGTGCAGCGCCTCGAAGCGATGCTGAAGGCCGCTTAAGTCCGAACGCAAGTTCAAGGGACCACGCAGAAACCCCGCCGGGTCAAACCGGCGGGGTTTTTGTTTGGGGCTTTTTTGTTTGGGGCGGCGCGAGCCCGCACGCTAAGTTTTGCGGCGATGGCTGTTTCTCCGCCCGCACGCCCGACCAGCGCTGCCCGCAACGAACGTTTTGCCGTGCTGCGCAAGGCCAAGCGCGTGTGGGCGATCGCGAGCATCCATGGGGCAGACGAAAAACTCGGGCGCCTGCACGAGGCCCTGGCCGAACGCTGGCAAACCGGCGACCGGCTTGTCTATCTCGGCAATTGGCTCGGCCGCGGCCCCGGCATTGCGCCCGCCATCGACGAGATGCTGCGCATGCGCCGCGCGATCATCGCCCTGCCCGGCTTCTTCGCGGCCGACGTCGTGTTCCTGCGCGGCATGCAAGAAGAGATGCTGCAGAAATGCCTGCAGCTGCATTTCGCCGTAAACCCCGGCGAGGTCTTCGCCTGGATGCTCGACCAGGGTTTGGCCGCCACGCTCGAAGCCTACGGGGCCGACATCCGCGCAGGCCTCGTGGCCGCGCGCGAAGGGGCAACCGCCTTGGCGCGCTGGACCGGCCTCGTGCGCCGCGGTCTCGATGCCAAGCCCGGACACCGCGAACTCACGCTTGCCATGCGGCGTGCCGCGACCGACGAGGTGGGAAAGCGCCTGTTCGTGAGTGCGGGCCTCGATTTCGACCGCCCGCTCGAAGCCCAGGGCGATGCGCTGTGGTGGGGCGGGCGCGGCTTCGACAAACGCGACACCCCCTTCGAGAGCTACGCCCGCATCGTGCGCGGCTACGCGCCCACCCATCCGGGCAGTGCGGCCGGCCCCTTTACCCTCACGCTCGACGGCGGCTGCGGTTTCGGCGGCCCGCTTTTGGCCGCAAGCATCGGGCCCGACGGGGAAATTCTCGAAACAATTGAAGCCTGAACGGGGTCTTTTGGAATTTCTGTGATCCGACTTGTCGGGGGTTGCGTAAACACCGACGAGGCCCTGCATTGGCGGGGCAAGACCTGGGGGCTGCCCCTGGGCAGTTGCGGAAAGTTCGTTCGAATGGCCCATTTCGACGACGCCCAGACCCAGCGCGACAATCTGATCGTGATTCGCCGCGCCATGAAAACGCCGATGCTCGAGCGCGCGCGCGAGATGGAACTCGCCCTCGCCTGGCGCGAGACCGGCAACCAAACCGCCTTGGCCGAGCTTGTCGGCGCCTATGGGCGCATGGTCGTGTCGATGGCGCTCAAATTCCGCCATTACGGCCTGCCCGTCGGCGACCTCATCCAAGAAGGCAATATCGGCCTCATGCAGGCCGCCCAACGTTTCGAGCCGTCGCGCGACGTGCGCTTTGCCACCTACGCGCAATGGTGGATCCGTGCTGCCATCCAGGACTTCGTGCTGCGCAATTGGTCGATCGTGCGCACGGGTACGACGGCCGCGCACAAATCGCTGTTCTTCAATCTGCGCCGCCTGCGCGCCAAGCTCGACGATCCGTCGGCCGACCGCATGACGGACGCGCAGCGCAAACAGATCGCCGCCAGCTTGCGCGTCGATCTGTCGGACGTCGAGACGATGGAAGGCCGCCTGTCGGCCGGCGACCGCTCGCTCGACGCGCCCGCCAGCGACGAGAACGAAAACGCGTGGGTTTCCGCCCTCGCCGACGACCGCCCGACGCCCGAAGAAACCACGATGTCGCTGCACGACGAAGACGCGCGCAAAAACCTGCTGCGCGCCGCCTTGGGCGATCTCAACGCGCGCGAACGCGCGGTCATCGAGGCAAGGCGCTTGGGCGAAGACAACGTGACGCTCGAAACGCTCGGCGACCGCCTCGGCATTTCCAAAGAACGCGTGCGCCAGATCGAACACCGCGCGCTGATCAAGCTCAAAGAAGCGGTCGTCAAGCGCGTCGCCGACCCGAGCGATCTATTCGCGGGGATGTGAAGGGCGCGGCGGGTCGGCGTGAATAGTTGCTTCAATCTGCCACTTCGGGCGCACTACCTGCGATGTAAGCTCGCTTCAAAGGAAGAAGGAGCTTATGTCGCGTATCAAATTTTTCGTAATGATTGTATATGAGCTCAACCAAGGCAGCCCCATCTATCAGACGCAAGTTGGGCTTTGTGCGATCGTAAGCTCGTGCTTCGGCGCTAAACTGCCCTAGCGTCACAAATAGCCCATGCTCGCCCGCTTCAATGGCTCCATGAAGCTCTTGGACTTTTGGTCGACCGATTGGATCCAAGGTTTGTTTGCACTGAACCTTTATGATTGGCGGCTCAAACCCAAGCTCGTCTTTATGCGCGATTATGTCGATACCGCCATCAGATGACTGCTGAGTTACACGCGCGTAATAGCCCATGCACGTCAACAAGTGTGCAATGAATTTCTCGAAATCATATGGGGATAACTTGGTCTTTAGGCGCTTTATAACAAAGTCTTCGGTCGATTCCTGAACTTGAATAGAGACGTCGGCGGCAGCTTCATCGTCCAACTCTTGATCTACAATTGCTCTACCGTCTAAAGCAGCTCGAAACTCGTCTGCGTGCGTCGAAATCTGGAAAAGTGTTATTGCCGAGCCAATCTCATAAAGCGCTGATTGAGAAAATTCGGCGCGTTGCATTTGGCGCAACCATTTTACCTTGCGCCTGTGAGGATAACTATCCATGAACTCGAAAACATACTTGTAGTCACTATCAATTACTCCGAGATGGACGATCCGATCTGGCTTCGACGGATAGACCACCATGTCGCCGACCTCCATCTCGTTGGCAAATCGAAATAGAACGCCTGCTTTCACAGGTATCGCGCCTGCCTTCACATCGGAATACTTCGCGCTCATCTGAGCCTTGAAAGATTCGCGATTTTTCGGAAGCTTCGACAAGTCGCCCATTGCTGGCCAGCCAATCGCGATAAAGCCATCTTCAATCGGGGATACCGCGTCAATATCCGCCATATGCAATCCCCAGATCGACTTGATCATCTTCTCTTCTCCACTATGCCGACAAAGGCCAACACAACTCCGCACCAAAGCGAATAACAAAGTATCGCGCGAAAGACGGTAAGTGTCTGCAACCGAGACAGAGTTATTGCCCAAGGACATTATCGTGTTGACAACGATTCAACTATAAATTTTCACAAGAATGGCACTGTCTGCCAATCGACTGACCGACATGTCCGGTTGGTACGTTCGTACTATCGGCGCGTACCCGATGCTGCGGCCGACGCATCGAATCGGTGACACGGCACCGATCCTGTGTTAGATTATAAGCATTGAAAGGATGATTAACCTTTCATTTGCTGTTTGACATCGTGAATAGCTTGTCGCCTGGCCCGGCGCTTCGCAGGGGTGCACGGAATTTCTGCGGAATCCACGCGATATATTATGTCAAATCAATGACTTGACTGAAAAAGTGTTGCGTCTATGTCGCGTGGATGTCGCGCATCTGTCGCGCCCATGTCGCGTAGATGTTGCGCAGATGTTTCGCTAGTCAATCGCCGGTCGCGCGGGCGTTTTTGGCGGCGGCTTGGGCGATCGGCAGATAGACCGAGAAAATCGTGCCCTTGCCGATCTCGCTTGCGATGTCGAGCGCCCCGCGATGGCGGTTGACGATGTGTTTGGCGATCGCAAGGCCCAAGCCCGTGCCCCCCATGTCGCGCGAGCGGCCGGCATCCACGCGGTAGAAACGCTCGGTCAGGCGCGGCAGATGTTCGCGCGCAATGCCCTCGCCGTCGTCGGCGACCGTGATCTCGACATAGGCCTCGGCGCGCGGGGCAAAGCCGGCCGGCAGGCGCGCGGCCACCGTCGCGCGCACGCGCACCGTGCCGCCGCTGCGGCCGTATTTGATCGCGTTGTCGATGAGGTTCTGGAACACCTGGGCGAGCTGGTCGCTGTCGCCGCGCACGGGCGGCAAGATGTCGGCGATGTGCACGTCGAGGGCCGTGTTTTTGGCCTTGGCAGCCAGCGTCAGCGAATCGAGCGTGGTCTGCAGCGTCTTGGCGATGTCGGCTTGCGTCGCGGGCGGGCTGTGTTCGAGCTCTTCGATCTTCGACAGCGACAGGAGATCCTTGACGATGCGCGTCATGCGCTGGGTCTGCGCATCCATGATGCCGAGGAAACGCTTGCGGGCCTCGCCGTCGTCGCGCGCCGGGCCCTGCAGCGTTTCGATGAAGCCCGTCAGCGTGGCAAGCGGGGTGCGCAGCTCGTGGCTCACATTGGCCACGAAGTCGCGGCGCATGCGCTCGGCCTGCTGCACGGCCGTCACGTCGGCGATCGCGACGAGCGCGGCCGGGGCCGTGCCCAGCGGGCGCGGCAGCGGCACCACGCGCACGCGCAAAGCGCGCTCGACCGAGCCCGCGAGACGCGCCTCGGTCGCCTCCGGATGGCGGCCGGAGAGCGCTTCGGCCACCGCATCGAGCGTGTTGGGGTCGCGCAGATACGCCACCAGCGGCTTGTCTTCGAGGTCCGAGCCGAACAGCGCGCGGGCGGCCGTGTTGGCGCGCACGATGCGCTCGTCGCTGTCGATCTGCAGGATCGCGTAGGGCAACGCATCGACGATCGATTCGAGGGCCGCTTCGCTTGCCATCGGCTGGGCGCGTTCGGGCATGGCGCGTTCGAGCTTCGCCACCGCCTCGGCCAAGGGTGCGGTCGGGCCCTCTTCCTGGGCCGTGGCCAGCGCATTGGGCGGATCGCCTTTGGCAAGGGCTTCGAGCCGGGCGGCGTGCTGGGCCAACCGCTCGAGATGGCGGCGCACCAGCCAGCCCGTGCACAGGCCCGTGGCCGCAATGGCGACCAACGCCCACAGCCACGAGACCTGGTGGGCGACGGCGAACACAACAAGCACCAGCGAGGCCGGTGCCGTCAGCGCCAGCGTGGTCGTCCAGAAATCTTCGGGCGGACTGCGCATCGCCTGCTTGTGCAGTCTCCGTGGGAAGCGGTCAAGAGGCCGAATCGGATAAACCGACTCGAAGGGCGCCGATCATGGCACGCCTTCAAGTCGGCTGTATGACTGCTCGAACGCCAAAAACGCTTAGCTGCCGAGCCGGGGCAGCATGCGTTCGGCCTTCGGCGGCAGGAAGCGGTCGGTGTAGATCCGGGCCGGCGTCAGCGTGCTGTTCTTGACGTCGAACGCCTCGTTCACGATGCGGATGTTCTCGCGCATCTTGTCTTCGCGCACGTCCGACATGCCGTTGGCCAGCGTGTGCGGCGTCATCACGAGTTCGCGCAAGGACAGCAGCAGGCGGTCGTATTCGAGGGCGAGGTCGACGAGCTGGTCGCGCGACTTGAGCGAAGCGACGGCTTCGCGCGGATTGAGGATCGACTCCTTCATGCCGCGATTGATGGCCCGCACCATGGCGGCCACGGTGCGCGGGTTCTTGGCGGCGAAATCCTGCGTCGTGTAGATGGCCGACGAATAGACGTCGACGCCGAATTCGCGGTAGCGGAACGTGACGATGTCCTCGTCCTTGGCCCCCAGCGCCTTCAGCGAGAAGATGCCCGAGGTGATGAAGCCCGTGATCGCGTCGACCTCGCCGCGATACAGCATCGGCTCGCGCAAGGGCGCGTTCATCGTGACCCATTCGATCTTGGCGGGATCGAGCTTCTGGGCCTGCACGAGAGCCGGGAACATCTGGCGCCCGGCATCGACCGTGGGGGCGCCGAGCTTGCGGCCTTCGAGCTGCTTCAAGTTCGTGATGCCCGTCCGCTTCAGCGTCATCACGGCAAGGGCGGCCTGCTCGTAGGCGATGTAGACGGCGGTGAGTTCGCGGCCCGGATTTTCGGCCGAAAATTTGATCATCGGGTTGATGTCGCCGAAGCCCATGTCGTAGGCGCCCGACGCGATGCGCGTGACCGTGTCGCCCGAGCCCATGCCGCGGTCGATCGTGACGTTGAGGCCTTCCTGGCGGAAGAAGCCCTTCTCGGCGGCGTAGGTGAACACCGATTGCGGCCCCTGGAAGGCCCAATCGAGCGACAGGCGAACGTTCGGCTGTTCCGGCGCTTGCGCCAGAACGGGGGATGCCAGCGCCAAGGCGGCGGCGACAAAAAACGCGGTTTTCATCGACAAATCTCCTGAATCGGGGGCCCGGTCGGGGGAGCGGCGGGGGCCGACCCGCAGCGCCAGACGCATGCAAAAAACGGGACAGTTTTTATCGCGCAAAGCCCCGTAACCTACAGCGCTGCGCTGTCGAAACGAGGGTGTGCCGGCGCGCAAAACGCGCCTCGTTTTCGCCAAAGATGGAGAATCCATCGTGGAAATCGTCAATGGCGTACCGTGCTTCAACTGCACGGACGTCGAAAAAGCCAAAAAAGCGGCCACCGAACCGCCGCCGCCCGAAACCCAGATTGCGGCCGCACGGACCTTCGCGAGCGCCAATGCGCCGCTCGGCGCGGGCCCGCGCGGGACCCAGGTGAATTTCGGCGCCTGACCCTGGCGAAGCCGCAGTTTGCGTCGCGCAAATATGCCATGGTACCCGGCGATGGACAGCGATTCGTGGCCCGAATTGATGGGACGTGCGCAGGCCGGCGATGCGGCCGCGTATCGACGGTTCCTGTCCGAAGTGCTGCCGTTTTTGCGCATCGTGATCGGGCGGACCGGCATTCCGTTCGACCAGATCGAAGACGTGGCGCAGGAAACGCTGATCAGCCTGCACGCGATCCGCCACACTTACGATACGGGCCGGCCCATCAAACCGTGGCTGGTGGCGGTGGCACGGCGGCGGGCCGTCGACTGGCGGCGGCGACACAATTCCGCCAATCGCCACGAAACGCCGCTCGACGACGCGACGCACGAAACTTTTGCCGACCCGCTCGCGAACCGTGACAACGAGAAGTCGGAAGCGGCTGCTTCGATCCGACGCTGGTTGGCGCAATTGCCGGCAGGACAGCGCCAGGCGGTCGAGCTTTTGAAACTGCGGGAACTCAGTCTGAACGAAGCGGCGGCCGCATCGGGACAATCCGTCGGCGCTTTGAAGGTTGCGACCCACCGAGCCCTTGCAAGTCTGCGCAAGATTTGGAAACGCGAAGAAAAAGACCAGGACCGATGACACCCACCGACAAACTCATCGCCGCCTTGAGCGAAGCGGTCGCGCCCGTCAAGCGCCTGCCGTCGCCGGAAGTGCGGGCGGGCAAGTGGCTGGCCTTTGCCGCTTGCGTCGTCGGCGTTTTGGTGGCGATGCACGGGCCGCGCGCGGATCTTGCCATTCGCTTTGCGGATCCGGCTTTCGTCGTGCCGTGGACCGCGTCGGTGCTGGTCGGGCTCACCGCCGCCTTCGCTGCGTTCCAGATGTCGGTGCCGGGCGGCAAGCGCACCCTCGAGTTGCTGCCGATTCTGCCGCTTGCCGTGTGGCTCGGCACGCTCGGGACAGGCTGTGCGGCCGAGCTGTCCGACATGGGGCGCGCGGCTTTCGGCATGAGCTGGGTGTGCTTCAAGTTCATTGTGCTGACCGGTTCCGCGCTCGGGCTTGCGATGGCGCTGATGCTGCGCAAAGCAGCGCCGCTCGCCCCCTCGCGCACGCTCGCCATGGGCGCTTTGGCGGCGGCGGCCTTCGCCTCGGCCGGGCTCGAGCTGTTCCACCCTCTGCAGACATCGACGATGGTGCTGGTCTGGCACTTGGGCTCGGTCGCGTTCGTGACCCTGGCGGCCCTGCCGCTTGGCCAGCGCGCCCTGGGCAAGTCGGCCTACTGAGCGTCGAACGCGGTGCGCAGATGGCTTGCCGTGGCGGCGATCGCCGCGCGCGCCGCCGCCGAAGCCGACGACAAAATCGCAAAGCCATGGTTGGCGCGCGGAAATTCCACGTAGGCCGTGTCGATGCCCGCTGCCAGCAGCAGATCGCGCATGCGGCGGCTGTCGTCGCGCAAGGGATCGAGACCGGCCGCCAGCAGGAACGGCCGCTTGAGAAAGGCCAGATAGTTCGCCGGCGCCCGCGCCGGGGCCACCAGCGCATCGCGCCGCCGCGTGGGATCGGCGCAGTACAAAGACCAGTAGATCGCCATGCTGGCGCGCGACAGGCCGTAGCGACCGTCGCCGCGCATCAAGTAGGAAACCGTGTCGAGATCGCTGTCGAGCACGCCGTAGATCGAAGCGACGACGATCGGCAACGGCTTGCCCGCCGCCCCCACCGCCATCGCAGCGGCAAACGCAATCGTCGCGCCGGCCGAGTCGCCGGCCAGGCCGAGCCTGTCCATGCGCACGGGAAAGCCCAGAATGTCCGGATTGGCGGCAAGCCAATCCAAAACCTCGAGCGTGTCCTCGAGCGCTGCGGGATAGGGATGCTCGGGCGCTTTGCGATAGCCGATACTCAAAAACGCAAGACCCGAGGCGGCCGCCAAAGCGCGCGTCAGCCGGTCGTGCGTGTCGAGGCTGCCGATGACCCAACCGCCGCCGTGGAGATACAGCACGAGTCCTTCGGCCGGCAACTTCGGCACATAGAGCCGGACGTTCAGCACCCGGTCCGGCAGGGCGATCGCGATGTCGCGCTGGATCGCCATTTGCGGCCCGCCGACATTCCAGGGGGCGCGGCGGCGCTCCTGCTCGGCTCGGGCGGCAACGGGGTCGCCGGGCAGATGCGCCGGGGCAGGGCCAAAGCGTTGCAAATCCAACGCAAGGGCGGCTTCAATCTCAGGGTCGAGCGTGCTCATAGCCGAAAAAATTGCCACAAGCGGACGGGCAAATTCAACGGTATCATTTTACGCAAGACCCCTTGAAACGCCGCCGGTGCGGCATCACTTGTACAGCGTCCAAGCGGCTATTTCGCATCGAGCGGCAGACCGGCCCATGACGCCCAGATTCCAAGCAACACTCGCCGTTCTCGGCAATGCCCATCCGGTCGTGCGCGATCTTGCGCGCGCCCAACGCAGCGGCGATGCGCTCGACGAACTGATCGTCGAGGCGGGCCTTGCCGAATTGCCGCCGGCCGAGCGCAATGCGATCGACGAGATCGCGCGCTACATCGCCGCAAAGATGCATTAACGCGGGCGTCGACCTCGGGGCTTGCGCGGCGGCAGCGGCACGTCGTCGTCATAGAGGATGCGGTTGGCCGCCCCTTCCATGTCGTCGTACTGGCCGCTGCGCAGCGACCACAGGAACGCCGCCAGCCCCACGCCTGCCGCCAGCAGCGATACCGGGATCAAGATCAGCAGCGATTCCATTACGTCTCCCCCTTGGCGCGCGACAGCCGCAGCGCATTGGCGACCACGACCAGCGACGAGCTCGACATCAAAGCCGCCGCGATCGGCGGCGTGACCATGCCAAGCATCGCGAGCGGTACGGCCACCGCATTGTAGAGAATCGAAAACGCGATGTTCTGGCGCATGAGCCGCCGCGCTTGCCGGGCGGCCGCGAGCAGGATCGCCACCGCAACGAGCCCGCGCCCTTGGAACACGGCATCGGCGGCAACTTGGGCAACGTCGGTGCCGGACGCGGGCGACAAAGATGCGGATGCGGCCGCCAAGGCCGGCGCATCGTTGAGGCCGTCGCCGACCATCAGCACTTTGCGGCCCCTCGCCCTATACTGCGCCAAATGCGCGGCCTTGCCGGCCGGATCGACTCCGCCATGCCAATCGCGGATACCGAGCTTGCTTGCGACGTCGGCGACCACTTCGGCGCGGTCGCCGGACAGCAACGCAACGCCATAGCCCTGCGCCTGCAGCGCCGCGACCGTCGCCGACGCATCGTCGCGCAGCGCATCGTCGAAGGCGAAACGCACGGCGCGGCCGTCGCCGGGGGCAAACCAAATCTCCGGCCCGTCGGCAGGCCCTGCGGCTGCATCGTCGATGCCGCAATAGCGGCGACTGCCGAGCCGCATGCCGCCGCAGCTGAGCCCCAAGCCCGGATGCTCGACCACGCCTGCCGCCATCGGCTGGTCGGGGCAGGAGGCGGCCAAGGCGCGCGCCAGCGGATGGCGCGAGACGGTCGCCAGGCTTGCCGCCAAGGGGAGCAAGGCCGGATCGCGCGAAGGATCAGGGCGCAGCACGAGCTGGCCTTGCGTGAGCGTGCCGGTCTTGTCGAACACGACCATGTCGATATCGGCTAAACGCTCGAGCCCCGTCGCGTTCTTGAGAAGGATGCCGCTCTTGAGCAGACGGCCGGTTGCGACCGTCTGCACGGCCGGAACGGCGAGGCCCAACGCGCACGGGCAGGTGACGATCAACGTCGCCACCGCATAGAGCATAGCGACCTGCCACTCCACGCCGACGCCGAAATGCCAGGCCAGGAAGGTTGCAAGGGCTGTGGCATGCACGACCGGCGCATAGCTGCGCGTCACACGCTCGGCCAGCGCCACATAACGCCCGCGCGAACGCTCGGCCGCCTCGACAAGGCGCACGATCTCGGCGAGCAGCGTGCCTTCGCCGGTTGCGGTCGCAACAATGCGCAAGCCCGCCCCGAGATTGACCATGCCTGCAAACACCTGGGCACCCGGCGCCACGGCCTGCGGCACGGCCTCGCCCGTGACGAGGGCGGCATCGACGAGCGACTGGCCCGAAACGACGCGCCCGTCGATACCGATGCGCTCGCCCGACGCCACATAGACGGTCTGGCCGGGTGCGACCGCATCAGCGGCCATGCTGCGCAAAACGCCCGACGCATCGACGACCGTGACCGGCCGCACGGCCAAAGCCAGCAGTTGGGTTGCCGTCGCCCGCACTTTGCCGCGCGCGCGCGCATCGAGATAGCGGCCCGCCAGCAGGAAGAACAGCAGCGTGAGGGCTGCATCGAAATAGGCGTAGGGTCCGCCGCGCAGCGTTTCGGACAGGCTCATCGCGGCCGTCATCGTCACGCCCACCGCGATCGGCACGTCCATG
This sequence comes from Rhodospirillaceae bacterium, assembly GCA_027490975.1. Lineage (GTDB taxonomy): Bacteria > Pseudomonadota > Alphaproteobacteria > CACIAM-22H2 > CACIAM-22H2 > Tagaea. The sequence goes on from JAIXXA010000166.1 coordinate 53,691, forward strand.
TTGAGGCGCTTGGCGCTTAGAGCGCTCCAAGCCGAGCGGTAGAAGGGCAGGCCCGCATAGAAGATGCACGGCAGGCCGATCAGCGCCGACACCCAATGCAGCAGATCCTTGGTTGCCGGGCCCATATCGACGCCGACCCATACGGCGACCGACAGCATCATCACATTGCCGGCGCCGAAGCCCGCGATGCCGAGCGCTTTCAACAGCCGCGACTCTTCGATCTCGGCGACCGTGCCGAGACAGCCCGGATCGTACGGAACCAGCCGGAAGCCGAGCCGCGCGATGCTCCCGACAAGTTCGCCGGCGCGTGCGGCATCGCCGCGCCATTTGAGAACCATGCGGCCGGTCGAAAGATTGACGCGCGCATCGGCCACGTCCGCGTCGCGCGCATAAACGCTTTCGATCAGCCATGCGCAGGCCGCACATTGCAGCCCATCGACCATCAGATGCAGCGTGGCCAACCCGTCCGCCGACAGCTGCACGCGCTGCGCATAATCGAAGTCGGGCGTGGGCTCCGGCCGCAATTTGCGGGCTGATTCAGCAAGCGTACGGCGGCGATAGAAAGCATCGAGGCCCAAGCCTTGCACCGCCGCGTAGGCCGCCTCGCAGCCCGTGCAGCAGAAACGCGCATGTTTTTCGGCAACCGGGCTTGCGCAATGCAAGCACGTCGCGGTCTGCGCAACGATCTCGGTCGAGCCGTCGAGGGGTGCCATGGCGCCTTGCCTTTCGGTCAGCGCACCACGAAGCGCAAGGCTTCGTGCGCGCGCGCTTCGCCGCGCGTGGCGGCAACGCGCACTTCCCATTGACCGGGCGCGACGAGATCGACCGGGGCACGGTAGACGCCCGGCGCAACCGCGCCGAACGAAAGCCGCGTATCGGCAATCTCGCCCAAAGGGCGCACCAGCGTCCCGGTCAGGGTGAGATCCTCGATCGCGGCGCCGCGTGCATCGGCGATACGCATTTCGACCGAAGCGTCGACATAGCGCAGCGCAAAGCGCCAGCCGAGTCCGTGGGCTTTCTCCTCGGCCTGCAGAACTTGATTGAATTTCCGACCGCGCTCGGAGGGGTTTTCGTAGGCCAGGCCCGGCCAGCTCGCGAGTGCGAAATAGACGAGCACGACGTTGGCCGCCAGCACGACCGCGAACATGGCCGGAAAGACAAGCCACAGATAACGATTGCGAAGATCGACGGCGGATTGCGCATGCATGGGTTGGCTCCCTATTGCGGCGGGGCGATGAAAACGGTCTCGCGTTCGGCTTGGTCGCGCCCGTCGGCGGCGCGCAGTTTGAATTCGATGTGCGTCGATTCGTGTTTCGTCGAAGCGCCGTCCGGCAAGGTCACGAACACGCGATAGCTCGCAACCTGGTCGGGCTTGGCCGACAGCACAAGCCTGTCGGCAGCGCCGTCGCCGCCCACCATCGAGAGCCGTGCGCCCGGCAGGTCTTCGAGGGTGAGCGTGTAGTCGCGCTGGGCATGGGTCTTGTTCAGCACGTGCACCGTGTAGGCGTTGCGCACGCTGCCGTCGACGAGCCGCACGAACAGCGGATTGCGATCGCGCTGGACGGTGAGTTCGACCGTGCTGCGCAGCACGACGCCGACGAGCATGATGCTGCCGACGATAACGAGCAGCACCGCGTAGAGAACGGTGCGCGCGCGAATCAGGCGATGGACGGGCTTGCCGCCTTCGGCGCGTGCGCGCTGGTTGTCGAGCGTGTCAAAGCGGATGAGGCTGCGCGGCCGGCCGACCTTGTCCATGACCGCGTTGCACGCATCGATGCACAGACCGCAGCCGATGCATTCGAGCTGCTGGCCGTCGCGAATGTCGATGCCGGTCGGGCAGGTGGCAACGCACGCGTTGCAATCGACGCAGTCGCCGCGCCCGACAAACGGGTCCGACCCATCCGGCCTTTTGGCAAGCCGCCCGCGCGGCTCGCCGCGCCAATCCTCGTAGGTGACGACGTAGGACCGATCGTCGAGCATCGCACTTTGGAAGCGCGGCCACGGGCACATATAGGTGCACACCTGTTCGCGCGCGAAACCGGCCAGCACGTAGGTCGTGGTCGCAAAAAGGCCGACGAAGAAATATTCCGACGCCGAAGCGCGACCGGTGAAGAGTTCGGCCAGCAACGTCGGCGCATCGCCGAAAAACAGGATGCAGGCCCCGCCCGTCGCCAGCGACAGCACGATCCAGCTTGCGTGCTTTGCCGTTCGCTTGGCGAATTTGCCGAGCGAGGCGGGGGCGGCGTCGAGACGGATGCGCGCGTTGCGGTCGCCCTCGATCCAGCGTTCGACCAGCATGAAAAGATCAGTCCACACGGTCTGCGGGCAGGCATAGCCGCACCAGATGCGCCCGAACAACGCCGTCGCCAGAAACAGGCCGAAAGCCGCCAACACCAGAATGCCGGTCAGGAAATAGACTTCCTGCGGCCAGATTTCGAGGAAGAAAAAATAGGCGCGACGGCCCGGCAGATCGATCAGGATCGCCTGGTTGGGCGCGAAGGATCCGCGATCCCAGCGCAGCCAGGGTGCGATGTAGTAGACCGCAAGGCACGCGGCCAGCATGGCCCATTTGATGTTGCGGTAGATGCCCGAGACGTTCTTGGGATGGACCTTGATACGGCTCGCATAGAGCGGCATCGCCGCCTTCTGCGTCTTGATCGAAACTGCAGAGTCGATCTCCGGCGTATGTGCCGGGCCCTGAGCCACACCGCCGTCCATCTTGGTCACGTCCTTGGCACCGCGCGCGGTCTCATTTGCCGCCGCCCAGCGCATGCACATAGACCGTCAGCATTTTGATGCGCGCGGCGTCGAGCCGCTCGGACCAAGCCGGCATCGCGCCCGCGCGCGAGTTCGTGATCGTCTCGACGAGCGTGGCCTTATCGCCGCCATAGAGCCAGATATTGGCGGCAAGGCTGGGCGCGCCCATTTCGGGATTGCCGACCCCGCCTTGCAGATGGCAGGCCTCGCAGTTTTCGCTGAAGACCACGGCCCCGCGTTCGACGGCGGCGGCGTTGCGCGAACGGCGCGACAGCGACAGCACATATTCGGCGACGTCGTCGATCTGCTTTGCGTCGAGGATCTTGTCGGCACCGAAGCGCGGCATCTGCGCGATGCGCGAGTCGGGGTTGGAATTGCGAATGCCGTTCTGGATCGTGGTGTGGATGTCGTCAAGCGTACCGCCCCAGATCCAGTTGTCATCGACGAGATTGGGGAAGCCCTTGCTGCCCGCAGCCCCGGCCCCGTGGCACGGCGCGCAATTGACGGCGAACACCGAACGGCCGCCGGCAATCGCGAAATTGCGCAGGTCGGTCGATTTGGCAATGTCTTCGAGGCTTGCCGCGCCGATGCGGTTCACGAACGGCGCTTGCGCCGCAGCGGCTTGTGCAAGACTTTCGGAAATCTCGCCGCGCATCGTCCAGCCCAGCACGCCCGCCGTATGGCCCGAGAGGCCGGGCCACGCCGGATAGAGCACGAAATAGCCGAGCGCCCAGAGGATCGTGGCGTAGAAGGTGTAGAGCCACCATTTGGGCAGCGGCGTGTTGAGCTCCTTGATGCCGTCCCATTCGTGGCCGGTGGTGTCGGTTCCGGTGACGGCGTCTTTTTCGATTTTGGTCGGCATCTGCAAGGTTCCTTCAGATACGGTCGTCGCGCAGCGGGATCTGGGCTTGGTGGTCCATGCGCGCCTTGTGTTTGGGCCAATAGACCCAGGCGAGCATCGCCACGAAGAACAGGAAGAACCACACGGTCGAAACCGTGCCGAGAATCCCCATGAGTTGGGCTTGGTCCATCGGTCGGTCGCCTTTCTACTGGCGCAGCTGTTCGGGTTTGACGCTGCGGAAATCGACGAGCGTGCCAAGCATCTGCAGATAGGCCACGAGCGCGTCCATTTCCGTGACTTGGGTCGAGGCGTTCGCGAAATCCGACACGACGGCCTTGGGATAGCGTTTCAGCAGCGCGCCTGTGTCGGCGTCCGGGTTCCTCTGCGCTTCGAGATCGGCCTTGGCGTTGGCCACCATCTCGTCCGAATAGGGCACGCCGATGATTTTGAGCGTGCGCAGATGGTCCGCGATGTCGGCATAGGCCAGCGGGCGCGTCGCCATGAACGCGTAGGTCGGCATGATCGACTCGGGCACCACGGCGCGCGGATTGATCAGATGCGCCACGTGCCACGCGTCCGAATACTTGCCGCCGACGCGCGCAAGGTCGGGGCCGTTGCGCTTGGAGCCCCATTGGAAAGGGTGGTCGTACATCGACTCGGCCGCAAGGCTGTAGTGGCCGTAACGCTCGATCTCGTCGCGGAACGGGCGCACCTGCTGGCTGTGGCACACATAGCAGCCCTCGCGCACATAGATGTTGCGCCCGGCAAGCTCGAGCGGCGAATAGGGGCGCACCCCTTCCACCCGCTCGATCGTCTGTTCGATCGTGAACAGCGGCACGATCTGCACGAGGCCGCCGATCGCCACCGTAATCAGCGTGGCGACGGCAAGCAGGACGACGTTTTTTTCGAGTATCGCGTGGCTGAAGGCCATTTTCGGTCCCCCGATTCTAGGCGGTTGCGACGGCGGCACGCACCGGCGCGACCGACGTGACCGTTTTCCAAAGGTTGTAGGCCATGATGAGCGCGCCCACGAGGTACAGCAGGCCGCCCAAGAGCCGGATCACGTAGAACGGATGCATCGCGGCGACGGATTCGGAGAACGAGTACTGCAGGAAACCGTATTCGTCGTAAGCGCGCCACATGAGGCCTTGCATGATCCCCGACACCCACATCGAGGTAATGTAGAAGACGATGCCGAGGGTCGCGATCCAGAAGTGCCAGTTGGCCAAGCGCTGCGAATAGAGACCGGCACGGCCCCACAATTGCGGAACGAGCCAATAGAGCATGCCGAAGGTGATGAAACCGACCCAGCCCATGGCGCCCGAATGCACGTGGCCCACGGTCCAGTCGGTGTAGTGCGACAGCGCGTTGACGGCCTTGATCGACATCATCGGCCCTTCGAAGGTCGACATGCCGTAGAAGGCAAGGGCCGTCACCGAGAAACGCAAAGAGGGATCGGTGCGCAGCTTGTCCCAGGCGCCCGACAGCGTCATGAGGCCGTTGATCATGCCGCCCCAGGACGGCATCCACAGCATGATCGAAAAGGTCATGCCGAGCGTTTGCGCCCAGTCGGGCAGCGACGTGTAGTGCAGATGGTGCGGACCCGCCCAGATATAGAGGAAGATCAGCGACCAGAAATGCACGATCGACAGGCGATACGAATAGACCGGACGGTTCGCAGCCTTCGGGATGAAGTAGTACATCATGCCGAGGAACGCGGCCGTGAGGAAAAAGCCGACCGCGTTGTGGCCGTACCACCATTGGATCATCGCGTCCTGCACCCCGCCGGGCACGGTGTAGCTCTTCCAGCCCAGAAACGAGACCGGCACCTGGATGTTGTTGCCGATATGCAGCATCGCCACCGTGACGATGAAGGCGAGGATGAACCAATTGGCGACGTAGATGTGCGGCTCGCGGCGCAGCATCAAAGTGCCGGCGAACACGACGAGATAGAGCACCCACACGAGCGTGAGCCACAGATCGACATACCATTCGGGCTCGGCATATTCCTTGCCCGAGGTGATGCCGAGCACGTAGCCCGACGCTGCCAGCAGAATGAAGATCTGGTAGCCCCAGAACACGCACCAAGCACCGAGCGAACCCAGAAACAGCGGCGTGCGGCAGGTGCGCTGCACGATGTAGAACGAGGCGGCGATCATCGCGTTGCCGCCGAACGCGAAGATCACGGCCGACGTGTGCACGGGCCGCAGGCGCCCGAAGCTCGTCCATTCGAGGCCGAGATTCATCGCCGGAAAGGCCAATTGCGAGGCGATGACGTTGCCCATCAGGAAACCGACCACGCCCCAGAACACGGTCGCGATCATGCCGGCCCGGATCACGTCGTCGTGGTAGGCGGGAGCAGTCGTATCGTGCGCCGAAACCGCATTTGCGTTGATGCCGCCCATGGCGACGCTGGCCGATGCCATTGTGATCTTCCCCCGTTTGGAACCGATCGCCGCACCGTTGGCGACGTATATGCCGTCGAGAATGCGGGGCGCGTCGCCCGCCTGCATTGACCTGCATCAAGGCGCCGCCGGAAAAATGCTTCAAACTCCCTGAAACGGCGGAGGAAATCGCAATGCAGCCCGTAATCCCGATTATCGCTGGGCCCATCCCGCGCATCCGCATGGTCGCCCTCGATCGGCCGTGGATTTGGATTGCGCAAGGCTGGCACGATCTGAGTGCGGCGCCGCGGGTGAGCATTGCCTATGGCAGCGCCTTCGTGGCGTCGGGTGCCGCCATTGCCGTGCTGCTGTTTCTGGCCGAGTCGATCTATCTGCTGCTGCCGCTCGCGGCCGGGTTCATGCTGCTGGCCCCTTTGCTGGCGGTCGGGCTCTACGAGACAAGCCGGCGCATGGCACAAGGCCAAGCGCCTGATCTGGGCGCGGCCCTCGGCGCTTTTCGCGCCAATATCGAGCAGGTCGCCTATATGGGGCTTGTGCTGATGCTGCTCAATCTCTTTTGGACGCGCATGGCGACGCTTATCTTCGCGGTCTTTTTCGGCAGCCCGCGCGGCAATCTGCAGGACCTCGTCGATCTCACGCTATTCTCGCCCGCATCGCTACCGTTCCTGCTGGTCGGCGGTCTTGTGGGTTTCGCACTGGCGACGATCACGTTTGCGATTTCGGTCGTGTCGATCCCGATGCTGCTCGATCGGCCCGGCACGCCGATCTGGGTCGCGATCGGCACGTCGATCGAAGCGGTGCGCGCCAACCCCAAACCGATGGCACTGTGGGCCGCCTTGATCTGCGCGTTCACGGGTTTCGGCATGATCCCGGCGTTTCTCGGCCTTGCCGCGACGATGCCGCTGATCGGCTATGCGAGCTGGCACTGCTACAAGGATGTGGTCGCGCTCGACGACGCGTGATCAGCCCAGCGCGCGAAAGCCAAGCCAGAGCAGCACGCCCGCATTGAACAGCAGCAAAGCCGGCGCAAAACGGCCCATGGCCGTGCGCATGCGTTTGGCGGCCATCGCGCCTGCAAATCCGACCGCCAACAAGGCGGGTGCGGTTCCTGCGACAAACGCCGCCATCGCCAAGGCCCCGCCGGCCGCCGACCCGGTCCCTGAAGCTGCGGCCAAAGCGCCGTAGAGAAAGCCGCACGGCAGAAAGCCGAGTGCCACGCCCAGCGCATAGCCGCGCAGGCCCGTAGGGGCTGCGAGCAAACCGCGCACGGCGCCGGCAAGCCAGAAGCCGCCGACGGCCGGTGCCGCGCGACCGAAGGCCTGCAGCGCGAACAGCACGCCGCCGAGCCCCAGCGCAGCCGCAAGCGCATAGCGCACACCCGGCAGATCGGCGATCGCCCCGCCGAGCGCGCCCAAAACGGCACCGAGCAGGATGTAGCTGGTCGCGCGCCCAAGGTGATAGGGCAGCAGCAGCGCCCCCTGCAGCCGCTGCAACGGCGCCGCTTCCATGCGCGCCAAGGTCTGCGCCATCACGAACGGCCCGCACATGGAAGCACAATGCAGGAAACTGCCCGCGAACCCCGCCAAAGCCAAAGCTGCAGCAATGCCGCCCGCATCGAGCCCGCCGACCAAGGCAAGGTCCGTCGGGTGGTCGCGCATCGGGTTCAGTCGGCGGCTTTGCGCGCCGTTTGCGCGGCGTCGCGATAGCAGGCGAGCGCTTGGGGCACTGCCGCATTGGTCGCAATCTTCGCACCATTGGCGAGCAGCACCGACTCGAGGGCCGCGAGCGTGGTCAGCACGCAATCCTTGCGCGCATTGTAGCCCATCGTGCCGATGCGCCAGATCTTGCCGTGCAGCGGCCCGAAGCTGGTGCCGATTTCGATGCCGAAATCCTCGAGCATCGACCGGCGCACGGCTTCGCCCGCCACGCCGTCGGGGATGTAGACGCCGACGACATTGGCCATCTTGTGGCGCTGGTCGCCGAACAGCTTGAGACCCATCGCCGCAAGCCCTTGCGCCATCGCGTCGCCCGCCAGACGGTGGCGCGCAAAGGCCGCCTCGAGCCCTTCTTCGACCAGAATCTTGGCGCATTCGCGTGCGCCATAGAGCATCGAGGTCGCCTCCGTATGATGGTTGAGGCGCTTTTCGCCCCAGTAATCCATGATCATCGCAAGGTCGAAATAGTTGGACGCAATGCGCCGCCCCGGCCCGGCCACGTCGGCGGCCGTTGCAATGCCCTGCTCGACATGGCGCCGGCGCATGATCGCTTCTTCGGCGCGCGGGCCGATCGTGATCGGCGCGGAGCCAGACGGCCCGGCGAGGCATTTCTGCAGGCCCGAGGAGACGAGATCGAGCTGCCACTCGTCGGCGCGCAGATCGTTGCCGCCGAGCGACGCGGTCGTGTCGGTGTAGAGCAACGCGTCGTAGGCACGCGCGAGTTTGCCGAGCTCGTTCAACGGCTGCAGCATCGTGGTCGAAGTGTCGCCCTGGCACACGGCGAGCAGTTTCGGGCGATGCTGCTTCAAAGCTGCTTCGATCTGTTCGGGCGTAAAGACGGTGCCCCATTCGGCCTGGATTTCGACAACTTCGGCACCGCAGCGACGCGCGATTTCGGCCTTCAGATGTCCGAACCGGCCGAAGACGGGCACCAGCACCTTGTCGCCGGGCTCGATCAGCGAAACCATCGCCGCCTCGATGCCGCCGCGCGCGGTCGCGTCGATCAGCAGCGACCATTTGTTCTGGGTGCGGAAAACCTGGCGGTAGAGCGCCATCGTCTCGGCCATCAGAGCTGTCATCGACGGGTCGAACTGGCCGACCAAGGGGGTCGCCATGGCGCGCAGCACGCGCGGATCGGCATTGATGGGGCCAGGGCCCATCAGCAGGCGGGCAGGCGGGTTCAGATCGGCGAAAACGGTCATGGGTCAGCCGCGATGCTGGAGGAAAACGGGAATTCTGCCCGGTTTTCCCGCGAAATGGCGCCAAGCGCAAGAGCCCGCGACTTTTGCCACGAAGCCCCGGCGCATGCTATCCAACCCGACCGCCAAAACAGGACATGAAGACCGATGCTCGACCGCAATTTCGTCCTTGCCAATCTCGCCGACATCGCTGCGAATTGCCGCAATCGCGGCGTCGAAATCGATCTCGACCGCTTCGCGCAAATCGAGGCCGCGCGCAAAAAGGCCGACCAGGCCCTGCAGGACGCCCAGCGCGAGGCCAATGCGCTGGCCTCCGCCAAGGATCTGTCGGTCGACCAGAAGCGCGAACAAGGCCGCCTGTTGCGCGAGAAGCGCGAGGCGCTCAAAGCCGAGCTCGACGCCGCGCAGGCCGAGGCCGACGCGCTGCTGCTGCGCATCCCCAACATGACGCACCCGGCGTCGCCCGTCGGGCGCGACGACAAGGACAACAAAGAAATCGACCGCAACGCGGTGCCGCATCCGAAATTCGATTTCGCCGCGCGCGATCACGTCGCCCTCGGCGACCTGCTCGGCATCATCGACACCGAAGGCGGCAGCAAGGTCGCCGGCCCCGGCTTCTATTTCCTCAAAGGCGACGGGGCGCGCTTGGAACTGGCACTCCAGAATTTCGCGGTCGAGTTCCTGGCCAAGCGCGGCTACGTGCCGCACATCACGCCCGACATGGCGCGCGACACGATCCTGCAGGGCACGGGCTTCGTGCCGCGCGGGGCCGAGACCAACACCTACCGCATCGAAGACCACGACATGTCGCTGATCGCGACGGCCGAGATCACGCTGTGCGGCCTCTACCAGGACACGATCCTCGACGAAGCCGAGCTGCCGATCCGCATTGCGGGCGTGTCGCACTGCTTCCGCACCGAGCGCGCGGCGGGCCGGGCGACGCGCGGCCTCTATCGCGTGCATCAGTTCACGAAGGTCGAGATGGTCGTGATCGCCACCCCCGAGCAGTCGGAATCGATCCACGCCGAACTGCTCGCCAACGAGCGCGCGATTTTCGACGCGCTCGAACTGCCCTATCGCGTGCTCGACATCTGCACGGGCGATTTGGGCGGGGCTGCCTATCGCAAATACGATCTCGAAGCCTGGATGCCGGGCCGCGGGCAAGGCGGCGAGTTCGGCGAAGTCACGAGCACGTCGAACTGCACCGACTACCAGGCGCGCCGCCTCAATATCCGCTACCGCAAAGGACCGAAGGAAAAGCCGCTCTACGCGCACACGCTGAACGGCACGGGTATTGCGCTCGGCCGCGCCATGATCGCGATCCTCGAGAACAACCAGGAAGCCGACGGCAGCGTGCGCCTGCCCGCCGCCCTGCAGGCTTTCATGGGCCAGACGCATATCCGCCCGCGCGCGGCCAAAGCGTGAAAAGCTTGCGCGACTTCGTCGTCGCCGCCACGCGGGCCATGGGCCCCGACGGCCTCGACGAAGCGCAAGCGCACGCCAAGCTCGGGCCGCTGCTGCGCACGCTGATCGCGACCGACGATTGGCTGCCGCCCGCCTTTGCCGAACCCGACCCGGTGCATTACCGCCAGTATCTGCTGCATTGCGACCCGCTCGAACGTTTCAGCGTGGCGAGCTTCGTGTGGGGGCCGGGCCAGAAGACGCCGATCCACGACCATACGGTCTGGGGCCTCATCGGCATTCTGCGCGGCGCCGAACAATGCCGCTTTTTCGCGCGCAAAGCCGACGGCACGCTCGAGCCTGCGGGCGAAGAGCGGCTCGAGAAAGGCCAGCTCAGCACGCTCGGGCCCCAGAGCGGCGATATCCACGAAGTCGCCAACGCCCATGCCGACCGCGTCTCGGTCGCGATACATGTCTACGGGGCGAATATCGGTGCCGTCGCCCGCCACGTGTTCGATCCGGCGACGGGTGCCGTGAAGAATTTCGTGTCGGGCTATGCGGCCGCGACTGTGCCCAATCTCTGGGACCGTTCGGCCGACATCCGCGCGTCGCATTCGTGAAAACAGGTCCGGCCTTGGTCGGCGTGCTGATGTGCACGATGGCAAGTGCAGCCACGCTGCGCGCGGTCGACCCGCTGTTGCCCGATCTGGCCGAGCGTTTCGACACGCTGCCGGGTGCCGTCGGCATCGTGATCACCGCCTATTCGATCGCCTATGGCGGCGTGCAGTTCGTGTCGGGACGCATCGGCGACCGCTGGGGCAAGCCGCAGACGATCGCGGCCGCCGCCTTGGCCGCAGCCTTGGCGACGGGCGCATGCGCGCTTGCCGCTTCGCTCGACATGCTGATCGTGCTGCGCGCGATCGCAGGGGCGTGTGCCGGCGGCATCATCCCGCTTGGCATTGCCTATATCGGCGACAGCGTGGCCTACGAGCAGCGCCAGCGCGCCTTGATCCGGCTGTCGTCGATGCAGATCCTCGGCACGATGGCCGGCCAAGTCGGCGGCGGCGTGGTCGGTGCCGCCCTCGGCTGGCAGGGGGTTTTCTTGGTTCTGGCGGCGGCGTTCGGCTTGGGGGCGGTCGTCCTGGCCTCGATCCTGCGAAACGCCCCGGCGGCCGCACCACGTGCGGCAAGCGCCAATCCGGGCTATGGCTGGGTCGCAAGTCCGCGCGCGCGCATGGTATTGGCGACGGTCGCGCTGGAAGGGTTTTTCTTCTACGGCAGCTTGGCGTTCGTCGCGGCCGATCTGCAGACGCGCTTTGCGCTCGATCTTGCGACGGCGGGCTTGGTGCTGCTCGCTTTCGGCGCGGGCGGCCTCGTGTTTGCCTTCACATTCGCGCGCCTCTTCGGGGCCGCACCTGCGGGCCGCGTGCCGTTGCTGGGCGCCTGCGCTTTGGCCGTCGCGTTTGCCGGCATGGCCGTGATCCCAAGCGCATTCTACGCAGGTCCGCTGCTGGCCATGATGGGTTGGGGTTTTTTTGCGATGCATTCCTCGCTGCAGACGGAAGCGACGCAGATGCTGCTGCACGCGCGCGGCCATGCGGTGGCGACGTTTGCGGCCGTGTTCTTCGCAGGCCAAGCCGTGGGGGTTGCCGCCGGCGGAGCGGCGTTCGACCGCTTCGGCGCCGAGCCGCTGTTCCTCGCCAGTGCGGCCATCCTGCTTGCGATCGGCGTGCGCTTTGCGCGCGCGCTTGCACGTGGCTACGCCAAATAGGGTTTGAGCCAGCCCAAGCCCGCCGACGTTCCTGCACGCGGCCGATATTCGCAGCCGATATGGCCCGCATAGCCGAGCCGGTCGATGAGATCGAACAGATACGGATAGGCAAGCTCGCCTTCGCTGGGCTCGTGCCGGTCCGGCACGCCCGCGATCTGCATATGGCACACGCCCGGCAGGAACTTTTCGATCTTGCGCGCCACGTCGCCCTCGACGATTTGGCAATGGTAGAGATCCATCTGCACGCCCAAGGCGGGCGAGCCCACGGCCGTGCAGATTGCGTGCGCCTCGTCCTGGCGATTGAGGAAATAGCCCGGTATGTCGCGCGTGTTGATGGGCTCGATCGCAAGCCCGAGCCCGCGTGCCGCGGCCAGGGGTGCCGCCCGTCGCAGGTTGGCAAGATACGTCGCGAAGTCGGCGCCGTCGTCGACGCGCCCGGCCATCGCGTGCACGCGCGGACAGCCGAGCGCTTGCGCATAGTCGAGCGCCTTGGCAAGCGCCGCATCGAACTCGGCTTCGCGGCCTTTGAGCGCCGCAAGTCCGCGCTCGCCGCGCGCCCAATCGCCAGGCGGCAGGTTGAACAGCACGACCGCAACGCCCGCGGCTTTGGCCGCGCCCGCAATGCGTTCGGGCGTTTCGTCGTAGGGGAACAGGAACTCGACCGCGCGAAACCCGTCAGCAGCGGCGGCGGCAAAACGGTCGAGAAACGCATGCTCGGTGTAGAGAAACGAAAGGTTGGCGGCAAATTTCGGCATCACGCCACCGCCGGGCGCTTGCCCACCAGCACCGCATGCGCGCCGAAGCCGAACAGCGCCATCGCCAACATCGTCGCGCACATCGGCACGGGCGTGCCGTCGGCCAGCAGGGCGACCATCAAGCCCGAAATCGCGCCGAGTACGAACTGCGTGAAGCCCGCCAAGGCCGAGGCCGCACCGGCGATCTGCGGATGGTCGGCAAGAGCGCCCGCCATCGCGTTCGAGCCGATGAGGCCCATGCAGGCGAGCATGCACAGCAAACCCACGACGATGCCCGCAAGGCCGAAAGCGCCGGTAACCGCAATTGCCAGCAAGATCGCCCCGCATACGACCGACGCCGCCAGCCCGATGCGCAACGCCGCATCGCTGCCCATGCCGAGCACAAGGCGGCTGTTCAGATAGTTCGAGCCCATCATGCCCACGACATTGAGCGCAAATAGCAGGCCGTAAGTGTCGGGCGCCACGCCGTAGAGCTCGATATACACAAAAGGCGTGCCCGAGATGTAGGCGAACATCGCGCCGAAAATGCCGGCACCGCCGATCACGTAGCCCAGATAGCGCGGGTCGCGCAGCAGGCGCGCATAGGCGCCCGCGACCGACGCAAAACCGGCCGAGCGGCGCCGATCGAGCGGCAGGGTTTCGGGCTGGCGCAGCAAGGGCAGGCCCGCTGCCAGCCCGAGGACGGCAAGCACCACAAAGATCGCGCGCCAATCGAACAGCTTCAGCACTTGGCTGCCGAGGATCGGTGCGAGCATCGGGGCGGCCCCCATGACCAACATCATCAGCGACATCACGCTTGCGCTGCGGTCGCGGTCGAAAACATCGCGCACCATCGCGCGCGCGAGCACGACGGCAGCCGCAGCGCCCAGCGCCTGCACAACGCGCCACATGGCGAGTTCGATCGGATCGCGCGCGAAGCTGCAGCCGATGCTGCCGACGGCAAACAGCGCGATTCCGACCAAGGTCGGGCCGCGACGCCCGTACCGGTCGCCGATCGGCCCCCATGCCAGCTGGCCGAACGCAAACGCCAGGAAAAAGCCCGACAGCGACAGCTGCACCTGGTCTTGCGTCGCCTCGAACGCGCGCCCGATGGTGGGCAAGGCCGGCAGATACATGTCGACCGCGCTGGGCGTGATCGCCATCAGCGCGCCCAGCATGAAAACGAAGCCGATATCGCCGCGCCACCCCGGCGGCCGCGGGCCACCTTTCAGTCCTTCGAACATCAGCGGCTGCCCCCATGAGGCCGGTCGGCCCTAGAATTTTTATAGGCCCTCGAAATCCGGCAGACAAGATCGATGCGCCACGCCATATTTGCGCGCATGCGCCATGCGATCTATTACGTGCCGACAGCCGACGATCCTTTATGGGATTTTGCCAATCGCTGGCTTGGCCGCGACCCCGAAACAGGCGCCGTTTTCGACTGCAACATGGCCGTCGTCGCCGATCCGCGCCGCTACGGCTTCCATGCCACGCTGAAGCCGCCCTTCGCACTCGCGCCGGGCAAGAACGAAGCCGATCTTGCCGCAGCCCTTGCCGATTTTGCCCGCCGTACCGCCCCGTTCGACGTGCCGGACATGCGCGTGGCGACGCTCGGGCGGTTCCTCGCGATCGTGCCCGGCACGCCTGCGCCCCTTCTGCACGCGCTTGCCGATGCCTGCGTGCGCGATTTCGATGGCTTCCGCGCACAGGCCGACGAAGCCGAGCTCGCAAAACGACGCAAGGGCGGTTTGAGTGCGCGCGAGGACGAACATCTCGTGCGCTGGGGCTATCCTTATGTGTTCGACACGTTCCGCTTCCACATGACGCTGTCCGGGCGGCTCGACGACGCAACGGCAACGCGGCTCGAAGCGGAGCTTGGCGCCGCCACGGCCGACATGCTGAGGCGCCCGCTTGCCGTGCGCGAGATCGCCTTGTTCACGGAGCCCGTCGCCGGTGCGGATTTTGTGCTTACGCGGCGCTTCCGGCTCGGATCCGCTTGAGCGCCGCAACGAAGGCCGCGACGGCCGCGTCGAGTGCGCCGCTATTGTCGATGCGCACCGCATCGGGGATCGCGGATTCGAGGGCGGCGGCGCGGACGAGCCGCGCTTCGATTTCGGCCGCATCTTCGCGCGCGCGCGCGGCCAAGCGGTTCGCGAGGATCGCAGGGCTTGCTTCGACCAACACAGGCACGGCGCCGGCCGACGCGGGTTTGCCGGTCGCCCAATCGGCCCGGCTGCCCGAGACGACGACGGTCAAGCCCGCCTGGCGCCACAGCGCGATCTCCGAACCGATCGCATAGCCGACGGCGCGCGCGTGCCAATCGAAGGCGAACAGCCCGGCGGCCTTGCGCGACGCGAACTCCTGCGCCGTGAGCGGCACGAACACTTCGTCGCCAGGGACCGGCGGGCGCGTGATGTAGCGATGCGCGAACGCGAAGCCCATTCCGTCGAGGGCGGCGCGCGCGGCGTTCAGCAGCGTGTCTTTGCCCGCACCCGACGGGCCCATCACATACGCAAGTGCGCCCGCTTTCAAACGACGCGGCGCCCTTCGCGCCACACTTCGCGGATCTGCGCAAGCTCGCCCGCAATGCGCGCGCGCACGAGATCGGCGCGTTTGCCGACCGCGATTTCGCCGCGATCGTCGAGCCCCACCGAATGGGCGGGGTTGTAGCTGATCTTGGCGACGGCAGCGGCCAGATCGATGCCGATGTTTGCAGCGGCAAGCTTCAATGCGGCGGGCAGGATGCTCGCGGGCACATAGTCCGACGACACGATGTCGACATGGCCCGTACGCGCGAGATCGACCGCGGCGACGTTGCCCGAGTGCGAGCCGCCGAGCACCAGGTTGGGTCCGCCCACCAGCACGGCCAAACCTGCCGCGTGCGAGGCGGCGGCGGCTTCCGGCGTGGTCGGGAATTCCGCGATCTGCATGCGGTCGCGGATCGCCTCGTCGACATGCGCGAGCGTGGCGTCGTCGTGGCTCGCGAGCGCGATGCCCTTGCGGTGCGCGTGGTCGACAAGCAGGCGCCGATTGGCGGCGGCGTAGTTCTGGTGCATGTGGTGGCGCTCGGCCACGAAAGCGCGGAAGGCTTCGTCGGTCATCGCGTATTTTTTGGTGTAGTAGAGGCGGAGTTTTCCTTCGTCCACGAACTGCCGCTGGCCGGGCGTGTGGTCCATGATCGAGGCGAGCTTGACCTCGGGGAAATCCATCATGCGCTTGGCGAGCGCCTCGACGTTCGGATACGTAACTTCGCAGCGCACGTGGATGAGGTGCTCGGCGCGCAAAGCGCCTGCGGCACCCGTCGCCATAAGGGCCGCGTGCATGCGCTCGAGATTCTCCACGCGGTCGCTGCGCTCGAACACGTCGCCCAAGCCGACCGCGTCGAACACCGTGACGATGCCGGCAGCCGCGATCTGCGCGTCGTGCGCCATCACGGCCTCTTCGGCCGGCCAGTGCACGCCGGGGCGGGGGCTCATGTGTTTCTCGAGATTGTCGGTGTGCAGTTCGACGAAACCCGGCATCAGAAATTCGCCGTCGAGGTCGGTGCCGACCGCACTGCCGCTTTCGGCGATGTCGGCAATGCGGCCGTTCTCGACGCGCACCGCGGCCCCTGCGAGGACGCGGTCGCGCAACACCACGCGCGCGTTGCGGAACACGATTTCGCTGCTCATGCGGCCATCCGTACGGGTTCGACGTTGAAAATGCGCGTGCCGACGGCGTCGGCCATGTCGTGATCGTGGAATACGCCGAGCACGGCCGCCCCGCGCGCTTTGGCCGCCTCGATGAGCGCCACCACGCGGCGGCGGTTATCGGCATCGAGCGCCGAGGTGGGTTCGTCGAGCAGCATCAGCGGATACTCGACCGCGAAGCCGCGCGCGAGATTGACGCGCTGCTGCTCGCCGCCCGAAAAAGTGGCGGGCGGCAGATCCCACATTTTTTGGGCAATGCCGAGACCGTCGAGCAGCATCCCCGCGCGCTCGCGCGCGCGCTCTTCGTCCCAGCCGATGCGGCGCAACGGCTCGGCGACGACGTCGCGCGCGCCCACGCGCGGGATCGCACGCAGGAACTGGCTCACATAGCCGAGCGTGCGGCGGCGCAGATCGAGGATCGTGCGGTGCCCCGCCCCGACGATCTCGACTTTCGCCGCGCGGTCGGCGATTTTGATCGAGCCTGCATCGGGCACGTAATTGCCGTAGACGCAGCGCAGCAGCGTCGATTTGCCGGCACCCGAGGGGCCGGCAAGCACAAGGCATTCGCCCGCAAACGCGTCGAGCGACACGCCGCCGAGCACGGGCAGTTCGAGACCGCCGCGATTGTGCAGGCGGAAGCTTTTGCGCAGATCGCGCACTTCGAGCAAGGGCGTCATATCTGCAGCACCGAGGAAACGAGCAGTTGCGCATACGGCGTTTGCGGATCGTCGAGCACCTGGTCCACGAGGCCGAGTTCGACCGCTTTGCCGTCTTTCATCACCAGCAGCCGGTCGCCGAGCAGGCGGGCCACCGCCAGATCGTGCGTGACGAGCACGGCCGCAAGCCCCAAATCGCGCACGAGCACGCGCAGAAGATCGAGCAGGCGGGCTTGCACCGACACGTCGAGCCCGCCGGTCGGCTCGTCCATGAACACGAGGCGGGGCTTCGTCACGAGATTGCGCGCGATCTGCAGGCGCTGCTGCATGCCGCCCGAAAATTTCGACGGCAGATCGTCGATGCGGTCGCCCGAGATCTCCAGCCGCTGCAGCCAATCGGTCGCCTCAAAGCGGATATTGCCGTAGTGGCGCGCACCCAGCGCCATCAGGCGCTCGCCGACATTGGCCCCCGCCGAGACGCCGAAGCGCAGGCCGTCGCGCGGGTTCTGGTGGATGAGGCCCCATTCGGTGCGCTGCAGGCGCTTCAACAGCGTTTCGTCGCTGGCCGCAATGTCGATCTCGCGGCCCTGCGCATTGCGATAGTGGGCATGGCCCGCATCGATCGGCGTCTGGCCCGACAGGCATTTGAGCAGCGAGGTTTTGCCGGCGCCCGATTCGCCGACGACCGCCAAAACTTCGCCCGGCCACAGCTCGAACGAGATGTCGTCGCACACCGCCCGGCTGCCGAAATTCTTGCGCAGACCCTCGACGCGCAGGATCGGTTCGTCGCTGTTGGCGTTCATTCGGCGGCGTCCTTCGTTGCGGTCGCGGGCTTCGCTTCAGCTGCCGGCCCGTGGCCGTGCGCGCGACGCGTCTGGCAATAGTCGCTGTCCGAGCACACGAACATGCGTTTGTTGCTGTCGTCGACGACGATCTCGTCGAGGAACGAGTCGCTCGCCCCGCACAGCGCACAGCTTTCGTCCCATTTTTCGATGCGGAACGGATGGTCCTCGAAATCGAGCGAGCGCACGGCCGTGTAGGGCGGGACCGCATAGA
The DNA here is from genome assembly GCA_027490975.1 of Rhodospirillaceae bacterium. Classification (GTDB taxonomy): domain Bacteria; phylum Pseudomonadota; class Alphaproteobacteria; order CACIAM-22H2; family CACIAM-22H2; genus Tagaea. The sequence goes on from JAIXXA010000166.1 coordinate 71,915, forward strand.
TGCGCTTTTCGCGGCCGGCGCCAAACAGCATCAAAGCCGGACTGCGGTCGAGTTTCGGATTGTCGAATTTCGGGATCGGCGACGGCTTCATCAGATAGCGGCCGTCGACCACGACCGGATAGTCGTAGCCCGTGGCAATATGGCCGAAGCGCGCCACGTCTTCGTAGAGCTTCACATGCATGACCGAATAGTCGGCGTGCGCGTGCATGCGCCGCGTTTCGGCCTCGCGCGGCTCGAGCCAACGCAGCGGCTCGGGGATCGGCACCTGGAAAACCATGATCTGGCCTTCGCGCAAAGCCGCTTCGGGGATGCGGTGGCGCGTCTGGATGATCGTCGCCTCTTCCGTGCGCTCGGTCGTGGCAACGTCGGTCGTGTTGGCGAACAGGCGGCGGATCGACACCGCATTGGTCGTGTCGTCGGCTCCTTGGTCGATGACCTTCAGCACGTCGCTGCGGCCGACGATCGCCGCTGTCACCTGGATGCCGCCCGTTCCCCACCCGTAGGGCAGCGGCATTTCGCGGCTCGCGAACGGCACCTGGTAGCCCGGGATCGCGACCGCTTTCAGCAGCGCGCGGCGGATCATGCGTTTGGTCTGCTCGTCGAGATAGGCGAAATTGTAGCCTTCGATCATTCGGCCGCCTCGCGCGTTTGGTCGGCGCGAATGCGCCGGATGAGATTGAGCTCGGACTGGAAATCCACGTAGTGCGGCAGTTTCAGATGCTGCACGAAGCCCGAGGCTTCGACATTGTCGGCGTGCGACAGCACGAACTCTTCGTCCTGGGCGGGCGAGGTGCGCTCTTCGCCGAGTTCGCCCGCGCGCAGCGAGCGGTCGACGAGCGCCATCGCCATTGCCTTGCGCTCGCCCTCGCCGAAGACGAGCCCGTAGCCGCGCGTGAACTGCGCGGGCTTTTCGCGCGAGCCCTGGAACTGGTTGATCATCTCGCACTCGGTCACGCGGACGTCGCCGATGCACACGGCAAAACCGAGTTCCTCAGGCACGATCTCCACATCGACGTCGCCGATGCGAATTTCGCCGGCAAACGGATGGGTCGACGAATAGCCGCGCTGGGTCGAATAGCCCAGCGCCAGCAGGAAGCCTTCGTCGCCGCGCGCGAGATTCTGGAGGCGCAACGCACGCTCGGCCGGGAATTGCAGCGGATCGCGCGTGAGATCGGGCGGGGACGCGTCGTCTTCGGCGACCTGCTCGATGAGTCCTTCGCGGTCGAGAATGTCGAGCGCGCGCGGACAATCGGTTTGCGGCGCGTCCGCAGCGGGTTCGACCGTCTTGCGCTTGCCCTCGGCCGCAAGCGCAAAATCGAGCAGGCGATGCGTGTAGTCGAAGGTCGGCCCCAGCATCTGGCCGCCGGGCAGATCCTTGTACGCGGCCGAGATGCGCCGGATCGGGCGCATCTTGTCGGTATCGACCGGCAGCGATTCGGCCAGGCGCGGCAACGTGGTGCGATAGGCGCGCAAAAGAAAGATCGCCTCGACGAGATCGCCGCGCGCCTGCTTGACGGCGAGGGCCGCAAGTTCGCGGTCGTAGAGCGAGCCTTCGGCCATCACGCGATCGACGGCGAGCGTGAGCTGGCCGGAAATCTGCGCCAGCGACAATTCGGGCGTAGCCGGATCGCCGCGCCGTGCCTGGTCGAGCAGCGCATGCGAGGCCTCGATCGCCTTGGCTCCGCCTTTGACGGCAACATACATGGCCTAACCCTCCACGCGCGTGGTGCGCGGCAATGCAAGTGCGGTATTGCCAGCGACGAAAACGATGTCGAGCCCGCGCGGAAACAGCTCGTGCAGCATGTCGCGCTGGCCCCAGAAGCCGCTCGGCAGACCGGCAATGCCGACATGCTCGACCGTTTCGATGCCGGGGCCGCGCAGCGTGAGCGCGCCGCCACGGGCGAGGCCCGGCACTTCGAGAACGAGCGTGGTCGATTGGTCGGGATATTCGTTGGTGCCGAGATCGAATTGGGCGAGCGGCGGGCATTCGCCGGCCGTCGCGAACGCAAAACGCGCAGCCGCCGGGCTTGCTGCCAAGCGCGCACTGCAATGGAAACGCAGCCAATCGGCGGCAGGGGCGCAGGCCGGGCCCAGCCATACCGCCGTATCCATATCGACCAAGGTCAGCGCCAAAGCGGCGGCCGCACGGCCCAAACCCGGTGGCACTTCGGCGGGGGCTGCAAAATGCGCCAGACGCCCGGGGCGCGCCATCGCATCGAGCACGGCACGGAACGCGGCTTGCGCGTCGGACACAGGATCGGCGAAACCGGCTTCCATCGCGCGCATCTTCTACTCCCGCACGAGCGTGAAAAAATCGACTTTGCTGGTTGCGGCGCGCGCTGCTTGGGCGGCAATGCGCGCAGCCTGGGCGGCTTCGAGCTTGTCGATCTGGCGTGCCGCGCCTTCATTGCCGCGCTGTAGAAGCGCGTCGAGCATGGCCGCTTGCTCCGCGCGATTTTTGTCGCGCCCCATCACATAGCCAAAGCCCATTGGCCCCGCCGCGTCGCCCTCAAGCCGTACCACGCAGCGCGTGACCGTAGCCTCGCCGAAATTGAACGGCGCACCGCGCCCGCCAATGCGGCCGCGCAGCAACGCCAAACCCGTTTCGGGCGGACGCACGAACGCCGCGCGCGGCATCTGCCCGAGTGCCGCGCACGCCGCAGCCAGTTCGCCCGGCATGGCTTTGGCCAGAACGCGCATCCAGCGTTGGCGCGCGGCGGTCGCAGGGTCGCCTGCGGTTGCGGGGTCGGGTACGGAAACTGTCATTTGCGGATCATCCAACTTGTCTATACAAGTATGTTTAGTCCAATCCGGCGAACTTGTCTATACAAGATAGGTCGGGGGACGGCGCTGGAATAGCGCGGACCTGAGAAGTTTTTGTGGCGCTTTGCTGACGCCTCAAAGGAGTGCGCTGGATGGAACCGATCTACGGCGACGACACAAGTCCGGCCGTGTGGAAGCGCATCGAAGAAGCGCTGTTCCGCGAGATCGCCGCGCGCGGCAACAAACCGGGCGAGCGCCTGGAATCGGAAGGCGCACTTGCGCGCCGCTTCGGCGTGAACCGCCATACGGTGCGCCGCGCGATCGGCGGGCTCGTGCAGCGCGGCCTTGTGCGCGTCGAACGCGGGCGCGGCTCGTTCCTGGTGGGTGCTGCGGTCGAATACGCGCTCGGTCCGCGCACGCGCTTTTCCGAGAACCTGCTGCGCCAGGGCCGCGCCCCGCACCACGAGATTCTGGGCATCGCCGAAGTGTTCGCGTCCAAGCCGATCGCCAAGGCGCTTTGCTTGCGCGTCGGCCGGCCGGTCGTGGCGTGGCGCTCGGTCGGCAGCGCCGACGGCAGCCCGACGAGCTATGCGCTGCATTTCTTTCCGACCGAACGCCTGCCGGGCATCGCCGAAGCGCTGCGCAAGCACCGCTCGATTTCCAAAGCGATGGCGGCCCTCGGCCACGGCGACTACCGGCGCAAATGGACGCGCATCACGGCGCGATTGGCGGAGACCGACGAAATCGAGCTTCTGGCGCTCACGCCCGCCCGGCCCGTGCTCGTGACCGAAAGCGTGAACGTATCGGCCGACGGCGCGCCGATCGATTTCGGCATGACGAGCTTTGCCGCCGACCGCGTGCAGCTCATGGTCGAGGCGCCGTAAGGCTGCACTCACACCGGCAGCGGCTGCTTGCCGACGAGTTTTTCGCGCAAGGTGCGCGACAGCACGTCGATGATCGAAACCGTTATTAGGATCATGATCACGATGAAGCAGACCTGGTCCCAGTCGTTGATGCGAATGCGGTCTGCAAGGGCGAGCCCGATGCCGCCCGCCCCGACCACGCCCAGCACCGTTGCCGAGCGCGTGTTGCTCTCGAAGTAGTAGAGCACGTTCGACACGAATACCGGCAGCACCTGCGGCACCACGGAAAAGCGCGTTTCGAGAAGGCCGCTCGCACCCGCCGCGCGCACGCCTTCGCCCTGCTCGCGCTCGACATTCTCGATGGCTTCCGAGAACAGCTTCGAAAGCGTGCCCACATCCGACAGCGCCAGCGCCATCACGCCCGCGAACGGCCCGAGCCCCACCGCGCTCACGAAAACAAGCGCCCAGATCAGCGCATCCACGCCGCGAAAGCCGTCGAGGCTGCGACGGATGCCGAAATGGAAAATGCGGTTCGAAACGATGTTGCGCGCAGCCAAGAAGCCGAGCGGGACGGCGGCGATCGCCGCCAGCATCGTGCCCAGAAACGCCATGGCAAGCGTTTCGCCCATGCCGGTCAGGAAGTACATGAACCAGCCGCCGCTGCTTGGCGGAAACAGGAACTGGAACAGCCAGCCCAGCTTGCCGAGCCCGGCGAAAAACCGGTCCCAGCCCATGCCGATCCACCAGAAGCCGAAGCCGACGAAGGAAGCGATCGCCGCCGCAATGGCGAGCTGCTTGAGTTTGCGGCGCTGCTCGGCCGCATAGATCTGCGGATAGCGCGCCTGCAGGGCGGCGATCTCGCTGGCGTGCGGCAGGGCGGTTTCCATGCGCGGGTTCGTCATTGGCGCCCCTCGCCCATCAAGTTCGAGCGCAGCCGTTCGCACACCATGTCGATGACCGCGACGGTCACGATGATCATCAGCAGAATCGCCGAGATTTCCGGATAGATGAACTGGCGCACGGCCAGCAGCAGCTCTTCGCCGATGCCGCCTGCGCCGACGAAGCCCAGCACGGCGGCCGAACGCACGTTGATCTCGAAGCGCAGCAGCGCATAGCTCACATAGTTCGGCATCACTTGCGGCGACACGGCGAACACCATCGTCTGCCACCACGAGGCGCCGGCCGACTGCACGCCCTCGACCGAGCGCGTATCGACGTTTTCGTTCACTTCGGCGAACAGCTTGCCGAGCGCGCCCGCCGAGTGGATCGCGATCGCCAGCATGCCTGGAAAGGCGCCGAGGCCGAACGCGAACACGAATATGAGCGCGTAGACGAGTTCGGGCACGGCGCGGAATATCTCGAAGATGCGCCGCACAACTCAAACGCCCCTGCGCGAGGAATTGAGATTGGCCGACGCATAGAAGCACCCGACATATGCCGCGCCGAAAGCCAGCAAGGTCGCGAGGCCGGCGATCAGGATCGTCTCGAACAGCAGTTCGAGCCAGTGCCAGAATCCCCAATACCATTCCGCCATGTCGGCGCGGAATGTTTCGATGCGCAGAACGGGCACGGTGCGCCAGATGTAGTTCCAAGCGCCCGGCAGCCCTTCGATCAGATTGCGCGGATTGACCTCAGCCATGTACGACGCCAGCACCGTACACACGAGCAGCACGAAACCGCCCAGCCAGAGCTGGCGCCGCTTTTCGCGGCGCTGGCTCTGCCAGGCGGTCTCGAACCGTTCGACCGCATCCGACGCTGTCGCAGCAACGCTCATCGCGTGATCAGGAGCCGCGGCGCTGGGCCTGGTTGAACTTGATCATCTCGATGATCGGTTCGTACACGGCGTGCGAGCCGGGCACGAAGCCCTTCGAGTTGCCTTCGGTGATCTGCCTGAACCCGGCCGGATCGACGGTCGGCATGTCGAGCATGGCCTTGCGCAGATCGTCGCGCATCGCCTGCGGCAGGTCCCGGCGCACCGCCCACGGGCTTTCCGGAATGTCGGGCGACGTCCACACGACGCGCACCGAATCCTTCGGGATCATGTTGCGGTCCCACATGCGCTGGAACACGCTGTCGGTCGCCGAGCGGTACCACACGAAACCAGCGTCGTACTGGTTGTTCACGACGGCGAGCGCCACGTTGTCGTGGCTGCCCGCAAAGCCCGTGCGCGAGAAGTAGGTGTTGGCTGGCGTTCCCGCCTTCGACAGGAAGAAGTTGGGCGCCACGAAGCCCGAGGTCGAATTGGGATCGACGAAGGCCAGCGTCTTGCCGCGCAGATCTTCGATCTTCTGGGCCGGGCTGTCGTTGCGCACGATCATGACCGCGCGATATGCGGCAACGCCGTTGATGTCGGATTCGATGACGATCGGCTCCACGTTGCCGTCGGTCACTTCGAAGGCGCGCGCATACGAGGCGGGGCCAAAGAAGGCGAGTTCGACACGCCGCGCGCGCACGGCTTCGATGATGCCGGCATAGTCGGTTGCCGTGAAGAGGCGGACTTGCACGCCGAACGTCCGGGCAAAGTATTCCTGCAGGGCCGTGTAGCGGCTCATCACGGTCTGCTGGTTTTCCGACGGGATGACGGCGACGTTCAGCGTCGGGAACTGGGCGCGCCAGCTCGCCTGCGCCTGCGCGCGCGTGGTGGCGATAGCCGGGGCAAACAGAGCCGCACCTGCGGCACCGGCGATGATTTGACGGCGGGTTGTTTTCATTGTGGGACTC
>JAIXXA010000140.1 GCA_027490975.1 Rhodospirillaceae bacterium
GGGCGGCGGCGGCGGCGGCGGCGGGATGGGCACGGGCTGGCTCGACTATTCGTTCACCATCGTCTCGAGCTTGTCGAGCCGGTCGGTGAAGAAGTGGTTGGCCCCTTTGATCACGCGATAATCGACGCGGATGTCGCGCTGCTTGGCGAGTTTGTCCACGAGCTTGACGACCGATTCCTCGGGCACCACCTCGTCTTTGTCGCCCTGCACGATCAGGCCCGAAGACGGGCACGGCGCGAGGAACGTGAAGTCGAACACGTTGGCGGGCGGCGCCACCGCGATGAAACGGTCGATCTCGGGCCGGCGCATGAGCAGCTGCATGCCGATCCAAGCGCCGAACGAAAAGCCCGCCACCCAGCAGCTCGCGGCGTTCGGGTTGGTCTGCTGCAGCCAGTCGAGGGCCGAGGCCGCATCCTGCAATTCGCCTTCGCCGCGCCCGTACACACCCTGGCTGCGGCCCACGCCACGGAAATTGAAACGCATCGTCGAAAAGCCGCCCTTGAGGAAGGCTTGGTTCAGTGTGTAGACGACCTTGTTGTGCATGGTGCCGCCATGCTGGGGATGCGGATGCAGCAGCAAGGCGATGGGTGCGCGCTCGCTCGGCCCCTGGACGAAGCGGCCTTCCAAGCGGCCGTCGGCCCCGTTGATGATGACGTCGGGCATCCTTCCTCCAGATACACCGAAAACCCGTGCCGGGTACTCGGGTATATTCGTGCCGCTAGCGGCGATTGAACAAAAAGATACTTGATCGGACTAGTCGGGTAACCTAAATTCTTGAGCGATGGCGTAGGACATTGCGCGGTGCCGTGGGTACCAGGCACCCCTCAGCCGCAGATTAGGCAGTCAACCCGATGAGTTTCAAGGCTATTCGCTCCGACTTGGACGCCGTTCTGGCGCGCGACCCCGCCGCGCGCTCGCGTCTGGAAGTGATTTTGAGCTATCCGGGCTTCCATGCCGTGCTGCTGCATCGGCTGGCGCATCGCGCCTGGGCGGCCGATTTCAAGCTGCTCGGGCGGCTGATCTCGGGCCTCGCGCGGTTTTTGACCGGCATCGAGATCCACCCGGCGGCCCGGATCGGGCCGCGCTTTTTCGTCGACCACGGCATGGGCGTGGTGATCGGCGAAACGGCCGAAATCGGCGCCGACGTAACGCTTTACCAGGGGGTCACGCTCGGCGGCACGTCGCTCGACCACGGCAAGCGCCATCCCACGCTCGAAGACGGTGTGATCGTCGGGGCCGGCGCCAAGATCCTCGGGCCGTTTACGGTCGCCAAAGGAGCCCGCGTGGGCTCGAACGCCGTGGTGCTCGAGGCGGTCCCCGCCGGGGCCACGGTCGTGGGCATTCCCGCGCGCGTGGTCGGCCGGCCGAAGAACGACGATTTCTGCGCCTACGGGGCGACGGGCGAAATCGCCGATCCGGTGGCGCGCGCGCTCGACCGCATGGAAGGCGAAATGGGCGCTTTGCGCGCGCGCATCGCCGAGCTCGAGGGCCGCGTGGCAGCCCAGCGCGACGAACTCGACGCGCGCGATCTCGAAGACGCCCAGTCCAAGTTCGACCGTTAGATCGAAGGATCGTTAGCGATGAAACTCAGCACCAAAGGGCGCTATGCGGTGATGGCGATGGTCGATCTGGCCAATGCCAGCAAGGGCCAGCCCGTGGCTCTGGCCGACATTGCCGAGCGGCAGGAAATCTCGCTGTCCTATCTCGAGCAGCTGTTCGCCAAGCTGCGGCGCAGCGGCCTCGTGCGCTCGGTGCGCGGGCCGGGCGGCGGCTATCTGCTGGCGCATGCCAGCGAGGCCACGCGCGTGGCCGACATCATCATGGCCGTCGACGAGCCGATCCGCGCCACGCGCTGCGCCTCGCACTCGCCGGTCGGCTGCCGCGTCGACAAAAGCCGGTGCCTCACCCACGATCTGTGGGAAGAGCTCGGCAACCAGATCCATCATTATCTGTCGCGCGTGAGCTTGGCCGACGTGTGCGCGCGCCGCGTGGGCGGCACGGTCGGCAATGCGCCGGCCGCCGGGCAAGCCTGCGGCGAGATGGCTGCGGCCGAATGAACACGCGCGTCTATCTCGACTGGAACGCGACGGCGCCGTTGGCGCCGGCAGCGCAGGCCGCGATGCTCGACGCGTTCGCCGAGGTCGGCAATCCGTCGTCGGTGCATGCGGCGGGGCGTGCTGCGCGCCGGCGCGTCGAGACCGCGCGCGTGCAGCTCGGCAACGCTGTCAATGCAGGCTCGGCGCGCATCGTGTTCACGGGCAGCGGCACCGAAGCCAATGCCGCCGCCTTGCACGGTTTTCCGCCCGAGGCGTGCCTCGTGTCGGCGATCGAGCATGATTGCGTTTTCGCGCCCCTCAACGGCGCCGAGACGATCCCGGTCGATCGCGACGGCGCGGTCGATCTTGCCGCCCTTGAGACTTTGATCGCCACCAAGCGCCCGCGCCTGGTGGCGGTGATGCTGGCCAACAACGAAACCGGCGTGGTCCAGCCGATCGCCGAGGTGGCGCGCCTGTGCCGGGCCGCCGGCGTGCGGCTGCATTGCGATGCGGTGCAGGGCCTCGGCAAGATCGCGGTCGATTTTGCAGCCCTCGGCGTGGATACGCTCGCTTTGTCGGCGCACAAATTGGGCGGCCCGCAGGGTGTGGGCGCGCTCGTGGTGCGCGACGGGGTGGCGATCAATCCCTTGCTGCGCGGCGGCGGCCAGGAGCAGGGCTTGCGCGCCGGCACCCACAATGTGGCCGGCATTGCCGGTTTCGGGGCGGCCGCTGCGGTCGCAAAGCCGTTCGCGGCCGATCTGCGCGACCGTTTGGAAACGCTGTTGCGCGCGGCCTGGCCCGCGGTGCAGATCCACGGCGCTGCGGCGCCGCGTTTGCCGAATACAAGTTCGATCGGCCTTGTCGGGGTGGCCGCCGAGACCCAAATCATGGCCCTCGACCTTGCGGGCTTCGCCGTGTCGGCGGGGGCTGCGTGTTCGTCGGGCAAGGTCAAGAAGAGCCGCGTGCTCGCCGCCATGGGGGCGGGGGCCGCTGCCGGCGACGCGATCCGCGTGTCGCTCGGACCCGCCACGACGCCCGACCAAATCGACGCTTTCGCCGCAGCCTGGGTGGCTCTTGCGACCCGCCTTGGCCGCGCTCAACCGCAACAAGCCGCCTGACCGAACTGGAGCCAGCGCCACATGAACACCGCCGTCAAGACCGCCCCCACGTCAGACCGTCCCAATGCGCCGCGCCGCCCGGTCTATCTCGACTACCAGGCGACGACGCCGATGGATCCGCGCGTGCTCGAAGCGATGATGCCGTATTTCACCGAGAAATTCGGCAACCCGCACAGCCGCAACCACGAATACGGCTGGGAAGCCGAAGAGGGCGTGGAAAAAGCGCGCCAGCAGATCGCCGATCTCATCGGCGGCGACGAGCGCGAGATCGTGTTCACGTCGGGTGCGACCGAGTCCAACAATCTCGCGATCGGCGGCGTGGCGCGCTTCTACAAGGACCAGCGCGACCATATCGTGACCCTCGTGACCGAGCACAAATGCGTGCTCGACACGTGCCGCCATCTCGAACAGGAAGGCTTCAAGGTCACGTATCTGCCCGTGCAGCAGAACGGACTCGTCGATCTCGCGGCGCTCGAAGCCGCGATCACCGAGCGCACGGCCATCGTCTCGGTCATGGCGGCCAACAACGAGATCGGCGTGATCCAGCCGCTCGCCGAAATCGGCGCCCTGTGCCGCAAGAAGGGTGCGTTCTTCCATACCGACTGCGCGCAGGCCTTCGGCAAGATCCCGCTCGACGTGGAAGCGATGAAGATCGATCTCATGTCGATCTCGGGCCACAAGATCTACGGGCCCAAGGGCATCGGCGCCTTGTTCGTGCGCCGCCGGCCGCGCGTGCGCCTGCAGGCGATGATCCATGGCGGCGGCCAGGAGCGCGGCATGCGTTCGGGCACGCTGCCCACGCCCTTGTGCGTCGGCCTCGGCAAAGCGGCCGAACTCGCCAAGAACGAAATGGCGGCCGAAGCCACGCGCATGAAGGCGCTGCGCGACCGCTTCATGGCCGCGATCAACGCCAAGCTGCCCGAAGTGTTCCTCAACGGCGATCTCGAAAACCGCCTGCCGAGCAACCTCAACCTCTCCTTCGCCTACGTCGAAGGCGAGGGGCTGATGATGGGCATCAAGGATCTGTCGGTGTCGTCGGGCTCGGCCTGCACGTCGGCGTCGCTCGAGCCGAGCTACGTGCTGCGCGCCCTCGGCGTCGAGGAGGAGCTTGCGCATACGAGCCTGCGCATCGGCTTCGGGCGTTTCACGACGGAAGCCGAGGTCGACTACGCGGCCGAGCGCATCGTCCAGGCCGTGTCGAAGCTGCGCGCCATGAGCCCGCTGTGGGAGATGGCGCAGGACGGCATCGACATCAAATCCATCCAATGGGCAGCGCACTGACACCGCCCCGCTGACGTTGGCGCCCGAACCGGCTATAACCCCCTCGAACCAGGAGCATCACCCATGGCCTACAGCGAAAAACTGATCGATCATTTCGAAAATCCGCGCAATGTCGGCGCCTTCGACAAGGGCGACGACAGCGTCGGCACGGGCCTCGTCGGCGCGCCCGCCTGCGGCGACGTGATGAAGCTGCAGATCAAGGTCGGTCCCGACGGCATCATCGAAGACGCCAAGTTCAAGACCTTCGGCTGCGGCTCGGCCATCGCGTCGTCCTCGCTCGTGACCGAATGGGTCAAGGGCAAGACGGTCGAGGAGGCCGCGACGATCAAAAATACCGACATCGCCAAGCATCTGGCGCTGCCGCCGGTGAAGATCCACTGCTCGGTTCTGGCCGAAGACGCGATCAAGGCCGCGATCGAAGACTATCGCAAGAAGCACGCCTGACCGAAAACAAGGACGTTCCGCCATGAGCGAACCCACCGCCGCCCCCGTTGCTGGCGCCGCACCGCCCAAGCGCACCCCGCGCGTGCGCCCGCCGCCGATCACCGTTACCGAAGCGGCGGTCGAACGGGTGCGCGCGTTGCTCGACAAGCGCGGCAAGCCGTCGTTCGGCGTGCGCGTGGGCGTGCGCACGCGCGGCTGTTCGGGCATGACCTACACGCTCGAATACGCCGACGACAAAGGCCCGTCCGACGAGGTGGTGGAACCCGCCCAGGACATCAAAATCCTGATCGATCCGAAAGCCTCGATGTTCGTGTTCGGCACCGAGATGGATTTCGTCGAGGAAAAGCTGCAGTCGGGTTTCGTGTTCCGCAATCCGAACGAAAAAGGCCGCTGCGGCTGCGGCGAAAGCTTCCACATCTAAGCCCGCCCGCCGCAGCCCAACGCCGTCCGCAAAATGCAGATCACGCCGCTCGCAACCGATGCCGATTCCGCCCAGCCCGCTGCCGCGTTCGGCGCGTGCTGGTCGTGCCGCGGCCCCGTGGCGGCGGCAGCTTTGTTCTGCGCGACCTGCAAGGCGATCCAGCCGCCGCAGCCGCTCGACCATTTCGCGCGGCTCGGTCTCGCGCCGGGCTTCGACATCCAGGTACCCGTGCTCGACCAGCTCTATTTCGGCTTCCAGCGCCAATTGCATCCCGATCGTTTCGCCAATGCGGCCCCGCGCGCGCGCCAGATCTCGCAGAGCCAGGCGGTTGCCTTCAACGACGCCTACGAGACGCTGAAAAGCCCGCTTGCCCGCGCCACGTATCTGCTGGCTTTGCGCGGCCTGCCGATCGACGGCGAGGGCAGCCACACGATCCGCGACATGGAACTGCTCGACGACCAGCTCGAGCGGCGCGAAAAGCTGCACGAAGCGGCGGACGCCGCCGTTGTCGAAAAACTCGCCGTCGCCGCCCGCAACGATGCCGCCGCGTGCTTGGGCGAAATCGCGGTGGCCTTTGCGGAAGACGACCTCGCCGCCGCACGGCTTGCCACGCTGCGCCTCAAATACTTGGACAAATTCGCCGACGAGGCGCGCAATCGGCGCGCGTTGCTCGCCCTCAAATCGGAATCGGCCTGATGCTGCTGCAGATCTACGAGCCCGGCCAGACGCCGCTGCCGCACGAAAACGAACAGGGGCTGGCGGTCGGCATCGATCTTGGCACCACGAACACGGTCGTGGCCCTGGCGCGCGACCAGAAGGCCGAGATCGTGCGCGATGCGCGCGGCTCGGGTCTTGTGCCCTCGGTTGTGGCCTATATCGACGGTGCCGATCCGCTGGTCGGCGAAATGGCGCGCCGCCAGTTGCTCGACCGGCCCGAAATCGTCGTCTCTTCGATCAAGCGCCTGATGGGGCGCGGGGCCGCCGACTTGGCGCGCCTCGGCGGCCAACTCCCCTACGAGCTCGGCGCGGCGGCCGAAGGCGGCATGGCGCGCCTCAAAATCGGCGACCGCCTGCTGACGCCTGTCGAGATCAGTGCCGACATTCTGCGCGCGGTCAAAGAACGTGCGGAACTGGCACTGGGGCGCAACGTGGACCGCGCGGTGGTGACCGTGCCCGCCTATTTCGA
>JAIXXA010000180.1 GCA_027490975.1 Rhodospirillaceae bacterium
CCGAACTTGATCTCGCCGGCCTCGTTGAGCGGCTGCAGCATCGGGAAATCACCGACCGTCACCGTGGTGTGAGGGCGAAAATCGACGAAATCCTCGCGGATCGAAATCTCGCGATAGGTCGGCTGGGCCAGCGCATAGGACGGGGCCAGCGAGCGGTTGACCGCGTTCTCGAGCAGGATCGGGAAATCGCTCGTCGTGTGCATCGCACGGCGAAGCACCTCCTCGCGTGCCTGGAAGCTCGATGCGACGCGGCGTTCACCGAGTCGCTCGACAGCCAGATCGACGAGGCTGAAGCCGCGATAGGCGCGGGCCGGCTCCGACCAGTCGCCCTGCTCGATGCCGATCGTGCGGGTGATGGCCTCCTCCATCGCGAGGCGGCGGGTCTCGGTCTCGTCCTGCCGCACCGTGGCATGCGAGGCGGGCGCATGACGGGCCGCGAGCGCATCGAAGGCGCGGCCGCGGAACTGCTCGACGCTGATGCCGTCCTGAATCGCGCGGGCGGTGATGTCAGCCGGCAGGTTGTGCTGCGCGGCGAGCTGCTGGATCTCGGCGGCGCGGGTGCGCTCGGCGCGCAGCGCCTCGCCGGGATCGGGAGTGTTGGCAACGACAGGTGCCGGGGTGTTGGCCGGCGCGTCCTGCTCGGCGATCTGCTGAGTCATGACTGTTCCTCGGGTAGCGGCCGGGGAAACCGGCTCGGGTGAAACCGGCGAGGCCGGCGGCTCTGGCGGCGCGAGGTCGGCAGACCTCACGCCGGCATGGGGATCGGCAGGGATGGAGACGAGCGACACTTCGAGGAGCTCCCAACGCTCGGCGCGCCAGGTCTCGTTCTCGTTCTCGTCGACGGACACCATCCGCCACTGAAGGATGCGATAGCCGGCGCTGATGCCGGTCAGCTCGCCGCGCTCGACCTGCCCGGCGGCTTCGCGGGCCTGTTCGGTTTCGCCGAAACGCACGGTGCCGACGACGCGGCCGTTCTCGATGCGGGCACTTTCCAGCACACCGAGCACGGCGTCGCGGCTGGAGCCGTTGTGATGATCGAGCAGGCGCACCTGCCCCATGCCGACACGGGCGAGATCGACCGCGCCATCGGCGACGGCCAGCTCTTCGAACCCGAACCATCGGCGCACCGGCGCGCCCGACGAGATCACGACTTCGGCCGTGCGGGTCTCGGCGTTGTAGCTGCCGCCCGTGAAGCTCGCGAGGCGGGTCTGGCGCTGCGTCGGGTCGAACCCGCGTGGCGTGGCGGTCGTCATACGTTGGCGTCCTCGGTTGTCGCCGGCTCGGTCACGGCCTGGCCGGTGCGGGTGCGATTGCGGGCATCGATGTCGAGCGCGAGGTTCTTGCTGTCGATCAGGCCCATGAACTCGGCGTACTCATCGACGACCGTCCGCCAGTCGCGGCCCCACGCGCCGATGAAGTCCTGCGGGCTCATGCGCCCGGCGCGGACCGCCAGAATGTCGGCCTCCAGATCCTTCTTCGGATCGACCGGCTCGTTTGCCGGCATGACGTACTCGATCCTGTAGTCGGCCCGCGTGCCGCGCAGGCGGCCGGCCAGAATGGCGCGGTCGAGGAAGCGATCGACAATGCGCGCCAGCGTCTGCGGGATCAGCGTGTTCCACTGCCAGGACGCCAGATCGCGGCGGAATTCGATCAGCCCGGCGCGCAGGCTGGAATAGTTCGCCTGCGTCAGGTCACCCGTCAGCTGGTGATAGGTCAGGCCCGTGCCGGCCGCGATGCCGAGCAGGCAGGCGCGGGAGACGGGCTCGAAGGCGGTGTTGCCGGCGGGCGCGAACGGCACCACATCCTCGCCCTCGTTGAGGTAGTTCACCATCCCGGGCCGCAGCGACTCGATGCGGTTCTGGTTGCCGGCCGCATCCGCCGCCTGGGCGATGTTGCCGAGCGGGCGCGTGCCTTTGACCATCAGGCCGATGGAGGCCTCCAGCCGCGATTTGACGATCAGCGCGTCCATGAGGTCGCCATAGTCGCGCGCCGCCATCAGCACCGGCGCCAGCACCGGCACGCCGCGCACCTGCCCGGCGCGCTTGCGGCGGAAAAGATGGCAGACATCGGCGCGCGGCACGAGAGCCGAGACCGGCGTTGTCAGCGTGGCGGCCGGCTCGCCGGGCGGCGTCGCGAACAGCCAGTAGCCCAGCCGCTCGTCGAAATCGCCGAGCTGCACGCCAAGCCGGGCCCGGCCGGTCTGGCCTGCCGTCTGGATCGCGCTGTCGCGGCCGTGATCGATCAGGTCGCCCTCGCCGACGAACAGCGCCAGCGGCACCGGGCGCGCTTCGCGCAGCGGCCGGTCGATCATGCGGATGATCGAATCGCCGCCCTCAAGTGACGAGCGGATCGCCAGTTCAAGCAGGCCGGTGAGGCCGGTTTCGCCTTCGATGTCGCAGGCTTGCAGCCACTCATCCCACAGCGCCTGCGCGTTGCGCGTCGCCGTGGCCGAGCGGCCGGTGATGCGGATCGTCAGATCCGGCGAGACGATGTGCGTCGAGAGGATCGACAGCACCCGCTCTCCAATGAACGTGTTGCGCACCAGCTCGCGCGAGCGGGCCCGCAGCACCGGCAGGGCCTGCCCGATCTCGGCATTGGCGCTGCCGAGATCGCGGCGGAAACTGGAGGTGCGCCGACCATGCTGCGCGCCGTCATAGCCCCGCAGCGCCAGCCGGGCGGCGGCGATGCGCATGGCATAGCCGGGAGCGACCAGCGACAGGGCCTTGAGGTAGGCGCTCATGGTCAGTCCCGGCTATGGCTGGCGAATGTCGCCATGCCGGTTGCTGCGCCGGCGGTCTGGGCGATCTCGGCGGCCATCTGGTCGCGCAGCGCACGCAGATCGCGCAGGCTGTGCAGCGTCACCGAGCGCGAGGAATCGCCGGCCTGAAACCGGGTTTCCTTCGCGCCGGAGGCGATCATCTGATCGAGCCGGTCGAGATCGGCTTGTGTCCAGGCCATCGGTCACCAGTTGTCGGCGCGGCCGCCAAGCCAGTCATCGGACGGCGGGACAGCACGCGGCGCCGGAGGCGCGGTTTCGGGTGTGGCGCGCGCCGAGAACAGCGGCACGGCGTCGTCGGCCGGCGGTGTGCGGCGGGCCTTGAGGCTCGCCCATTCGTCGGCCGTCATGTCGGACAGGCCGAGATGCTCGGCCAGCGCCAGATTGCCGACGCGGCAATCCAGAAAATGGTTGTCGGCGCGCATCTTTTCCCAGCGTTTGCCGGTTGCGACGCCGCGATGAACCGTGTCGACCAGCCGCTCGGCGGTCAGCTGCTGGACGTACTCGGCATCCGCCCAGGCGGGCAGATGGCAGTACCCCGCCGGCACCTCGTCGAAGCTCGACGCGATGCGCTCGCGGCCCAGCGCCGAATAGACCGAGGCCTTGAGCGGCCAGGTTCCGACCGGCCAGAGCCGGCACCCCTGCCGAACCTTGTGGCCGTCCAGATCGATGTCGACCAGCTTCGGCAGGCCGAGCGGCGGGCGGCTCCAGCCATCCTCGCCCTTGAGCGCGAACACCATGTCGCGGCCCATGTCCGGGTGCAGCGTCTGGTTCGAGCGCACCCACTGCGCCACGATGTGCTGGCGATAACCGGCATCGACGCCGAGCGCATCGATGCGGCGGGGCCTGCCCCATGCATCGATCAGATCGCGGTCCAGCGTCATCGCCCGCAGCCGCTCGAACACCGGCGCGCCGGGCGAGTCGGTGTCGCCACCGAGATAGGCCGCATCGATCAGGTACGACCGGCGATCCGCCGTCCACCCGACGATCTCCAGCCAGATGCCACGCATCTGCACGTCGGCGCTGGCCGTGACGATCAGCGCATCCGCCGGCACATGGCCGCGCTGCAGATGCTCCTCGCGGCGCGCCAGCAGCTTCTCATGATCCGGCGCATCGCCGCGATACTGGAAAGGCAGACCCAGCGTGAGGTTGTGAAACCCCTTGAGCCCGATCTCGCCACCGCCGCGCGCCTTGAGCCAATCCTCGGCGATGGCGCCATAGCTCATCATCAGCGAGCAGAACCCGTCGATGTGAAAGCCCGGATGCCGATCCGGCCCGGGTTGAGTCGCGATCCAGCGCGCACCGGCCTCCGGCATCACCTGGGCGCGGCGCTCGGCCTCGCTGATCTCGTGCCCGCAGTTCTCGCACAGGTAGCGCGAGCGATGCGGGTGCGCCTCGTCGACCCTCAGCTGCTCGAACACCTGCACCTGCAGGTGCTGGCACTCCGGGCAGGCGATGTGCCAGAACCGCTGATCGGACCGCTTGAAGCTGCGATCAATCCGGCAGTGGCCGGGCTTCTCGCCCAGCGGGTCGCCGGAGTCATATTCCGGCGTGGAAATCTCGAGGATCTTCCAGTCGTCACTGGCGCGAAACGCCGTGAACCGACCGAAGAACAGATCCTCCGGGTCCTGCGCGCCGGGGATCGGAGCCCATTTGGACAGCTCGTCCTTGATCCCCTTCTTGACGGTTTTCGAGGACAGGTCCTCGACCGAGTTGGCGTTGCCGAGGAACAGCCGGCCGCCGCGCGTGAACACCTTTTCGTAGGTCGTGCTCGACGAGGCCGAGCGCGACACCGTCGGCGCGATGATACGCCGTGCCTGCCGCTTGTGCCAGGCATCGATGAGCGGTTGCAGCTTCGCCGAATTCAGATCCCGCAGCAGCGAGATGTTCGGGGCCGCGTAGAGCATGTTCGCCGGCTCGCGGTCGGCGCAGTAGAGCACCCATCCGAGCGCGAGGATCGACGCGCCCGTCTGCTGGCTCTTGCGCACCGTCACCAGCGTCGACGGATGCGCCTCGGACAGGCAATCCGCGATTTCGACCAGGTACGGCGCACCTGCCGGGCTCCACAGCTGGCCGGCACGGTTGCCATCGACCAGCACGAGGTTCTCGGCCAGCCAGTCCGACACCCGCATCGGCGGGCGCGGGCGCAGCGTGTCGGCGAGGCGCGACGCGACCAGCTTCAGGGCACCGGGGTGCATCGTCATCGTCTGGGTCAGCCTGTGACTGCGACGGGCGGCGATGCGTCAGACCGGCTCCGGCTCCTCGTGCAGCATGGGGTCGAGCGCGGGCGCCTCGATCGACATCCGCGCGCAGGTATCCGCGATCTTGCTCTGGATCTCGTGGACGATCGCCTTCAATTCGGCGCGCAGAGCTTTCAGGTTGTCGCCGCCGCAGGCTCGCGCCAGACGGTCGGTGTGCCCCTGCAACTCGATGCAGCGGGCGATCTCCTCGCCCAGCCGCGATACAGCCTCGTCGACCAGGTCACGGCGCAGCAGCCGCCGGGCCTCCTCGTCGGCCCGCATCTGCGCCAGCCGTGTGTCGACCCGCAGCTTGTCGAGGCGCGCCTCGTCCAGGCTTCCGATGGCCGGGCCGGCCGGCACCGGTGGCGTCGTCTGGGTCGCCGGCTTCCGGGCCATCGCCCCGTCGCGGCTTGCCGCGCGCATCCGGTCCCATGTCTCGACATCGATGCCGACGACGCGGCCGCGCTGATCGCGCTCGGCGGGGACGCCGTGCTCTTTCACGAACTTCGACACCGCCGCCGGCGTTATCGCATCGCGCGCCGCCAGCGCCTTCACAGTCAGGATGCTGTTAACCGGCCCGGCCATGCGTCAACCCGTTAACCCAATCCCGAAACCGGCCTCACTGGAAAAATCCCGCGCCGTCCTACGCCGCGGGCTGGGGGCGGGCCGGGAAGGACCCGCGATGCGGCGGCGCAGGCCCGGTTCGAGCCCGCATCGCGTCGGTCGCAACTCTGGTTGAAGTGAGAGACGGCGAGCGATTGCGCTCCGGTCTCTCCGGGTCCGCCGTCCGCCCTCATACCGTTTCCGGCGGGGCAGCACGTCTTCCGTCAGCGGGTCGTCCTGTGGCTCGATTCGCTACGCACAAACCGTGACAGAGTCAAACCCAACCTCGGCGCGCGTCTCGATCCCGAGCATATTGACCAGACATTTCAGTCGCTTGGCCCCGCTGACACTGATCACCGTCGCCGGCCAGCCCTTGAGCGGCCCGGCCGCGATGCGGATCGAATCACCCACCTTCACCGTCCTGATCCGGGTCTTGACGGTGGCGTCGAACACCCCGCCGCACTCGGCCTGCATGAGCGCCAGCACAGCCTGCTCCGGCACGGCGAGCCAGTCCCCGCCGACGCTGGCGAGCGCGCGCGTGAAGCCCCGAACCGCATGGACATCGCCCTGCCTTGCGCCGCGCCGGGCGGCGAAGAACACATAGCGCGGGAACAGCGGCCGTTGCACGTCGCGCCGCCGCAGCCGGTCGCCGATCGTCACCGTGGTCTGCGGCTCGTAGGCCCAGAAGCCCGCCGCGACGAGCCCGAGCTCGACAGCCTGCTCCTTGCCCGGAGCCGTCACGGCCACATGCCAGGTCAGGCCCCGTGCCGCGCTTTCCAGAGCGAGGATGCGGTGCAGCATCTGCCGGCGGGCCTCGCGCCGCTGCTGCTCCATCGCCTCGCTGGCAGCCTTGATGGCCCGCAGATGCGCGGCGGCGGAGACAGGACGCAGGGCACCGGTCAGGGATGATTTGCGCTGGCGCATCGTACTCACAGATCGCTGAGGTCAACGGGAAGGGCGGGCGGATCGCGATCGGGCAGCCACAGCGCCTGCTCGGGCTTGAACTCCGGCAGATGCAGCCGCCTGCTCGCCAGCCATGCGGTCCAGGCGCGCGCCCGCGCCGCCGAGGCCGGCACGTAGCGCAGCTCGTCGGCACCGGCCGCCTGCGCCCGTCTGGCGCTGGCCGGCGTGCGGGAGGAGGCGGCGGCCGAGACCATGAACCCGCACGGCTCGCCGGCATTGAGCCGGTGGAACAGCACGGCCCACCAGCCGCGGGAGAAGGCCTCGAACGTCGCGATCTCGCCGGCGGCCTGCGTGGCGGCCATGGCCGGCAGGTCGCGCCATTTCCGGTCGCGGAGATAGGTCGACCCGGCCGGCAGTTTCGAGCGCCCGAGCTTCTGGACGGCGGCGACGAAATCGCCGATCCGCGCCACGGCCTCGGCCCGCTCCGGCATCGCCAGCAGCGCCCACTCGGCAGCGACGCGGGCGTTGTCGTCGGCCAGCGTCGTCGGCCATTTTTTCCGGAAATCGTCGAGCGTCGGGATGGGGTTTTCGTCGGGGGCTACCGCGCGCCGCGCTGCCTGAGCCCCCGTGCCCCCGTTGGCGCCCTGATGCCCGACTGCACCCCGGTTGCCTTCTGGCGAGTTGTCCACAGGGGGTGTCTCCCCCTCGCGCGCTCCCGCGCCCTCTCTCTCAGATACTAAGGGTTCTCTATAAGGGGTTGGGTGACACATCATGTCACCCTTTTCGTGCGCCAATGTCACCGTTTCGGAAAAGGGTGACACGGTGTCACCGTTTTTTTCTGCATGACTGGCGGTGAAGTCATGCGCCTGTTCTGCATCCTGCGCATGGCCGGACGCCGCGTCACAGGCCGGATTCAGGCCCTCGCAAGCCCCGTTTTCGCCCCCGGATTCACCCGCGCAGGCGCCCGATTCCGCCGCGTCATTGGCGGCCTCTGCGGCCCCGAAAGTCGCCGCCCAGCCGTCGCGCGCCAGCCGCGCCAGCACGTCGATATTGAGCTCGTAGGAGGCCGGCGCGCCGCGTCCGCCGCCCTCCTTCACGCGCTGCAGCAGGCCGACATTGCAGTAGCGTTTCAGCACCCGCTGCACGGTCCGCTCGTCGCATTGCGAGACCCGCGCCACGGTCGAGACCGAGGGGAAAATATGCCGCCCGTCATCGCGCGCGCAGTCGACGAGTTTAAGCAGGATCAGCTTCGCCACGGGCGAAGGGGCTTCGGCCTTGAAGGCGAGACCGAGAAGGGCGGCGCTCATCTGTCACCTCGGGGGCTATCGCCCTTCGGGCTGCATGAGCCCCCGAACCCCGGCTGGTCGCCACCGGGCAGAGCCGTCATCTCCCGCAGCCGGGCCTCTGGCAGCGCCGCCAGCGCCATCACGAGGTCGTCGGGCAGGTTCACCAGCCGCGCCATCTCCGGCCCCATGGCCTGGGCGCGCCGCGCCATCCGTTCGAGCTTGCGCAGCGCCGCCGCGTCGTTCCGCTCCACCACGGGCCGCAGGGCCGGGCGCACGGTGCAGCCCGCCGCCAGCTGCTCGCACCGGCTCGCGGCCCGCAAGGCGGCCTCGGCACAGAACCCGAGCGGCAGATGAGTTTCAGCGGTCAAGGTTGCGCCCTCGTCGCGGGCGTGCCGAGGGTGACCGTCAGATGATGCCGGATCGCATCCGCGAGGCGGGCGACGATGGGTTTCGCCGTTGGAGACCGCACGGCGAATTCGCGCTCGTAGAGCTGGCCCAGACCCAGATCGTCGATGGCGCGGAACAGCGCGTCGCCGGCATCGCGCCAGTAATGCGCCTGATGCAGCACCTCGCAGAACGCCGTGACGACCGCCGCCCGCACGAGGCCGACATGGCCGTCGCCGGTCTGCGCAATGCATTGCAGGGCGGTGATCAGAGTCTCGCGGCCATATCTGGCCAGCGCGTTTTCCAGCGCCTTCACGGATCCGGTCTCGCCCGGCTTCATCTTGCGCGCCTCGACAGGAAAGCGCGTGATGGACACGTCGGCCGCATCGAGCACCGCAGCGAGACGCCGCGCCGCCTTGTCTCCGCCCTGCAGGCGGGCATGCCACAGCGCGCCGGTGAACATCGGCGTCACCACGCCGTTGATCGCGGCAAAGGCCCGCGCCTGCTGGCCGGCATCGGCCTGGATGATGTGGCACGGCACCCGCTCGACGCCGATCAGCGCCGCTGCCGTGGTGCGGTGCTGGCCATCGACAATGGCGAACAACCCGCCCTCGATCGGCGCCACGACGACCGGCGCGAACTTGCTCCAGTCGAACTCGGCCGCGATGCGCGCGACATTCTTCGGGCCGGAGCCCTTGATCGGCCTCTGATAGGACGGATCGACCCGCAGCAGCGCGATCTCGATCCATTGCTGGATCGGCGCAGGCCCGGGGCTGGGCGCTGCATCCGGCTTGCGAAATCCTTCGACGCTGATCGGATTCATGCCGCATCCCTTTTGTGACTATCCGGCGCTTCCGCGCCCCACACGGTCCAGCCGGGCCGGGCGGCCCGCGCGTTCATTTCCAGCTTCGGTAGCGAGGGCCACAGCGCCTCGATCATCTCGTGCGCGAAGGGCGGCTTTTCCGAATGCGCGCCGACCGGATAGGCCACCGCCGAGCGCCATTGCGTGCCGGGCGCCGGCGCCGGGAACCGCCCGCGCGTGCCAACCAGCAGCAGCTCGTGCTGGTTGCGGAACCAGTAGCCGGTGCCGATCCGGTCCTTCAGCCAGACCGCATGGCTTTTGTAGGTGAAGCCCCAGGCGAACATCACGGCCAGCGCGTCGGGCAGCATCGGGGCCGTCGCCCAGAGGAACAGCACGGCATCCTCCGCCGCCAGATCGCTGACCGGCCGCGCCATGATCTGATCGACAGGCGTGGTCGGATAGTGATTGTCGGCCGAGCGATCCATGCCGCCCGCGCCATAGGTCTCGAACCGCCATTCCGGGTCCGCGAGGATGACGCCGAAGCGCTGCCCGGCGGCGATCATGCCGTCGATCTGCGTGGCCGAGGCGGCAATGCGCGCGCCGAGATCCTGTTCGCGCTGCGCCCGCCGCGCCAGCTTTTCCGCCTTCTTGCGGGCCTGCGCCGCGTCACGCTCCTTTTTCAGCCGTTCATAGGCGGCGACAATGGCAGCGGATTCATTGTCCGGGCTGGGCCCGGACGTGCTCGCGCCATCTGGCGCGGCGGCCAGTCGGCCTTGCGGCGCTGTCGCGCCGTCGGCATCGGCGTTTCGGGCGGCCTTGGCATCAGCCACAATCGCCTTCGCGGCCTTGAGCCGCTTCGCCGCGCCGTCGACGCTCTCGCGCCCGGCCACGACATCGTCGACGATCTCGATCGGTCCGGTGAACAGCACGCGGGCCGAGCGGACGGACCGCTCGGAGACGTTCAGCATCGCCGCCGCCGCGCCCTGCGTCAGAGCAGGTGACACGCGCGCCCCCTCCCCCTCGGGGGGAGGGCAAGGGAGGGGGTCAGAGCCCCCCGCACACCTCTCCGAATCCGGCAAATCTGCCGGGATGTCATCGGCTTGACTTGACTCCTGTTCGGCTACCGCGCTCCGCGCTACATGAGCCGGCTCCTGTTCGGCTACCGCGCTTCGCGCTGCTTGAGCCGAGGCCGGCCGCCCCTGCCCCATCGTGGCCAGCCTGGCCGCGATCACCGCGCGCTGGCTCTCGTTCAGGTGCCGGCGGTGCAGGTTCTTCGAGACGACGAAGGCGACCAGATCGGTTTCCGGATACGACCTCGACCATTCGGAGAAATACTGGAACTTGAACCGCTCGCTGCTGGTCGGCTCCCCCTCGGGCGTCAGCTCGCCCAGCTCGACAAGGGCCCGAAACCGGTTGCGCCCGTCGATGACAGCACCCTGCCAGAGCGTGATGTTCTCCCGCAGCCCATTCGCGGCGATATCCGCCTTGAGCGCCGCGAAGGCCGGGCCATCGAGCGGCGGGAACAGGTCGGCAAGCGGATGGATCGGCAGCATCAGCGCTCGCCCTCGTCGACATAGACCACGCTGACCTGCGCATGGGGATGAAACGGGTCGAGGGGTGCCGCCACGCACGCAGGGGATGCGAACCGCTCGCGCGTCTCGCGCTCGACATCGGCCAGCCATTCGCGGGCCACGTCCTCCGGCTCCGGCATCCGCTCCGGGTAGTATGGCGACGGGCTGGCCACCATCCCGCCGAAGAAGCGCTTCAGTTCGATGGCGCTGGCCGCCTCATCCGCCGCCTTGACGATGGGCGAGCGCATCTCCGCCGCCAGCTGCCGCGCCTCCAGATCGGCCTGCGGCAGGCCGGGCACGAACCGCTCGATGAGCTGCCGGGCGATCGCCACGTCGAGATCGAACTTGATGCCATCGATCACGCGCCGGATCAGGTCACTCCCGAGGCGCTTCTCCAGCGTCGCCACATAGGGCCGCGTGGAGTCGCCGGTCATGTACTCGTGGCCATCATGCAGCCGCGCCGCGAGCCGGTGGCGCGGCGGCACCAGCTGCGCCACGACCTGGCTGTGCTCCAGCACCGGCAGAGGCCGGCAGGTGTGGCCGTTGAAGCGCGCCATGGTGGAGAGCGCGCGCGCCACATCGTCGAGGTCGATCTCGCGCCAGTCCGGCGCATCGAGATCGACGAGCGCGCCGGAATAGGAGCGCGCCAGCGTCGCCCGGAGAGCGGTCATGCGGCCTCTCCCAGATCGAGCGCCGCAACCGGTCGGGTGATACGGCGCGGCATCAGCACCACGGACCGGCCGGCCCCCTCGAACAGGCACGGTGCAATGAGCCCGTCGCTCCGGATAGCCGTGCTGGCAAACCGCCACGTCACCGGCCCGGCCGGCAGATAGGCGAGGCACTCGGCCAGATAGCGAACGCTGAACGCGACCGAAAAGGGCCGGTCGGCCAGGCCCGGCAGGCGCATCGTCAGTTTCGTTTCGCCGGTGTCGACATGGCCGGTCAGATGGCCCGCCGCATCGGCCGTGATCGCGAAATCAGCGCTGTGCCCATCGGCCAGCGCCGCCAGC
>JAIXXA010000072.1 GCA_027490975.1 Rhodospirillaceae bacterium
CTGGATCAGGCTTGCGCCCATTGTCCAATATTCCCCACTGCTGCCTCCCGTAGGAGTCTGGACCGTGTCTCAGTTCCAGTGTGGCTGATCATCCTCTCAGATCAGCTACGGATCGTCGCCTTGGTGAGCCGTTACCTCACCAACTAGCTAATCCGACGCGGGCCCCTCCAAGGGCGATGAATCTTTCTCCCAGAGGACGTATCCGGTATTAGCCGCAGTTTCCCGCGGTTATTCCGAACCCAAGGGTAGGTTCCCACGTGTTATGCACCCGTCTGCCACTCCCCTTGCGGGGCGTTCGACTTGCATGTGTTAGGCATGCCGCCAGCGTTCGTTCTGAGCCAGGATCAAACTCTCAGGTTAACTTGGATCCGTCGATCGCTCCGAAGAGCGACAAACCGCAATCCAAACTAACGGTCCTTTACAAGCTCATTTACTGCTGTTCGCACGATCTTCGATACCGGTTTGCACCGGCGGGCCGAAGACCGCTTACCTATGAAGGATGCGACAGAGCAGAGCTTGCTCGGACGTAAGCCCAAGCCGCCGCCTGCGCATCCCTTCCATTCCATATTCACTTGTCAAACAGCGTGCCGGTCGGTCCCGTCGAGGAGCCTTGTGAGCTCGTCGCCGAGGCGTCGTGGCGAGGCCGGGTTTCTACTGGGATGCCCCCCCCAAGTCAAGCAATCCGATTCAGAGAGTTTTGCTTGGGGATATCGCCTCTAAGACATTGTTTTACCTTGATGTTACATGTCACGCGATGGTCATTATCGGCAAAAACAAGACTCCGCATGATGACAATGCGTTTTTTGCATGGCTCTTTTGGGCCTCATTCACCCGCCATACGCTTCTGCTTGTGCGTGGTGTCCAAATCCGCGTGTTCGACGCCGATAGACAGCGCGTTTTCGATCACCCCGACGCGTACGCGGTCACCGTCTTTGACGGTTCCAGCCAGAATCTGGCTCGCGAGTCGGTTCTGCAGTTCGCGCTGAATGATGCGCTTGAGCGGCCTTGCACCGTAGAGCGGGTCGTAACCCGCTTGCGCGAGCCACTCGCGCGCGTCGGCGTCGAGAACGATCGATATCTTGCGATCCGCCAGCAGCTTCTCCAGGTGCTTCAGTTGGATCGCAACGACGCCCACCATGTCGGCGCGGCTCAAGCGGCGGAAAAGCAAAACATCGTCGAGCCGATTGAGGAACTCGGGGCGGAACGCACGCTGGACGACGTTCATCACGCCGGCACGCGCAAGCTCGACATCGTCCTCGTCCTTGAGCGCTGCGATCGCCTCGCTGCCGAGATTGCTGGTCAGCACGATCAGCGTGTTCTTGAAGTCGACCGTGCGGCCCTGGCCGTCGGTCAAACGGCCGTCGTCGAGCACCTGCAACAGGATATTGAATACGTCCGGATGCGCCTTCTCGACTTCGTCGAACAGGATCACCTGGTAGGGGCGACGGCGCACGGCTTCGGTCAGCGCACCGCCCTCGTCGTAGCCGACATAGCCGGGCGGCGCGCCAATCAGCCGCGAGACCGCATGCTTCTCCATGTATTCGGACATGTCGATGCGCAGCAAAGCGCTGTCGTCGTTGAACAGGAACGCTGCCAGCGCCTTCGTGAGTTCGGTTTTTCCCACGCCCGTCGGCCCCAGGAACAGGAACGATCCGATCGGCCGGTTGGGATCTTGAAGGCCGGCGCGCGCGCGCCGTACGGCTTCCGACACGGCGGCGACCGCTTCGCTTTGGCCAACCACGCGCGATTGCAATGCGCTTTCCATCGACAGCAGCTTCTCGCGCTCGCCGGACAGCATCTTGTCGACCGGCACGCCTGTCCAGCGCGACACGACGGCCGCAATGTCGGCCTCGGTCACTTCTTCGTTGAGCAGGCGCGGGGCCGCGTCGGCGCCCGCATTGCGTCCGCTCTCGAGCTGTTTTTCGAGGGCGGGAATTGTCGCGTATTTGAGCTCGGAGGCGCGCGCAAGATCGCCCTTGCGTTGGGCGGCTTCGAACTCCGCACGCGCAGCCTCGAGCCGTTCTTTCACGCGCTGCCCGCCTTGCAGCGATTCTTTCTCCGAGCGCCAGCGGCGCGTGAGGTCGGCCGATTGTGTTTCGAGCGTTGCGAGTTCGGTATCGAGCTTCTGCAGGCGGTCGCGCGAGGCAGCATCGGTTTCGCGCTTCAGCGCTTCGCGCTCTATTTTGAGCTGCAGGATTCGACGGTCGATTTCGTCGATCGATTCGGGTTTGCTGTCGACGGCCATGCGCATGCGGCTACCCGCCTCGTCGATGAGGTCGATCGCCTTGTCGGGCAGAAAACGCTCGGAAATGTAGCGATTCGACAGCGTTGCGGCCGCGACGATGGCGCTGTCGGTGATGCGCACGCCATGATGGGTTTCGTATTTTTCCTTGAGCCCGCGCAGGATCGAAATCGTGTCCTCGACCGTCGGCTCGGCCACGAAAACGGGCTGGAAGCGCCGCGCGAGAGCGGCGTCCTTTTCGATGTGTTTGCGGTATTCGTCGAGCGTGGTCGCGCCCACGCAATGCAGATCGCCGCGCGCGAGTGCCGGCTTCAGCATGTTCGACGCATCCATGGCGCCGTCGGCTTTGCCCGCCCCCACAAGCGTGTGCAACTCGTCGATAAACAGCACCACATCGCCCTGGGCCGACGCTATTTCGGCCAGAACGCCTTTCAGGCGCTCCTCGAATTCACCGCGGTATTTGGCGCCGGCGATCATGGCGCCGAGATCGAGCGACAAGAGGCGCTTGTCTTTGAGCGACTCGGGCACGTCGCCATTGACGATGCGCTGCGCCAACCCCTCGACGATCGCGGTTTTGCCCACACCCGGCTCGCCGATCAGCACCGGGTTGTTCTTGGTGCGCCGGGCGAGCACCTGGATCGTCCGCCGGATCTCTTCGTCGCGGCCGATCACCGGGTCGAGCTTGCCGTCGCGCGCCGCCTGGGTGAGGTCACGCGCGTATTTTTTCAACGCGTCGTACTGATCTTCGGCACCAGCCGTATCGGCTTTGCGGCCCTTGCGAAGGTCTTCGATGGCGCGATTGATGGCTTCGGGTGTCGCTTTGGCTTTGGCGAGCGCGTCTGCCGCCGGCGTGCCCTTCTGCAGGGCGACCGCCAGCAGCAAGCGCTCGACCGTCACGAACTGGTCGCCGGATTTTTTGGCGATGGTTTCGGCCTGCTCGAAAACCTTGGCCAATTCGGGTGCCAAATAGACCTGGCCTGCCCCGCTGCCTTCGATCGTCGGCAGTTTGGCGAGGGCTGCGTCGTTTTCGGCCGTCGCAACCGCGACAGTGCCGCCGGCCGCGGCAATGAGCCCAGCTGCAAGCCCTTCAGGATCGTCGAGCAGGACCTTCAAAAGATGTTCGGGTGTAACGCGCTGATGCGCGCTGCGCTGGGCCAGGGTTTGCATGTTCTGCAGGAAACCCTTGGCGCGGTCGGTGTATTTGTTCAGATCCATGGTCGCGGCGTCCTTCTGAAAAATCCCCCATCGCGGGCGGACAGGCGTGCCGGGAGCCTCGTACGAGCGCCCCCAAAAACCATATGGCGAGTAAAAACCGGGCCGCAAGTGTGGCTTCCCGAAGCAAGTCGCCGAATCGGTTGACGTCGGAGAACCCCCATGTAGGCTAGCGCCATGGATTTTGCCGTCGACCAAATCTACCGCTATCCGGTCAAGGGGCTCAGCCCGGAAAAGCTTGCGCGAACGGCGCTGGTCGCGGGCCAAGGCATTGCAGGCGATAGGCGTTTTGCGATCGCGCACGGCTCGACCGTGTTCGATGCCGATACGCCTGCCTGGATGCCCAAGCACAATTTTCTGATGCTCGCCAAGAACGAGCGCCTGGCGCTGTTGCGAACCGTTTTCGACGACGCGACCGGCACCCTCACCATCGAGCGCAACGGTCGTCAGGTCGTGCGCGCCGACATTTCGACGCAGACCGGCCGCACGCTGGTCGAACAGTTTTTTGCGGCCTTCATGGGTTCGGAGTCGCGCGGCAGCCCGAAACTGGTCGAAGCGCCCGGCCATATGTTCTCGGACACGGCGCGCAAAGTCGTGTCGCTGATCGGGCTGGCGAGCATTGCCGACATCGAACGCGTGGCGCGGGCACCCGTCGATCCGCTGCGTTTTCGCGCCAATCTCTATCTTTCGGGAACGCGCGCCTGGGAGGAGTTCGACTGGCTCGGGCGCGAGATCGCCGTCGGCCAAGCGCGGCTGCGCGTGCTCGACCGCATCGATCGTTGCCCTGCGACGAGCGTCAATCCTGCGACCGCACAGCGCGACATGAACGTGCCGCGTCTGCTGCAGGACGGCTTCCGCCACATCGATTGCGGCGTGTTCGCAGAAATCGTCGCCGACGGCGAAATCGCCCCCGGCGACGCCGTTGCCCTTATCTGACTAACCGCGACCTTCGTCGGGTGGATTGCCCATAAAGGAGGGCAGCGGCCCGGCCGCCTGCATATCGCCTTGCGGCGGCTGCGGCTGGTTCGTGTGCACCACCACCGGCCCCGGCATCGTGGGCTGCGGCCCAACGCCAGGCAATTCGCCTGTCGGCGCATTGGGATTGCCGTTGCCCGCATTCGGATCGCCCGCATAGGCCGCCTGCTGCTGCAGCCCGCCTTGCGGACGCTGCGGCGGATAAGGCTCCTGGTTGGCATTGATCAGGCGGAAATAATGTTCGGCATGCTGGTAGAAGTTCTCGGCCGCAATGCGGTCGCCGCTGGCCGAGGCATCGCGCGCCAGGGCGAGATACTTCTCGAGCACCTGATAGGCATTGCCGCGAATGCGCACGTCCGGCCCGTTGGAATCGAAGGTCTGGGCGCGAAACGGCACGTTCGAGCGGTTGCCACCACCGCCACCGCCGCCACCGCCGCCACCCCCCCCGCCGCCGCCGCCGCCCCCGCCGCCGCGATAATTGTTGCTGTGCCCGCCGCGATTGCGCTGCCGTTTCATCGTCTTTCCTCGTGTTGTAGCGAAAAGCTCGGCACGCTGGACGAAGTCGTCCGCATGCGCGTGTGTATTCTGGGATGGACGACGAGGAGGGGCGCTGAAGGCCGCGATCCCGGTCGCGCGGCGCCCTTGAACTGCGAGGGCCGCCGCTGGCTCCATAACGAACCTGCAGGAACGAATCTAGCCCCCCACCCTCTTCAATCCAAGCGGTTTTTTTCGGCCACCACGCAGCGCTCGATGCCGGCCAGATCGCGATAGAGCCGGATGGGTGCGAGCCCTGCCTTGGCGCAGAGTGCGGCAACATCGGCCGCCTGACCTTGTCCGACCTCGAAAAACACACCTGCTCCCGGCGCCAGCACGCGCGGCAGATCGGCCAAAATGGCGCGGTAGCAGGTCAACCCGTCAGCGCCGCCGTCGAGCGCTTCGATCGGCTCGAAATCGCGCACTTCGAGGCCCAGCGCGTCGATATCGCCCGCGCGGATATAGGGCGGATTCGCAAACACGAGATCGAAACTCCCGCGCAAGGCCGTCGTCCAATTGGCGCAGGCGAATGCAGCGCGCGGCGCAAGACCCAACGAAATCGCATTGGCGGCCGCAATCTCGAGCGCTTCGGCACTCGCGTCGATGCCGATCCCGCGCGCCAAGCGCCGCTCGGACAAAAACGCCAGCAAAAGACATCCCGAGCCCGTGCCCAGATCGAGCACGCGGCCCGCCCACTCGCGGCCTTCGGCAAATTCGAGGGCGGCCGACACGAGCGTTTCGCTGTCGGGGCGCGGCACCAACGTGGCGCTCGAGACCTTGAAGTCGAGGCTCCAGAATTCCTTGCGCCCGACGAGATAGGCGGACGGCGCGCCCAGCGCGCGCGCTTCGGCGAGCGCATAGGCATAGGCGCACGCATCCGGATCGATCGGCGTGTCGGGATACGCGATCATCGCTTCGAGCCCCAAGCCGCTCGCCGTCATGGCGATCAGGCGCGCTTCGAGCCGCGGATTTTCGATCTCGGCAGCCGCGATCGCCCGCGTGAGGTCGCGCATCAGCGCGTCGAGCCGGACGGAAGCCATCGGCGCCTACCCGAGTTCGGCGAGTTTGGCGGCGCGATCCTCCGCAATCAGCGCGTCCACGAAGCGGTCGAGCTCGCCTTCCATAACCTTGTCGATTTCGTAGATCGTGAGATTGATGCGATGGTCGCTCACGCGGCCTTGCGGGAAATTGTAGGTGCGGATGCGCTCCGAGCGGTCGCCCGATCCGACCTGGCCTTTGCGGTCGGCCGCACGCAGCGCGTCGGTGCGCGCGCGCTCGGCCTCGTAGATGCGCGCGCGAAGGATCTTCATCGCCTTGGCTTTGTTCTTGTG
The DNA here is from genome assembly GCA_027490975.1 of Rhodospirillaceae bacterium. Classification (GTDB taxonomy): domain Bacteria; phylum Pseudomonadota; class Alphaproteobacteria; order CACIAM-22H2; family CACIAM-22H2; genus Tagaea. The sequence continues at coordinate 6,295 of JAIXXA010000072.1, forward strand.
CTGCGATTTTTCGTCCTGCTGCTGCACCACGATGCCGGTGGGCAAATGGGTGATGCGCACCGCACTGTCGGTCGTGTTGACCGACTGGCCGCCCGGGCCGCTTGAGCGGAAGATATCGATGCGCAGATCCTTTTCTTCGATCTGCACATCGACTTCTTCGGCTTCGGGCAGCACTGCGACGGTCGCGGTCGAAGTATGGATGCGCCCGCTCGCTTCCGTTTGCGGCACGCGCTGGACCCGGTGCACGCCCGATTCGAACTTGAGGCGCGCGAACACGCCCGCGCCGGAGATGTTGGCCGTCGCGTCGCGGTAGCCGCCCAAGCCCGTTTCGCCGATTTCCATGACCTCGAAGCGCCAGCCGCGCAGCTGCGCGTAGCGCTGGTACATGCGGAATAGCTGGGAGGCAAACAAGGCGGCTTCGTCGCCGCCCGTGCCTGCGCGTACTTCGAGAATGGCGTTTTTCTCGTCGGCCGCGTCCTTGGGCAACAGCATCGCCTGCAGATCGCGCTCCATCTCGGGCAGACGCGCCTTCAGCACGAAAAACTCCTGCTCGGCCATCGCGCGCATCTCAGCATCGTCGCCGCTGCGCAACGCTTCGAGTTCGAGCATCTCCGCTTTGGCTTTGGCGAGGGTTTCGATCGACGCGACCACGGGGCCGAGATCGGAATACTCCTTCGACAGTTTGGCGAGGCTTTTGGAATCGGCCGTGCCGCTGGACAGGATGTCGCCCAGTTCGCGATAGCGGAAGACGACTTTGTCGAGACTGGCGTCGAAACTCACTTCTTGTTCTCCGGTTTTTCGAGGCCGAAAGCGCGGGCAATCAGCGCTTCGCCTTCAAGGCTGGCAGGCGTGCCGTCGGCGGCAAGTTCGCGCAGCAGGGCGGTGGGCGCGTGCAGCAGGCGATGGACGAGAAGCTCGGTCGCGCGCGCCGGATCGTCGGGCTTTTCCGCCAGCACGCGCAAGCGTTCGCTTTCGAAATGCCGGCGCAAGGCGACGATCGTACCCGACGCCTCGCGCACGGCAAGGGTGCGTTGGAACGCCGCAAGCTCCGCATCGACGATCGCGACCGCCTCGCCGAACGCCGCTTCGCGCGCATCGCGGCCTTTGAGGGCGAGGCCTTCGAGATCGTCGATGCCGTAGCGATAAGCGCCGTCAATCTTTTCGACCTCGCGTGCCACGTCTTCGGGCACGCCGAGATCGAGAAACAGGATCGGCCGACGCCTGCGCTTGCGCAAGGCGGCAAGCGTGGCCGCACCGTCGATCGCAACACGCCCGGTGCCCAGCGCGGTCACCACAAGATCGGCGCCCACAAGTGCCTCGCCGATCCGGTCAAACGGCATGTGATGGGCCTCCAAACGGCGCGCAAGCTCGCCTGCGCGTGAGGCCGCCGGTGCCGCGACCGTCAAATGCTTGAGGCCGCTGCGGCGGAAATGTTCGACAAGCAATTCGCCCATCTCGCCAAGCCCAAGCAGCAGCCCCGCACAGTGCTTGAGATCGCCGTGCACGTCGCGCGCGACCGCCGCTGCGGCGGCGGCAAGCGACACTGGCCGCTCGCCGATCGCGGTCTCGCTGCGCACGCGCTTTGCGGCCGAATAGGCATGCGCGAGCGCCGCTTCGAGCTCGGTACCCACGAGCCCCATCTCGCGCGACAGCGCGTGCGCGGACTTGAGCTGGCCCAGTACTTGCGGCTCGCCGATCACCTGGCTGTCGAGCGAGCACGCCACGGCAAACACGTGGCGCAGCGCTTGCGCATCGGCATGCGCGTAAAGCTCGCGCCCCGGTTCGCGGCCGAGGCGCTTTGCGAAGGCTTGGCGCACCATGTCGGATGCCGCGTTGGGGTCGTCGTGGGCGAACTGCACTTCCACGCGGTCGCAGGTCTAAATCAAGACGGCCTGGCCGAGTCCCATCCGCCGCAGTTCGGCGAGAACGCCGCGCAACTCGCCGTCCGGCACGAACAGCGCGTCGCGCGTGGCCGCAGAACTCGAACGGTGATTGGCGCCCACGACGCCCAGCCGGGCGCGTGCCGCACGCGTCTCCATCGCTGGGGCCTCGCTACAAGAAAGCCGGCGGCGGGGCGGGGTCCGTCATTCGGCGGCTTTCTCGCCCGTGGCATTCGCGGCCGCTTGGGCAAGAAGCTCGGCCGCGCGCTTTTCGACCATCTGCGCGAGATGTTCGACGATGTCGCCGTCTTTGAGGCGATGGTCCTGTTGGCCCGCCACGTAGACCATATGGGTGCCGTTACCGCCGCCGGTGAAGCCGATGTCGGTCTCGCGCGCTTCGCCGGGGCCGTTGACCACGCAGCCGATCACCGACAGCGTCATCGGCACGGTGATGGCGCTCAAACGCTCTTCAAGCCGCTCTACGGTCTTGATCACGTCGAATTGCTGGCGCGCGCAGGAGGGGCACGCGATGACGGTGACGCCGCGCCGGCGCAAGCCCAGCGCCTTCAGCATGTCGTAGCCGACTTTCACTTCCTCGACCGGGTCGGCCGACAGCGACACGCGGATCGTGTCGCCGATCCCGGCCCACAGCAGCGAGCCCAAGCCGATCGCCGACTTGACCGTGCCCATGCGCAGAGCACCCGCCTCGGTGATGCCAAGATGCAGAGGATAGTCGCACGCCTCGGCGAGCTGCTGGTATGCCGCAACTGCCAAGAAAACGTCCGAGGCTTTGCAGCTGATCTTGAACTCGCGGAAATCTTCGTCCTCGAGATATTTGGCGTGGTTGAGCGCACTTTCGACCATCGCTTCGGGGCACGGTTCGCCGTATTTGTCGAGCAGTTCGCGCTCGAGCGAGCCCGCATTCACGCCGATGCGGATCGAGCAGCCGTAATCCTTGGCCGCCTTCACGACTTCGCGCACGCGTTCCTTCGAGCCGATATTGCCCGGATTGATGCGCAAACACGACGCCCCGGCCTTGGCCGATTCAATGGCGCGTTTGTAGTGGAAATGGATGTCCGCCACGATCGGCACGCCAACCTGCGGGACGATCTTGGCAAGGCCCGCGGTCGACTCCTCGTCGGGGCACGAGACGCGCACGATGTCGGCACCCGCCGCTTCGGCAGCTCGGATCTGGGCGACCGTCGCAGCGACGTCGGACGTCAGCGTATTGGTCATCGTCTGCACGGTGATCGGCGCGTCGCCGCCAACCGGCACTTTACCGACCATGATCTGGCGGCACTTGCGACGAAGGATTTGGCGGTAGGGGCGGATGGTCATGGCGGGTATGCTCGCGTTGGCGGCGGAGGCGCGTTTACGCCTCACTTATAACCCAACCAAGGTCACCCAGGCGAGCCGTCCGAATCGGGGGCCGGCGTCGGGACCAGAGCCGGGGTCGGTGGCGGCGTTGCCGGGCGCGGTGGCTCGGGCGGTGCTGCCGTGCCCGCGACAAGCCGAACCGGGTCGAGCGGCACGCTGCGCTGCACAAAGCCCACGCGGCCGATCGACGGCACCAAGCGACCATCGACGCGGATGTCGAGACCGCCCGCATTGCCGGTCCACAGTGCGAGACCCTCGCGGTCGGGCGCGTTGTAGCTCTCGCCCGAGCGCAAAATGCGCGAAAAAACGATGTTGCCGGCCGCGTCGCGAATTTGCGTCCAGCTGTCCGACGTCGCACGAATGACGATGCGGCCTTCCTGCGGTTCGCCGAAGCTGCGCGGGCCTTCAGCGGCCGGCGCCGCAGACGCAGGCGCCGCCGGCGCAGCCGCAGGCGGCAAGGCGGCAACCTGCGTTGTCGGGGTAGCCGGTGTCGGCACGAAAGCGGCGGGCGGCAGCGGTGCGGGCGCTTCGAGCACCGGCGACGGGACAGGCTGCGGGAGCGCACCGGCGCGCGCCTCGCTCGACGACAATCCGTTGCCGCGCGGCGGCAGCGGCTCGGGTGCCGGTACGCGTGCGGCGAGCGTTTCGGGCACGGCCGTTACGCGCTGGGCAGGCGTGCGATTGTCGAGCGTATAATAGTACCAGCCGCCATAAGAGAGGACGGCCGCGAGCAAGGCGCTCGCGACGACAAGCGAGCCCGGTAGCCGCGTTTCGTTGATCGGCGTGGGGAACGAGAGCTCGGCGCGCTCTTCAAGGCCGCTCGTCTCGGCGCGAAAACGGCGCACGAGTTCGGTGCTGTCGAGTTCGAGAAAATCGGCATACGCGCGCACGAAACCTGCGGCATAAGCACCGCGCGGCAGATCCTGATGGCGCCCGGTTTCGATCGCATCGAGCATCAAGCGACGGATTTTGAGTTGGCGCGCGATATCTACGATCTGCCAGCCGCGCCGTTCGCGTTCGGCACGCAGCAATTCGCCCACGCTGGCGTTTGCACGAGGTGCCCGCACCGAAGTGTTGCGCATTTGCGCGGCCGGATCGTTGCTATCGCTCGACAAGCGGACTTTCCCAACGCATGGCCGAACATTTTTCGACCGGGACAACCAATTTCCACCATCTTTGTAGCAAAACGCCGGAAAACGGGCAACTCCTTGCCGCACTGCGAAAAAGCGGATTTACCCCCTCAAACGGGGATATTGTGGTCGCGCGCGAAATCCTGAAGCTTTTTGCGCACCGAATGGTCGGCAAGACGGCACAACTCCTCGAGATATTTTGCCAAGGGCGGCAAATCGAGGCTGCGCACCATCGCTTTCACAGCGCCGATCGCCGGAAACGGCATCGACAGGCGGCGGAAGCCGACGCCGATCAGCGCCATGGCCTCGAGCGGCCGCCCGCCCATGTCGCCACACAAGGACAGCGGCACATTGGCCGCGTCGCACTCGGCTGCGATCGCGCGGAAGAAGCTCAACACGGGCGGCGACAGCGCATCGTAGCGCCCGGCCATTTCCGGATTGCCACGATCGCACGCAAAAAAGAACTGCAGCAGATCGTTCGAACCGATCGACAGAAAATCGACGCGCTTCAGGAGCTGCGGCAGCTGCCAGTAGAGCGACGGCACCTCCATCATTGTGCCGATATGGATGGGATCGGGCAGGTTGCGCCCGCGTTTGCGCTCGCGCGCGATCTCGATCTGGACGAGTTCCTTGGCGGCATCGAACTCGGCCACGTCCGCGACCATCGGAAACATGAGATCGAGCCTGCGCCCGGCGGCTGCGCGCAGCAGCCCGCGCACCTGCTCGCGCAGGATCGCCGGCCGCTCGAGCGTGAGGCGCACGGCGCGCAAGCCCATCGCCGGATTTTCCTGCGGCGTGTTTTCCATGTAGGGCAGCAGCTTGTCGCCGCCAATGTCGAGCGTGCGGAACACCACCGGTCGCCCTTGCGCGCGATCGAGGATGCGCCGGTAGAGATCGGTCTGCTCGACAACGTCGGGCATCGACGTGCGGATCATGAACGGAATTTCGGTGCGGTAGAGCCCCACGCCGTCGGCCCCGCTTTCGGCCAGATTGTCGATGTCGATAACAAGGCCTGCATTCATGTTCAGCGAAATCGGCGTGCCGTCTTTGGTGACGGCGGGCAATTTGCGGATCGCGGCATAGCCCTGGCGCAGCGCTTCGCGCTGGCGGATCGCGGCGGCGAAGGTCTCGCGCACGTCGTCGCTGGGGCGCAAAATCGCCTGGCCGAAACCGCCGTCGACCACGATCGTATCGCCTGCTTCGACGCGCGCGACAAGATCGGAAAGACGTCCGACCATCGGCAGGTCGAGCGCGTGCGCGATGATCGCCACATGCGCCGTGGGCGAGCCTTCTTCGAGCACGACGCCTTTGAGTTTGCGCCGGTCGTACTCGAGGAGTTCGGCCGGCCCCAAGGAGCGTGCCACCAGCACCGTATCGTCGGGCAGGTCGGCCGCGTCGGCCGCCGTGCGGTCGCCGGTCAAATGGCGCAGCAGCCGATTGGCGAGATCGTCGAAATCGGCGATGCGTTCGCGCAAATAGGGGTCGGGGATCTGCACCATGCGCGCGCGGTTGTCTTCCTGCACCTTCTGCACGGCCGCCTCGGCCGTGAGACCGGTCTCGATCGCCTCGCTGATGCGCTGAAGCCAGCCGCGGTCCTCGGCGAACATGCGGTAGGTTTCGAGGATCTCCCACCGCTCGTCGCCTTCCGACAGGCCCGAGGTCTGGAAGATGCGGTCGATGTCGACGCGCATGCCGCTCATCGCTTCGCGCAGGCGGCGCGCTTCGGCCTGCGGATCGTCGGCCACCATCTGGCGCACCGAAACGCGCGGCTGGTGCAATACGGCCGTGCCGATGGCGATGCCTTCGTTGAGCCGCAAGCCCTCGATGCGGTCGCTCGTACCTGCCCCAGCATCGTCAACGCGCAGCATTTCGGCCGTACCGATAAGCTCGCCGCCCGCGACGAGTTCGGCCAGCACCATCGCCACGGTCTGCAGCGCTTCGGCTTCTTCGTCCGTGTACTCGCGGTAGGTGCGGTTCTGGAGCACGAGCACGCCCAAAGAGCGGCCTGCGCGCAGGATCGGCACGCCCATCAGCGAATGGTAGATTTCTTCGCCCGTTTCGGGGCGGTAGGCGAAATTCGGATGCGACTGCGCATCTGCGAGTGCGAGCGTACGCGCGGTCTGCGCGATCTCGCCCACGAGGCCCTCGCCCACGCGCAGGCGCGTTTTGTGGACGGCGTCTGGATTGAGGCCTTCTGTCGCGAACAGCTCGAGCACTTGGCCCGCGCGCATTACGTAGACCGAGCAGACTTCGGCGATGAGATCGGCGGCGATGATCTTGACGATGCGGTCGAGGCGCTGCTGGGCGGTGCCGGCCGCCGCCATCATGTCGCGCAGACGCTTGAGCAGGCGGCGCGTCGCACCGGGCCCGAGCGTCGCCTGCATTACGCGGCTCCGGCTTCGGTGTCGGCGGCGGCGGCGCGCGCGCGCGCGGCAAGCGCCGAAAGCGCTTGATCGACAAGCTCGGCGAGGATCGCCGCAGTCGGCTGGGCTTGCGTGACGAGGCCGACCGACTGGCCGGCCATCAGCGAGCCGTTTTCGATGTCGCCGTCGACCGCGGCCCGGCGCAAGGCACCCGCCCAGAAATGTTCTATCTCGAGCTGGGCCGCCTTCATGTCGAGCTCGCCGCGATCGACCTTGTCGATCACGCTGCGCTGCGTCGCCATGAAAGCGGCGGTCGCTTTGTTGGCAAGCGCGCGCACCGGGATCACGGGGAAGCGCGGATCGAGCTGCACGGACGGCACGGCATCGCGCGCCGAAGCGCGGATGAACGCTTTTTTGAAATCGGGATGCGCCACGCACTCGTCGGCGCACACGAAACGCGTGCCGAGCTGCACGCCGGCGGCCCCCATCTCGAGGAACGACAGGATCGCTTCGCCGCGTCCGATGCCGCCAGCCACGAACACCGGTACGTCGCGAATCGCGGGCAGGATCTCCTGGGCGAGCACCGCAGTCGAGACCGCCCCGATATGGCCGCCCTCTTCCATGCCCTCGATGACCAGCGCGTCGATGCCCGAGCGCACGAGCTTTTTGCCGATGACCAGGGCGGGGGCAAAGCCGATGACCTTGGCGCCGCCGTCCTTAAGGATCTTGAGGGTGTCGGCCGGCGGCATGCCGCCCGCGAGCACCACATGCCCGACCTTGGCGGCAACGCACACGCGCGCGAGCTCGGCCAGCTGCGGATGCATGACGATCAGATTTACGCCAAAGGGCCGATCGGTCAGCTTTTTGGTCGCCGCAATTTCAGCCTCGAGCAACGCCGGCGGCATGGAGCCGCAAGCCAGCACGCCGAAGCCGCCCGCATTCGAAATGGCCGCGACGAGGTTGCGCTCCGACACCCAGGTCATCGCACCGCCCATGATGGCTACTTTCGTGCCCAGGAACGCGTTGCCGCGCGCCCACAGCCGGTCGAGCTGGCGCCGGGCTGCGATCTCGGCGGGGGCAGACCCCGCAGCGAGGGGCGGCGTTTGGGTCATGCGGCGTCGAGCCCGTAGGCGGTGTGGAGGGCACGCAATGCGAGTTCCAGATATTCGGCCCCGATCAGCACGGAGATCTTGATCTCCGAAGTCGAGATGACCTGGATGTTGATGCCTTTCTCGGCGAGCGTGCGGAACATCGCAAGCGCGACCCCTGCATGGCTGCGCATGCCCACGCCGATCACCGACACTTTAACAACATTGGGATCGGGCTTGAGTTCGGCATAGCCGAGGCTCGCCTTCTGTTCGCCCAGCAGCTTTACGCAGCGGTCGAGATCGGCCTTACCGACCGTGAAGGTGAGGTCGGTCGCCTTGCGGTCGTCCGAGATGTTCTGGACGATCATGTCGACATTGATTGCCGCATCGGCGAGCGGTCCGAAAATGGCGGCGGCGACGCCAGGCCGGTCGGCGACTTTGGTCAAGGTGACTTTCGCCTCGTCCCGGCTGTAGGCGATCCCGCTCACGACTTGCTTTTCCACGATCTCTTCCTCATCGACGACCAGCGTGCCGGGCTTGTCCTCGAAGCTCGAGAGGACCTGCACGCGCACGCGATGGTTCATGGCAAGCTCGACCGACCGCGTCTGCAGCACCTTGGCGCCGAGCGAGGCCATTTCGAGCATTTCTTCGTAGGTGATTTTGTCGAGCTTGCGCGCCTTGGGCACGATGCGCGGATCGCACGTATAGACGCCGTCGACGTCGGTGTAGATGTCGCACCGCACAGCCTTGAGGGCGGCGGCCAGCGCCACGGCCGACGTGTCGGAGCCGCCGCGCCCGAGCGTGGTCACGCGTGCGTCTTCGGCGACACCCTGGAAGCCCGCAACGACCGCGACCTCCCCTGCCGCAAGGGCGGCCGACAGAACGTCGGTATCGATCCCTTCGATGCGCGCTTTGGAATGCGTGGCGTCGGTGCGCAGCGGAATCTGCCAGCCCTGCCACGAGCGCGCCTTGAGCCCCATCTCCTGCAGCGTGAGCGCCATGAGGCCGCTCGTGACCTGCTCGCCCGTGGCCACGACCGCGTCGTATTCGCGCGGATCGTAGAATTTCGAGATCTCGTTGACCCAGGCGACCAGCTGGTTGGTCACGCCCGACATCGCGGAGACGACGACGGCGACCTCGTGTCCAGCCTCGACCGCGCGTTTGACATGCACAGCCGCGTTGCGGATGCGCTCGATGTTTGCAACCGAAGTGCCGCCGAATTTGAGAACCAAACGTGCCATTGCGCAAATCCAAACCGATTCGAAGAAAGCCCTTTCCCGTCAGAGACTTGGGAAAGGCGCGCCGGAACCGCTCTTGCCCCGACCGCGACTGCGCCTTATCTAAAGGTTTGCGGGTCCCAGGGCAAGTCGTTGCCCACACGTCCGTTTGCCGGTTTCGAAGGAGTGCGCGCGTTTGACCCAAACCCCTGCCCTGGTCCCTCCCGATGCGGCGGCCGGCAGTTCGGTCGATCCTGCGGAAATCGCGCGCTTTGCCGCGATGGCCGACGAATGGTGGGATCCCACCGGCAAATTCAAACCGCTGCACAAATTCAATCCGGTGCGTCTGGCCTATATCCGCGACCGGCTGGCCCAGCATTTCGGCCGCGATCCGCTGTCGGCCAAGCCGCTTGCGGGCCTGCGGCTGCTCGATATCGGCTGCGGCGGCGGGCTCGTTGCCGAGCCGATGGCGCGGCTCGGCGCCCAAGTCGTGGCGATCGACGCCTCGGCCAAAAACATCGGCATCGCCTCCAACCATGCCGAGCGCATGGGCCTCGCCATCGACTATCGCCACACCGCTGCCGAGGACCTCGTCGCGGCCGGCGAAAAATTCGACGCCGTGCTGTCGCTCGAAGTGGTCGAGCATGTTGCCGACGTCGCGGGCTTCTTGGGCAGTTGCGGCACGCTGGTGCGGGCGGGCGGTGCACTGGTCGTCGCCACGCTGAACCGCACGCCCAAAGCGTTTCTTCTCGCGATCGTGGGTGCGGAATACGTGCTGCGCTGGCTGCCGCGCGGCACGCATGAATGGTCCAAATTCGTGCGCCCCGGCGAGATGAGCGACGCGTTGCGCGCACCGGGCCTTGCCGTGACGCATCTGACCGGCGTTGCCTACAACCCAATCCTCGACGTGTGGCGCCTGTCGCGCGACCTCGACGTCAACTACATGGCCTTCGCAGTGAAAGCCTAGTCTCAGGCGTTTCTGTCGGGCAGCCAGGGTACGGGGGCGAACTCGACGCCTTCTTCGGCCAGCTCTTGCGCCTCTTCGGCGGTCGTGCGGCCGTAGATGTTGCGCTGCTCGGACTCGCCATAATGGATCTTGCGAGCCTCTTCGGCGAATCTGTCGCCCACCGGGTCGAAATTCGTCTCGATATGCTCGCGCAGCTGCGCCAATTTGCGATGCAACTCGGCGGCTTTCTCCGTTGCCGGGTTTGCGGCCACGACGGCCGGCAAGGCGGCAACATCGGGCGCTTTCTTCCGGCTCTTTTTGGTGCCGGCAAGGCGCGGGGCCATCAGCGCCTTTTCGACCTTCGACGAGCCGCAATACGGGCATGTCACCAAGCCGCGTTTTGCCTGGCGCTCGTAAGCCGCACTGTCTTTGAACCAGCTTTCAAAGACGTGTTTCTTCGCGCATTGCAGATCGAACAGGATCATGCGCTATATTTGGGGCTCCCCTCCGCCAAAGGCAAGACATGCAAGACGCCCCGCGGTTCCCCCACGCGCATCTCGCCGAGCCTTCTTCCTGGGTGGTCGCGCATGCGAGCCTCGTCCCGGCGGGCGGAACGGTGCTGGACGTAGCAGCCGGCGGCGGGCGGCACGCGAAGTTTTTCGCAGATCGCGGCCATCGCGTGACCGCGATCGACCGCGATATCGGCGCGCTGATCGCCCTTGCCGGCATCGATGCCCAGCGGGCCGATCTTGAAAACGGGAAACCATGGCCGCTGCCGGGGCGGCAATTTGCGGGCGTCGTCGTGACGAACTATCTGCATCGGCCGCTGTTCTCGGCCCTTGCTGCCAGCGTCGCACCGGGCGGCGTCTTGATCTACGAGACGTTCGCGCACGGCAACGGCCAGTACGGCAAGCCCGACAATCCGGATTTTCTGCTGAACGACAACGAGCTTTTGGACGCGTTTGCGCGGGATTTGCGCGTCGTTGCCTATATGCACGGCTATGTCGACAGCCCCCGACCAGCCCTTGTACAGCGCATTGCCGCCGTACGCGGCGCGGCACATTAGATCCGGCTCAAGCGGCCTTCAGCAGCGGATCGAGCTTGCCTGCCGCATCGAGCGCGTGGAGATCGTCGCAGCCGCCAACATGTTTGTTGTCGATGAATATCTGCGGCACCGAGGTGCGCCCGCCCGCCCGCGCTTCCATCCCGGGCCGCAAGCTCGTGTCGGCCATCACGTCGTATTCGACGAAGGCAACGCCCTTGCGCTCGAGAAGGCTTTTGGCGCGCGCGCAGTAACCGCAGAAAGGACTGGTGTAGATCTCGACTTTCGGCATCGCTCGAACTCGCGAAAGGGGGAACCGACGCCCGAGATTAGCACCCTTGCCGCGGCACCCGCTAGACCCGGCCCTCGCCGGGCCGCACCACGCGCGCCAGGGTCAAAGTGCGGATTTCGGCCGCCCCGGCGCGGCGCAGGGCCCGCGCGCATTCGCCGAGGGTCGCTCCCGTCGTCAGCACATCGTCGATCAGAACCACGATCTTGCCGCGCACGCGGGCCCGATGGCGCGGCGCCAGCGCAAAGGCGCGGCGCACATTCCGCATACGCTCGCCGCGACCGAGCAGCCCTTGCGCGCGCGTGCGGCGCTGACGGCGCAAGAGATCGGGCACGCTCGCAATGCCCGCAACACGCGCCACCGCGTTGGCGAGCAGAGCCGCCTGGTTGAATCGCCGGAAGGCAAGCCGCGTCCAATGCAGCGGCACGGGTGCGATAAGATCGGCACCCTCGAGCACTTCGCGGCCCGCGCGCACAAGCCAGCGTGCAAAGGCCGGGGCCGCATGCGTGCGGTCGGCGTTCTTGAAGGCGAGGATAAGCCCGCGACTTGCCGCATCGTAGCGCAGCACGGCGCGCGCTTTGCCGAACGGCGGCGGTGCCGACAGGCAGGCCCCGCAAGCCAAGCCCGTTCGACCGAGAAACCCTGGGTCGTAGTCGAACGGCAAGCCGCAGGTCTCGCAATAGGGTCGGTCGATCCAGGCGAATTGCGACCAGCACGCGGCGCACAAAGCGCCAGGCTCGGCCACCACGGCTTGGCAATTGAGGCACAGCGGCGGGACCACCGCATCGAGGGCCGCCCGGGCCCCGTGCGCAAACAGCGCCTGCATGCGGTCGAGGATTTTCAAAGCCAAAGATCGCAGCACGCGCGCCCCCGCAAAGTCAATATGCAGGTGTGCGCATGTTCGGTTTCGCAACGTGCCGAAACGCGCTACCAATTCGGACATGGGCGCCCAAATTCCTCCGCAGGTCTTCGACCGGCATATCGTTCGCCGCCATCGCGAACGGGCGGCGCGCCATTTTGCCGACCACGATTTTCTGTTTCGCGAATCGGGCGAACGCTTGGCCGAACGGCTGGACGATCTCAATCGCGCGTTCCCGCGCGTGCTCGATTTGGGCGCGCGCACCGGCTTTCTCGCCCCGCTGCTGGCGAAGCGACCCGGCACGCAGACGATCGTGCAATGCGACATGTCGGCGCGCATGATGCGCGCCGCTCGCGCGCGCGCATGCACCGAAACGCCGGGCGTGCACAGTGCCGTATGCGTCGCCGACGAGGAGTTCCTGCCTTTCGCGCCCGGCAGCTTCGATCTCGTCGTGAGCTGCCTGTCGCTGCATTGGACGAACGATCTGCCGGGGGCGCTGCTGCAGATCCGCCACGTGCTGAAACCCGATGGCCTTTTTTTGTGCGCGATGCTGGGCGGCGACACGCTGAGCGAACTGCGCCGCGCGCTCATCGAAGCCGAAGTCGCCGAGACCGGCGGCGCCGGTCCGCGCGTTTCGCCGTTTGCCGATCTGCGCGACGCGGGCGCCTTGCTGCAACGCGCGGGTTTCGCGCTGCCCGTGGCCGATGCCGACACGCTGACGGTGTCGTACGAGAACGCGCTCGATCTGATGCGCGATCTGCGCGGCATGGGCGAGGCCAACGCGATCGCGGAGCGGCGCAAGGATTTCACGCGCCGCTCGACGCTGCTGCGCGCGGCCGCCATCTACGAAGACATGTTCGCCGAAGAAGGCCGCATGCCCGCGACCTTCCAGATCCTCAATCTCACGGCCTGGGCGCCGCACGAATCGCAGCAGAAGCCGCTGCGTCCCGGTTCGGCCGCCAACAGCCTTGCCGCTGCGGTCGGCAAAGACAGCTAGCGGGCTGCTAGAGCAAGTCGCGCAGCATCGCCACCAGCGGCACGTCGGCCGGCGGCATCGGATAGTCGGACATTTTGAGCGGCCGCACCCACGCCAGTTCCTGGCCCTCGCGGGGCACGGGCGTGCCTTTCCAGTTGCGCGCGGCGAAAAGCGGCATCAGCAAATGGAAATCGGGATAGCGGTGCGAAGCGAACGTCAAAGGTGCGAGGCACGCATGCGCAAGATCGAGCCCGAGCTCTTCTTTGAGTTCGCGTATGAGGGCCGCTTCCGGCGTTTCGCCCGGCCCCACTTTGCCGCCCGGAAACTCCCAAAGGCCCGCCATGGCTTTGCCGGGCGGGCGGCGCGCGAGCAGCACGCGCCCATCGGCGTCGATCAAAGCGGCCGCAACGACGAGCAGCACGCGCGCAGGGGCGGCCAGCAGCGCCGACAAACGCGGATCGTCGCAGCCTTCAGCTTCTGTAGCTGCCATTGATGTCGATATACGCGTGGGTGAGATCGCAGGTCCACACGCGCGACTTGCCGCGCCCGACGCCGATATCGACCGCAAGGCGAATGTCGCGGCCCTGCATATGGGCGGCCACCGGGGTTTCGTCGTAGCCCGCGACCGGCGCCCCGTTGCGCGTGATCGTTGTGCCGCCGATCGAAACTTTGAGACGGTCGCGATCGGCCTTTTCGCCGCTTTTGCCGACCGCCATCACGATGCGGCCCCAATTGGCGTCGGCCGCCGCAATCGCCGTCTTGACGAGCGGCGAATTGCCGATCGCCATCGCGATGTTGCGCGCCGCCGCATCGCTGGCGGCCCCCGTCACGTCGATCTGGATCAGCTTCTGCGCCCCCTCGCCGTCTTTCGCGATCTGGATCGCGAGGTCGAGGCACACCGCATCAAGGGCTTTTCTGAACGCCTTGCATGCGGGGTCGGAAGCGCGCGCGATCGGCTTGTTGCCGGCTGCCCCGGTTGCGAACGCAAGCAGCGTGTCGGAGGTCGAAGTGTCGCTGTCGACCGTCACGGCATTGAAGCTGTTCTGCGTCGCGTCTTTGAGCAATGCGCGCAGCACGGCAGGCGACACGGCCGCATCGGTGAACACGAAGGCCAGCATCGTCGCCATGCTGGGGGCGATCATGCCGCTGCCCTTGGCAATGCCTGCGATCGTAACCGTCTTGCCCCCGACACGGACCTTTGCGACGGCCCCTTTGGGGAACGTGTCGGTCGTCATGATGGCCTTGGCTGCGTCGAAGAAACTCGCCTGTCCCAGGCTTGTCGCCGCACCTGCGGCCGTGCCCGCGATCTTGGCGCCGTCCGGCACTTGCCCGATCACGCCGGTCGAAGCGAGCAGAATGTCGGCGGGCTTGCAGCCGAGTGTCTTTGCCGCCGCCTTCGCCGTTTCAAGGCAGACGGCAGCACCGGCCTTGCCGGTGAACACGTTCGAATTGCCCGCATTGACGACGAGCCCGGCAGCCCGCCCCGAGCCGATCACCTTGCGGCACCAATCGACCGGAGCGCCCGGCATTTTGTTCGTCGTGAACACGCCGGCCGCAGCCGTACCGGGCGCAAAAGCCGCAAGCAGCAGATCGTTGCGGCCTTTGTAGCGCGTACCGGTCAAAGCCGTTGCGAAACGCACGCCCGCGACCGGACCGATCTCGGGAAATGCTTCGGGTGCCAGCGGCGAAATGGCGTGGGCCATCTGTTGTTCTCTCGCGCTTGGGGGCGTTGGATCAGGGAGCTTTGGGCAACGGCTTGCCGTCGAGGCCAAAGCGCTCGACCTTCGCCTTTTTGACGAGTCCTTCGACGTAGCCCGTCATGATTTCCTGCGACATGTCGCTTGCGAGCTTTTCGCGCAGCTCGTCGAAGGATTCGGGCACCACGCGGCGCTCTTCGACGCGGATCACGTGCCAGCCGAACTGGCTGCGCACCGGCGCCTTGGTCGTTTCGCCGGCCTTCAATGCAGCCGCCGCCGTCCAGAACTCCGGCACCATATCGTCCTTGCCGAAGAAGCCCAGATCGCCGCCCGACTGCTTGCCGGCAGGATCGACCGACCGCTCGCTTGCGATCTTCGCAAAATCGCCGCCGCGCCCGAGCTCGGCGATGATCCCTTGGGCCGCCTGTTCGTTGGCGACCAGAATATGGCGCGCGCGGATCTCGTCGCGGCCGGGATTCTCCTTCTGGTACGCGGCAAAGCGCGCCTGCAAGGCCGCTTCGTTGAGGCGGCTTTCGAGCATGCGGTTCAGCACGGTTTCCTGCATCACGCGCTCTTCGAACTGCGCGAGACGCGCTTTGACCTCGGGGTCGTTCTGCAGGTTGGCGCGGCGCCCTTCGGCGGCGATGAGCTTCTGCGACACGAGGCGATCGACGATGGGCTCGAGCAGCGCTTCGATCGGGACTTGCTGGAACTGCGGCGGCAAGGCGCGCTGGAATGCCAACACTTCCGAGCGCCGAATCGCCTGCCCGTCGACGCGGGCAACGACAGGGTCGTCCGCGGTTGGGCGCGGGGTTTGCGCTTGCGCGGAAAGGTCTGCGTTTGCGCCGACAAAGGCGAAAAATGCCAAAACAAGGGCTGAAAACCGGAGCATCGGACAACATCCTTTCCAAAATTCGCGCGCACTTTGGCACAAAAAACCGGGCGGAAACAAGGCCGGAACGGGCGGACGACACCGCCCCGGCCGCTCAATTGACATGCCCCGCCATTCGCCCTATCTGTCCTGGGCCTTGACACCCAAATGGGCCGCCCGTCGGCGATTTTGCATTCACGCGAAGGACCTTTCCGCATGTTCGGCGCCATCGCCCGCGCGCTTTTCGGCTCGTCAAACGAGCGCATCCTCAAGGGGATGTACAAAACGGTCGCCGCCATCAACGCGAAGGAAGCGGAAGTCCAAGCCCTCGACGATGCGGCCCTTGCGGCGCGCACGCCGTGGCTGCGCGAGCGCCTCGCCAAGGGCGAAACGCTCGACGACGTGCTCATCGACGCGTTTGCGACCGTTCGCGAAGCGGCCAAGCGCGTGCTGGGCCAGCGCCATTTCGACGTCCAGCTTCTGGGCGGCATGGTGCTGCACAAGGGCATGATCGCCGAAATGAAGACCGGCGAAGGCAAAACCCTGGTCGCCACGCTCGCAGGCTATCTCAACGCGCTGCCGGGTACGGGCGTACACGTCGTCACGGTCAACGACTATCTCGCCAAGCGCGACGCCGAATGGATGGGGCGCGTCTACCGGTTTTTGGGCATGCGCGTGGGCACCATCGTGCACGGCCTCACCGACGCCGAGCGGCGCGACAACTACGCCTGCGACGTGACCTACGGCACCAACAACGAATTCGGCTTCGACTATCTGCGCGACAACATGAAATACCGGCTCGACCATATGAGCCAACGCCCGTTCAATTTCGCGATCGTCGACGAAGTCGACTCGATTCTGATCGACGAAGCGCGCACGCCGCTGATCATCTCGGGACCGACGGACGATTCCTCCGAGCTCTACCTCGCCGTCGACAAGCTGATGCCCAATCTGGTGCCCGGCGACTTCGAGAAGGACGAAAAGGCCCGCGCGGTCTCGCTGACCGAAGCCGGCGCCGAGAAGATCGAACAGCTGCTGACGAAAGCAGGCCTGCTCAAAGGCGGCTCGCTCTACGACATCGCGAATGTGAGCCTCGTCCACCACGCCAACCAGGCGCTGCGCGCACACAAGCTTTTTGCGCGCGACGTGGACTACATCGTGAAGGACGACAAGGTCATCATCATCGACGAGTTCACGGGTCGCATGATGGAAGGCAGGCGCTATTCCGAGGGCCTGCACCAGGCGCTCGAAGCCAAAGAAGGCGTGCGCGTCCAGCAGGAAAACCAGACGCTCGCCTCGATCACCTTCCAGAACTATTTCCGCATGTACCCGAAGCTCTCGGGCATGACGGGTACGGCCATGACCGAAGCCGCCGAGTTCGGCGAGATCTACAAGCTCGAAGTCGTCGAGATCCCGACCAACCAGCCGGTCAAGCGCCTCGACGCCGACGACGAGGTCTACCGCACCGCGCGCGAGAAGGCGTCGGCCATCGTCGACCTCATCGACGATGCGCGCAAACGCAACCAGCCGGTCCTTGTCGGCACGGTCAGCATCGAAAAATCCGAGGCGCTTTCGGCCGAGCTGCAGAAGCGCAAAGTGCCCCATCAGGTGCTCAACGCGCGCTACCACGAGCAGGAAGCCGCGATCATCGCCCAGGCCGGCCGCCCCGGTGCGGTCACAATCGCGACCAACATGGCCGGCCGCGGCACCGACATCCAGCTCGGCGGCAATCTCGACATGCGCATTCGCCTCGAGCTCGGCGACGTGCCCGAGGGCCCGGCGCGCGAGGCGCGCATCGCCGAAATCCGTGCGGAAATCGAAACCGCACGCCAGGCCGTGCTGGCGGCGGGCGGACTCTACGTCGTTGGCACCGAGCGCCACGAAAGCCGGCGCATCGACAACCAGCTGCGCGGCCGCTCCGGCCGCCAGGGCGATCCGGGCGCTTCGAAGTTTTTCCTGTCGCTCGACGACGATCTCATGCGCATCTTCGGGTCCGAGCGCATGGACGGCATGCTGACCAAGCTCGGCCTGAAGGAGGACGAGGCGATCGTCCATCCCTGGATCAACAAGGCCGTCGAAAAGGCACAAGGGAAGGTCGAGGCGCGCAACTTCGACATCCGCAAGAACATCCTGAAATACGACGACGTCATGAACGACCAGCGCAAGGTCGTCTTCGA
>JAIXXA010000056.1 GCA_027490975.1 Rhodospirillaceae bacterium
CGCAAGATGGCGCGCCTTGTTCGGCATGGCGCTGCTCAACAATGTCGTGCCGTTTCTGCTGTTCGTGTGGGGGCAAGCGCAGATCGCAAGCGGCGTGGCCGCCATTCTCAACGCCACGACGCCGCTGTTCGGCGCGGTGCTCGCGCATTTCCTCACGCGCGACGAGAAACTCGACGCGGCCAAAGCCTTCGGCATTGCCGCCGGGTTCGCGGGCGTGGTCGCGATGATGGGGCCGGCCCTCGGCGATGCGGCGGCAGCGCCTTTGCTGCCGCAGCTTGCGTGTTTGGCGGCGGCGTTTTCCTACGCGCTCTCGGGCATCTACGGGCGGCGCTTCAAGGCGTTGGGGCTGGCCCCGCTCGAGATTGCGACCGGCCAGGTGACGGCTTCTTGCGTGCTGCTGCTGCTGCCGATGCTGCTCATCGACCGGCCGTGGGAACTTGCAGTGCCGTCGGCGCAAGCGCTGCTTGCCTTGGCGGGGCTCGCCCTGCTGTCGACGGCCCTTGCCTATATTCTGTTCTTCCGCATTCTCGCCGTTGCGGGGGCGACGAACCTGCTGCTCGTCACGTTCCTCATCCCGGTCACCGCGATCGTGCTGGGTGCTGCGTTTCTCGACGAGACGCTGGCGCTGCGCCATTTCGCGGGCATGGCGCTGATCGGTCTTGGCCTTGCCGCGATCGACGGGCGCTTGTTCGCCGGTCGCGGCCGGCCGACCTAATCGGCGTCGGCTTTTTCCGTCTCGGCGACCGCCACGCGGTTGCGGCCGGCGTGTTTGGCCGCGTACAGCGCGCGGTCGGCGCGCGCGAGCGTTGCTTCGATCTTTTCCGCATCGCCGTCGAACTGGGCGACGCCGATGCTCACCGTCACGCGGATCTTCGGCGGGGCGTCGATATCGAGCCCTTCGATGGTCGCGCGCAGCCGCTCGGCGAACAGGCGCGCATTGTCGGCCGTCGTCTCGGGCATCAGCAGCGCGAATTCTTCGCCGCCGATCCGGCCGACCGCGTCGGAGCCGCGAACGGCGGCCATGGCCGCTTCGGCGATGCGCTTGATGGCGACGTCGCCTGCCGCATGGCCGTAGGTATCGTTGACTTTCTTGAAGAAATCGATGTCGAGAACCGCGAGCGATAGCGGCCGGTCGTAGCGGCGCGCGCGCTCGGCTTCGGCGATTGCCTGCGCCATAAACGCGCGCCGAGACAAGGCACCCGACAGATGGTCGCTCGACGCGATCTGGCGCAGTTCGAGTTCGTCGACCACGAGTTTGGCGAAACTGGCGAGCACAGCGATCTGGGGTTCGGGGAACTCGCGCGGCTTGGTGTCGATCGCGCACAGGCTGCCGATATTGTAGCCCTCGGGCGTGCGCAGCGGGATCCCGGCATAGGCGCGGATGAAAGGCGGGCCGACGACCAGCGGATTCTGCGCAAAACGCGGATCCGCGGCGGCGTCGCGCACGACGAGCGGTTCCGGCGTTTTGATGGCATGCGTGCAGAAGGAGACGTCGCGCGCCGTTTCGCACACGTCGAGGCCGCGTCTCGCCTTGAACCATTGGCGATGCCGGTCGATCAGCGAAACCGCGCACATCGGCACGTCCAGGACCTGCTGCACGAGGGCGACGATTTTTTCGAACGGCACTTCAGCGACCGTGTCGAGCACGTCGTAGCGTTCGAGTGCGCGCAGACGCCCCTCTTCGTCCGACAGCTTAAGCTCCGAGAGCATCCGCATCCTCCTTCAATCGCACGATCACGGCCGTCAGCTGCTTGCGGTAGGAATCGAACATCGTCGCAAGGCTCGCCGCGACCGTTGCCTCGTCGCAGCCGTTGCCAAGCAGGGCGGTCGCGAGGTCCGCGAGATTGCGCTCGTGCTGGAGGATGCTCGCCGCAAGGGCCGCCGGCATCTGGATCGATGCGAGCGGTGCGATCGTTTTTGCCGCCAAGCCTGCGGCGATCTGCGACATTTTCGACCTGCTTTTCTCGAGAATTGAAACGTTATGGCCGCATAGATCGCAGAAAACGGTTAACGCTATGTTACCGAACGCAGCACTTGCACCAAGACCGCCGCCAGCATCGCGATGGCGGCAAGAAACGCGATGCCGAAGCCGGGGCCGCGCTTTTTGGGGTCGGCGATATAGCCGGTCGCGTAGAACACGCGGGCAAGCGCCCAGACGGCCCCGCCGATCCCGGCCCATAAGTCGCCCACCCAAAGCGCGCACAGCCATAAAGCCGGCAGCGCTATCGCGAGCTGCTCGAGCGTGTTCATCTGCACGCGCAGGCGCTTTTCGAATTCGACGTCGCCGCTCATGGCGGGGGCGGGGACGTTGTAGATCGCGCGCGCCTTGCCAACGACAAGCGACGTCCAGACATAGACGCCGAGGGCGAGCAGCGTCGCGAGGCTTGCAAGCGGATATTCCATCGCCTTATTCCGCGGCGCGCACGGCGGCAGCAAAGGGTGCAAGGCAATCGTCGCCGAGCGGCTCGAGCGGGGCGAAATCGCGCGCGGCGATCCAGTCCGGCCGTTTGAAGCGGCGGATCGCGTTGTCGCAGCGATTGAGCGAGAGATAGACGATCCAGCGCGACCACGGCGTGAGGTTCGAGCCCGAGGCGTGCACAAGGCACGAATGGAAGATGAGGATGCTGCCGGCCGGGCCCTTGGGGGCCACGATGCCGCCGCGCTCGACGAGCTTGGTCACGGTGTCGTTGTCGATCGTCCACAGCGGGTAGCTCGTCGTCGTCGTGTCCCAGCTTGACTCGATGGCACCGCGCTTGTGGCTGCCGGGGATGAACATCAACGGCCCATTGAACTCGTTGGCCTCGGCCAGGAACAGCGCGATGTTGAAGGCGTTGGGTTCCGGCATGTCGTCGTCGGCCTTCCAGGTCGCGTAGTCCTGGTGCCATTGCCACACGGCCCCGTCGAACGCGGCTTTGGCGTTGACCTTGAACTGGTGCATGTAGAGCCGGTCCGAGCCCAGCAGCTGGGCGCCCGGACCCAATAGGCGCGGATGGCGCGACAGAGCCCCATAGACGGGGTTCCAGGTCTGCAGATGGAAGGCCGAGCGCGGCGCCGTGCTGCCTTTTTCGCGCACGACTTCGTCGCGCACTTGCGCGAACGCGCCGGGCAACTCGGCCGTCAGCGTTGCGATCTCGGTCGCTGAGAAAACGTTCGGGATGAAGATGTAGCCGTCGCGGTCGAACGCTTCGATCTGGCTGTCGCTGAGTTTCATCGGCGGTCTCCCCAAACTGTAACATTGTTTGCGGTATCATTGCGCGAATCGACCGCAAGCGAAAGGGACTTGGGGGAAACGTGGACCAGATCGTCGACAGGATTCTCGCCGTGTTCGACCAGCCCGAAGGCCATGCGCATTATGGCGAAGGGGTGAGCGAGCGCGAACATGCGCTGCAGGCAGCCCAGCTCGCCGAGCAGGCGGGGGCTCCGTCGCCGTTGGTTGCGGCTTGCCTGCTGCACGATATCGGCCATCTGCTGCACGGGCTTGGCGAAGACGTTGCCGCGCGCGGCATCGATGCCAAGCACGAAGCCGTGGGGGCCGCCTATCTCGCGCGCTATTTCACCGACGACGTGGTCGGGCCGGTTGCGCTGCATGTCGATGCCAAGCGCTATCGCGTCGCGGCCGACCCGCCCTATGCCGCGACTTTGTCGCCGGCGTCGGTGCGCTCGCTTGCCCTGCAAGGCGGGCCGATGGATGCCGACGAAATGAAGCGCTACATCGCCAAGAAGCACGCGATCGCGGCGCTGCGCTTGCGCGAGTGGGACGACCAGGCCAAGGTCGTCGGCCGCGCCACGCCGGCGCCTGCGCATTTTCGCGCGGCCTTGACCGCCTCCTTGCGTGCGGCCGCGGACGCGGGCGTCTGAGGCTTAAGGCGTCCGACGTTTAGTCAAGCGTGCGGCGGCGCAATTCGTAAAGCGCGATCGCGGCCGCATTCGACACGTTGAGGCTCTCGACGCCCTTTTCGATCGGGATGCGCACCATAAGGTCGCAGCGCTCGCGCGTAAGCCGGCGCAGGCCTTCGCCTTCGGCCCCGACCACCAGCGCGATCTTGCCGGTGAGGTCGGCGGCGTTGATGTCGGTCTGCGCTTCGCCGGCAAGACCCACGCACCAGAAGCCTGCGGCCTTCAGCCGGTCGAGTGCGCGCGCGAGATTGACCACGCGCACGAAGGGCACGCGTTCAAGCGCGCCCGAAGCGGCCTTGGCCATGACGGCGGTTGCCATTGGCGAATGGCGCTCCGGCAGCACCACGGCGGCAACGCCGAACCCGGCGCACGAGCGCAGAATAGCGCCGACATTGTGCGGGTCGGTGACTTGGTCGAGGACGACGACGCGCGCATTGTCGTTGTGTTCGGTCGCGCGCGCGATGTCGTCGAGATCGGGATCTTCGAGGCCTTCGACCAAAGCTGCGAGGCCTTGGTGCACGGCCGCCCGCGGCAGCAGGCGGTCGATCTGCTCGCGGCTCAGGATCTCGGCATCGGGCAGGCCGCGCGGATGGTCCTCGGCAAGGCTCGCCAGGCGCGGCCCGATCGACGCGTCGATTTCGGCGGCGAGCGCAATGCGCAGCACTTTGCGGTTCGGATTCGCAAGGGCCGCGAGGACGGGATGGATGCCGTAAAGCCAAACCTTGTTGCCGCCGGCCTGCGGCTGGTTGGGGTCGATGGGGCCAGGGATGAAGGCGCGCGGCTCGCGCGCTTCGCGTGGCGGGCGGGGGCCTTTGTCGAGGCGCGGCGCTTTATCGACGCGCGGACCCTTGTCGAAGCGGGCGCCGGGTTTGAAGTTTTCGCCTCTGTAGGCGGGTTTGCCCTCGGGCCGGAATTTGGCCGACCCGAGCTTGGCCGGGGCGCCCCCGCGCTCCAAGCGCGGGTTGCGGGCAGGGCCCTCGCCCTTGTCGGCAAAACGCGTGTCGCCGCGCGGACCTTTGAAAGACGGTTTGCCGCCTTTGAAGGTCGCCGGTTTGGCGTTTGAACCGCGCGGACGGTCAGGGTGTTGCGACCCGGGTCGTTCGGACCCGCGTCCGCCGGATTTGTCGAAACGCGGTGTCCGGTTGCCGTATTTGCCGGTCGGAGGCTTGCCTTTGCTCATTCCTGGGCTTAATATGCCTTATTACGGTAGGGTTCAAGTCGCCTCTCGTCGATCGTCCTGGGGTTTCCCTGGAGGATCGAGGGGGACGGCTTGTTTTGTCGTGAGGTTTAGGGATTGACTTCGGCCCCCATTTCTCTTTAAACCCCGGGTCCGTGCTGCGGACCCTTCGGAGGCTAAGAACCCCGGGGTCATCGGCATTCCGCGAAAGGCTTGAACGTTTCGCCGCGTGCGGCCGTCCTTCCAGGGACCGGTCCCGCGTCGTTGGGTTCGGCCAAGAGCGGACCAGTCGGTAGGAGGGGTGGCCGAGCGGTCAATGGCAGCAGACTGTAAATCTGCCCTCTCCGGAGTTCGAAGGTTCGAATCCTTCCCCCTCCACCACTGGCCCAAGCCCTGGGTCGAGTCGATTAAGGGCAGCGAAGCGGCGGCGACAGGACGGTAGGACGAACCTTTGGAGTGCTGATCGGCGGGTGTAGCTCAATGGTAGAGCTCCAGCCTTCCAAGCTGGCTATGAGGGTTCGATTCCCTCCACCCGCTCCAGGCGCCGCGCACTTTAGGCATCGAAAGACGACGACGAAACGACCCGAGATTTAGGCAGCAACCGCAGGAAACGGACGATCGGAAGCCACCATGTCGAAAGCTAAATTCGAGCGGAACAAGCCGCACTGCAACATCGGAACGATCGGCCATGTCGACCATGGCAAGACGTCGCTGACGGCTGCGATCACGAAGGTGCTGGCCGAA
>JAIXXA010000074.1 GCA_027490975.1 Rhodospirillaceae bacterium
TCCTCGATCCCGAACTCACCGTGGGTTTGCCTGCGAACCTCACGGCCGCCACGGGTATCGACGCGTTCGTGCATTGCTTCGAAGCCTTCTGCGCGCCCGGCTTCCACCCGATGGCCGAGGGCATTGCGCTCGAAGGCATGCGCTTGGTAAAAGACTGGCTTCCGCGCGCTTTTGCAAACGGCGCCGATCTCGAGGCGCGCGCGCAGATGCAGGCCGCCGCCAGCATGGGGGCGGTCGCGTTCCAGAAAGGGCTCGGCGGCGTGCATGCGCTCGCCCACCCGATCGGCGCGGTGTTCGACACGCATCACGGCCTCACCAATGCCGTGCTGCTGCCCTATCTAATGCAGCGCAACCGGGCGGCCATTGCCGGGCGCATGGGGCGCCTTGCCCGCACGCTCGACCTTGCCGCGACTGATTTCGACGCGGTCCTGGCTTGGGTTCTCGAATTCCGCGCCAAACTCGCCATTCCGCCCACCCTCGCGGCTCTGGGCCTCGATGCCGCGCGCGCGCGCGAGATCGGCGCCATGGCGGTGCTCGACCCCTCGGCGGGCGGCAATCCGTGCCCGCTCGACGCCGCCGACTACGCGGAAATCTACCGCGCGGCGGTGGCTGGAAAAATTTAACTCCGAGTTAGCGATTTCAGGGCTAGTTTCGGGCGGTTCCTGTTCCTTCAACGCGTACGGACCTGAAATGTCGAAAATCGAACTGTCCGAAGAAGAGTATTTCGCGATCGAAGACGCGCTGCTGAACAGCACGCGCGGCCGCGCCTTCCTGCGCGCGCGCGACGCGCGGTCCCGCGTGGTGGCGGTCGATGAGGCGCGGCGCATCGCCGCCTCGTTCCGCGAGTGGACAATCCGGCAGATGGCGACCGTCAAGGAAACGCAGAGCCTTGAAGTGCTGCGCGCCGAGTTGCAGAGCATGGCCGCCCACATCCAGGCGGCAAAAAACGAAATCGCCTCGATCCACAACAAGGATCCCAAGACCGCGATCGCCGACAACCGCATCAACAGCGCCACGAGCGAGCTCGACCAGATCGTCGCCTCGACCGAGCGCGCGACCTCCGACATTCTCAACGCCGCCGAGCGAATCATGGAAGTCGCAGGCCAATTGCCGCCAGAACACGCCGAAGCGGGCCAGGTGCTGACCGACCAGGCAACGGAAATCTTCACCGCCTGCTCGTTCCAGGACATTACCGGCCAGCGCATCTCGAAGGTCGTGAACACGCTGCGCTATATCGACCAGCGCGTGAACGCGATGGTCGAGATCTGGGGCCTCGACAATCTGCCGGGCGCGGCCCCGATGCCCGACGCCAATGCCGACACGCGCCAGAACGCGCATTTGCTGAACGGACCCGCGCTGCCGGGCCAGGGCCGCACGCAAGACGAGATCGATGCCCTTCTCGCCGGTGCGAGCTTCGATGCCCCCACCCCGCGCGCCGAGCCGCCGCCGCAGCCAGCGGCCAGCAAGCCGGCGCCCGCACCGGCTCCGGCTCCGGCTCCAGCCCCCGCTCCGGCAGCAGCCCCTGCGCCCAAAGCGGCGGCAGCACCGGCACCGGCACCGGCGGCGGCCGGTGCGACCGCCTCCCAAGCGGATATCGACAAGCTCTTTGACTGACGCGGAATCAAGCATATCGGGGCTAGCCATCGCCCCTCTTCCGGCGTAAAAGCCTTGACCATGGAACAAGCCAAAGCAACCGAAGCGCCGGCCGTCGCCGGCGACATGAATGCCGGCGAGTACGATGCCGAGGGGCAGGACGCGCTCCATATTCTGCCGCTCAGCATCATCCCGCTCGAAACACCGGGCCTGCGGCGCTTGCGCCTCATCAAGAACGTACGGCTCGATTCGGTCGTCGAACTCTACAAGGACCAAGGCCACAAATCGGCGCAGGTTCCGCTCGACGCGCTCAACAGCGTGTTCCAAAGCTACGGCGCGCAGCTGCGCGCCGACATGCCGCTGCTGCAGAGCCTCAGCAGCATCCCGTCCTTCGACGTGTACACGCTGCGCGTTGCATTGCGCACCCTCAACCTGCCCATCGATGAGAAGACGGCCCTTCAGCTGTCGGACTCCAAACGGCGCGAACTCACCGAACACATGAAGGTGTTCACGCATCCGCTGATCCAGCAGATCTACGGCAATGCCGATTTCGAAGTGAACGACGTGTCGGACATCATGAAGCTGATTTCGACGCCCAACCGCGACGACGCGCTGAAGAACCTGCGCATGATGTCGCAGAAGCTCAACGTGCCGCTGACCGAAATCCCGCGCTTCCTCGAGGACTACGGCGACACGTTCCTGTCGCTCGCGTATTTCCGTTCGTGCCTCGACAAGGTCGTGCCGCAGGTGCAGAGCTTCCTCGATTGGGTGAAGCCGCTCGACGACAACCAGATGATCAAGGGCGACCGCATGTCGAAGCAGATGATCGACAAGACGCGCGAGTCGATGTCGGGCGTGATCATCTCGCTGACCGGCCGCTTCGAAGCCTTCAACCGCAAGAGCGCCGATTTCTGGCGCGACATCAACGCCGACAGCTTCAGCCGAATGAAGGACATGGTGTTCTCGAACCACCGGTCGATCGGCGGCGTCTTGTGCGGCCTGTCGGTCAAGATGCAGCTATGGCGCGACCGCTTCCCGTCGGCGAGCGGCGGGCCCAACAAGCGGCTCGAATTCGTGCGCTCGGAAGTCGTGCCGGGCATGCAGCTCATCGACGAGCTCGAAGCGGCCGCGCGCAAGACCGGGATCTAGATCCGCTTCTTCGGAATCGGTCCGCACAATCCGCCCGCTCCACCCCGCGCGTCAGAATCCGTGCGACAGGCAGACCAATGCGGCTTCCTGGCTGCGGAAGCGCATGCGCTTGGCCGTGGCCGCCACAGGCGTCATAACGCCCGAAAGCGTCTTGAGCGGCGTGGGCATCGGCGCGGACGCCGCGATCTTGCCGGTCGCCGCAATCAGCGTCTTGAAAGCACCCGGCAAGGCAAAATGGCTGGCGAGCGACGTGCCCATCAGGTCGAACTCGCTGCCGTCGAGCAATTCGCGGAACGGCGCGTTGAGCCATAGGATCGTGCCGTCGTCCGCAGCCACCAGTGCCGCCGCGATCGGCACTGCGTCGAGCGTTTCGGCAAGGCGCGTGTCGGCCGCCTGGGCTTCGTTCTCGGCGGCGACCGCTAGAGCCAGCAGCACGCGGCCGCCCCCCAGCCCAACGACGCGCAGACTGCCCGCGTAGCGACCGGCAAACAGCGTTGCGTGCGCCAGCGCAACACGCACAATGGTCCCCTCGCCGATGCCGTCGATCGCCGCAAGAAGGTCGGCGGGCGCATCGTCGCCGAAGGCGGCTGCCCCCGGCTCGGCCGCGGCAAATTCCTGCGCAAACAGGCTGTCGGCCCAGACCAGACGCGCGGCAGCCGCATGCCCCGGCTCTGCCGCCAGCACCGCAATCCCGCCTGCAAGTTCCATTTCGCCGTCGTCCGACATGCCTGATCCCCCGAAGGCCCGCAACGGGCGTTTGCGTCGGATGTTAGCCAAGAAACCGGCCGCGCAGAAGCGGGCGTTACGAACATTTCCCAAGACCTGCGCGGACGGTCTAAACTTCGCGCTGCCATGTTCGCAAAAGGTCCCCTGCTGATCCGCCACGCCGTCGTCACGATGCTCGACGCATTCGCGAAGACGGCGCAGGAAACGGCTGCCAGAAACGGCGGCAGAATCGATTCCGCCGACATCGCGCGCATCGGCGAGGCGATGAAAAGCTCGGGCGAAATCGAAAACTTCTACCGCGCCGTTTTCGGCCAAGTCGTGGCCTCGATCGTCGAATCGCAGAACCAGCATCGGCGCATCAACGCGTTCGGCCGGCTTGTGGCGCACCCGCTCGGCGACTTTTTCCAGTCGCAACGCCTCGACCGCGCGCTTCTCCACAATTTCTTTTTCTTCGTGCAAGCGCTGGTCGGCGAGGCCGAAAACGACTGGAACGCAACCTGCGCTGCCGTGCTCGACGAGATGCGCGACAAGGCGGGCGACGCCTTCGCATGGGAAAGTTTCTACAACGATCCGCGCACGCAGGCGATTTTCTGGCAGGTGCTCGTGCGCATCGCCCAGTCCTTCAAGCGCTTCGACACGCGCCGCGACTGGTTCTTGCGCATCATGCAGCACAAACAGACATCGGTGAGCCTCGCACCCAACAAATACGTGCAGCTCGGCGACGGGCTCGACGTCGCCCAATTCGGCAAAGACGAGTTCCTCAATCTGTTCGACAGTCTGTTTGCACCGGTCAAACGGCTCACGCTGCAGGAGGTCGTGCGCTTCGAAGCCGCGACCAGCCTCACGCCCAAGGCCGCTTTCGACAGGTTTTTCAGCGATTTGGACCGTTACCGACGCGGCGGCTGATTTTATGCCGACCTTCATTGTTTGTTAATACATTTAGGATAAATTTTAAATATGTTGAAGATAAATCATCGTACCCGCGCGTTTCTGGTGGCCGGCCTCGTGGGCATGGCTTTGGCGGCGTGCACCAAAACGCCGAGCTTCCAGGGCAGCCCGCCGCTTTCGGCTGTGCCCGAGAAGGTCAGCAAGTTTGCGGCCCCTTATGTGAACAGCATCGTGACGCCCGGCGTGGTCGGGGCCGCGATCCTGGTGGGCCCGAACTTCCTGCCGGGACGCTGCGACGAGATTTTCCTGACCGGCGACCGCAAGCTTATCTGCGACCAGATGGCGCGCTACAACGACACGCCGCCGCCGGGCAAATTGCCCGACCCCAACGCGCAGGTTCGCTGCATTCGCACGCTGGGCGGCGTCACCGAATGCACCGACGCCCCGGGCCCCGCACGCATCGCGGCACCCTAAGCCCCACGCTTTCGGATCAATGCTTGGCGTCGGCGGCCGGCTTCTTCGGCACCGACGACGGCGCAACCCACGTATTGCCCGACAAGGGTTTGCCGGGACCGGCATGGAATACGCGCGGATTGCGCGTGTTGAGCTCGTCGGCCTCTTTATTGACCTTGGGCGCCGAATTGTTGGCGCGCGGATCGTCGGCTGCTGCAGCCGGGTTGCCGCCGAACGCGGTCGCACCTGCGATCATCGACGCTGTTGCGAGTGCCAAGATACCGCTGCGCGCCATCGTCCACCTCCTCGAATCTCGCATTCCGCCCCCTTTTCCCGGAGCCGGAACGTGATAACGTCCTTCTCTTCTTATAGCATAATCCGCCACCGTAAAACTCGACGTAAAAGCTGGCTCGACCTAAGGACTTACATTTGGAACCCGCGGCCGATATCCATGCCTTGATCGCCCAGTACGGGACGCTGATCTACGCGATCATTTTCCTATGGACCTTCTTCGAGGGCGAGACCTTCGTGCTGTTTGCCGGCGCCACAGCCCAGCAGGGCGCCCTCAATGTATGGGTGCTGCTGCTCGTCGCGTGGCTCGGCAGTTTTTCCGGCGACCAAATGTGGTTCTGGATCGGCCGGCGCTACGGCAGCCAGATGCTCGAGCGGCGCCCGAAATGGCGGGCGGGCGTCGATGGCGCGCTCGAAATGTTGAAGCGCTACGACACGTGGTTCATCCTGTCGTTCCGCTTCATCTACGGCGTACGCAATTTCGCGTCCTTTGCGATGGGGGTGGCACGCATCGATCCGCTGCGTTTTGCCGCCCTTAACTTCGTGGCGGCTTTCGTGTGGGCTGCGTCGTTCGTCGGCATCGGCTATCTGTTCGGCCGGGCGCTGGAAGCGATGCTCGGCGACGTCGTGCACTACTTCCTCTACGTGATGCTCGGCGTGTTCGTTGGCTCTTCGACGATCGTCTATCTTGTTCATCGCCACAGCGCCCGCAAAGCCGCCGCACGCGCCGCTGCCAAAGCCGAGGCGGCTGCCAAAGCCGAGGCAGCCGCCAAAGCCGCAGCCGACTAGATTTCAGAACTGCAGCAGGGCCAGCGCCAACGCCGCCACGATGCAAGCCATGGCCGCGATCTCGGTCCAGCCCAGTGCCTCGCCCAGCAACAGGGCCGAACTCAGCACGCCCACGACCGGCACCGCGAGCGTGCCGATCGATGCCAGCGACGCGGGCAGGATTTCGAGCACGCGATACCAAGCCCAATGGCAGAAAATCATCGGCACGGTCGCCGCATAGACGAGACCCACGAGCGACGGCATCGACGGCAAGCCATGCGCAAAGCCCGACCCGCCGCCTTCGAAAACCACCATGCCGACCACAACCGGCACGCCGCCGATCGCCAATTGCCACGCCGTCAGCGTGACAGCCGACATCTCGAAGCGCATCGCCTTGACCGCAACCGTGCCCGCGGCCCAGCCGATCGCGGCCGCCAGCATCAAAGCAAGCCCCAAGGGCGATTGCGCCAATGCGTCGCCCGCGGGGAGCGCCAGCAGCCCGAGACCTGCGACCCCGCACAGAAGCGCACCGATCTTGCGCAAACTCAATCGCTCGCCGAGCAGCAATGCCCCCAGCAGCGACGCCCACAGCGGCATGGTGAACGCGACCAATACGGCGCGCCCGGCCGACATCACGACAAGCCCATAGGCCGAAGTCACGTGCCAGATCGTGATGTTGAGGAACGACGCCGCTGCCAGGGCCAAAAACCGGCCGCGCGGCAAGCGCAGATCAAGGCCGCGCAGATAACCCACGGCGAACAGTCCGGCCGCCCCCACATAGAGACAGATCGTGCGGAACGTCCATGGCCCAACCTCGGCCACGGCAAGTTTCATGGCCGGCCAATTGACCCCCCACAGCAGCGCCAAGGCAGCCAGCAGCCACAGGCCTTCGCGCCGGGCGGCAAGGCTGGTCAAAGCGGTCTAGGCGCTCTTGCGAATGTCAAACACGAACACGCCGTCCTGCTCCACAAGTTTTTCGAGCGTGGCCCCGGTGTTGCGACATAGAGCTTCGAAATCGCGCACCGCCCCTGGATCCGTCGCCAACACCTGCAAAGCGGCCCCGGCAGGCAGGCCCGCCATCGCCTTTTTGGCGCGCAGCACCGGCAGCGGGCAGTTGAGGCCTTTGAGATCGAGTATCGTTACTGACATTTGCCGAATTCCTGTTTGTTCGGACGCAAGCCTACGGGTTGAATATGCAGGCCCGCAAGCCCTACATTCGCATCCCAGCTTCCCCCCTTAAAGAACAGCGCGCAATGTCCGAACTGCCTGTCCATCAGCTTGTCGCCCTTCTCGGATTCGGCCTTGGGGCCGCGTTCGGCGCCGTCGTGCAGCGCACCAATTTCTGCGCGATGGGATCGGTTTCCGACATCGTCTATCTCGAGGATTGGGGCCGTTTTCGCGCCTGGCTGCTCGCGATCGCCGTCGCGATCGCAGGTGCGACCGCGCTCGATGCTGCAGGCCTCGTCGATCTGGGCAAAGCCATCTACGCCACCCCCAATCTCGGCTGGCTCGGCGCGATCGCGGGCGGGCTGCTGTTCGGCATCGGCATGACGCTTGCCAGCGGCTGCGGCAGCCGCAGCCTCGCTCGCCTCGGGGCAGGCAATCTCAAAAGCCTTGTCGTGGTGCTTGTCCTCGGCATCTTCGCCTATATGACGTTGCGCGGTCTCCTCGCGGCCGGGCGCGTGGCCGCGATCGAGCCGACGAATGTCGATCTGCGTGCCTATGGTCAGCAGACGCAATTGCTACCCGATCTGCTTGCCGCCTGGACGGGCTTTGCTGCGGGCAACGTCGAGTTCGCAATTGCCGTCTGCGTTGCGCTGGCGCTGTGCTGGTTCTGCCTCAAAGACCGCAGCTTCCGCACGGATGCGCGCAATCTCGTGTCGGGTGTCGCGATCGGCCTGTTGGTCGTGGCGGGATGGGCTGCGACCGGCATTGTTGGCAACGACGATTTCGAGCCCGTCCCGCTTGCCTCTTTCACCTTCGTGGCCCCCATCGGCGACGCCCTCGTCTATTTGATGACGTGGACCGGCGCCAAGATCGGCTTTGGCGTGGCGAGCGTATTCGGCGTCGTGGCGGGGGCGTTTGTCGCCGCACGCTTGAACGGCGAATTCCGGCTCGAAGGTTTTGCCGGGACCGCCGATCTGCTGCGCCATCTCGCCGGAGCTGCGATGATGGGCACGGGCGGCGTGCTGGCACTCGGCTGCACGGTCGGCCAAGGCATTACAGGGCTTTCGACTTTGGCCGTGGGCTCGATCCTGGCGTTTGCGGCCC
Organism: Rhodospirillaceae bacterium; assembly: GCA_027490975.1. Classification (GTDB taxonomy): domain Bacteria; phylum Pseudomonadota; class Alphaproteobacteria; order CACIAM-22H2; family CACIAM-22H2; genus Tagaea. The sequence goes on from JAIXXA010000074.1 coordinate 8,140, forward strand.
TTGTCGGCGGCGCGGTGCTCGGGCTCAAATATCTCGAGCATGGCGGCGTCGTTGCGGCCTTCAAAGCGCTGACGGCGCGCGCATGACCGCCGCCGCCCTCGCCGTCTCGATCAAAGGCGTAATCGCGATCGACGGGCGGTTCTGCCTGCTGCGCAATGCGCGCGACGAATGGGAACTGCCGGGCGGTCGCCTCGAAAATGACGAAGAGCCCGCAGCCGCGTGCCTGCGCGAAATCGCCGAGGAACTCGGACTCACAGCGGCGATTTCGCATATCCTCGACAGCTGGCGCTATCGCGTCCTGCCCGAACGCCACGTGCTTATCGTGACCTATGCCTGTCGGCCGCTCGTGAGCGTGCGCCCGCGCACCAGCGACGAGCATATCGCTTACGGTTTGTTTGCGCCCGCCGAAATCGAGGCCCTTGCCATGCCCGCAGGCTACAAGGCCTCGATCCGGCGCTATCTTGCAGCCCCGCCCAGCGCTTAGGGGGAAATGCGGCGCGCCGGTGCCGGCGGCAGGAAGGCTTCGGTATAGACCTCTTCGGGCTTCACGCGGCCAGCCACATTGTAGGCCTCGGCCACGGTCGCAACCGACGCAGCCAAGCGTGCGGCCGGAACCGCCGACAGGCCGTTGCGCTTGACGTTGTCGGTCAGCATCGTGAGATCGCGCACCATCTCGAAACGCTCGAGCTCGATCGCTTCGTTGAACAACGGATCGCGCTGCTTGAGCTGCGCCATGCCGCCCTTGGGATCGGCAAGCGCGTCGCGCACGCCCGCGATCGAGGCGCGCACGAAGCGGCGCACTGTGTCGGGATTGCGCGCGGCAAACGACTGGCTCACGATCAGCGCCGAGCCCAGCAGATCGACGCCATAGTCGTTGTAGCGATAGACCATGAGCTCGGAGGGCTGCACGCCCGCCATTTTGATGTTGAACACGCTCGTCGAGATGAAGCCCGTCACGCCGTCGACCTGGCGCTGGACGAGCAGCGTTTCGCGCAGCTGCGGGGTGACGGTCTGCCAGTTGATGCGCGCAAGGTCGATGCCTTGCGCACGTGCGAAGGCCGGAAACAGCATGCGGCCCGCATCGGCCTCGGGCGCCGCAAGCTTGAGGCCTTCAAGCCCCTTGGGCGTAGCGACCGCCCCTTTGCGCAGGATCACGGCGGCCAGCGACTGGTCCATGACAAGCAGCACGCCCGTGATCTTGTCCGCATTGGCGGAGTTGGCGTTGAACGGGATCACGGTGTTGAGATCGGCATAGCCGATATCGTAGGCCCCCGACGCGACCTTGGTGACCGTGTCGCCCGAGCCGAAGCCGCGATCCATCGTGACCGCGAGACCCTCGCGCGCATAATGGCCCTTGTCGATAGCCATCGTGAAAACGGCATGGTTGCCCTGCAGCGCCCAATCGAGCGCGAATTTCACGGGCGTTTGCGCCTGCGCGGACGCAGCAGCGGCGACAAACAAGGCGGCAGCAAGTGCAGCGGAACGTTTGAACATCGAAAATCCCCCCGGATCGTGACGGCACTTGTGCGACACTGCCAGCCTTCGCGCTGCAAGGTCAATCTGCGGCCGCGGACCGGGGGAGCTGCATTCGACGATGGATGATTTCGACGCATTCTGGGGCGGGATCGCCAGCCTCGCTGGCCCCTCGCGGCTGGCGCTGCTGCCGCCTTTTGCGGCCCTGCTGCGGCTTGCAAGTCCCCTGTCGCTGCGCGCAACAGCAATGTGGGCCGCTTGCTTCTGCATCGGCTTTGCCGCGAGCCTTGGGACCCTCGAACTCTTCGGCATCGGCGCCGCCAGCGCCTGGGGCTGGATCGTTTTGGCAGCCGGGCTCGGGCTCGCAAGCTACGGCCTCGCGGCAACCGGTGCGTTCGGGGCGCCGCACCCGCCGGGGCCAGCGATGGCGGCTGTGCTGGGGGCATGCCTTGCCTTTGGCGCCACGCCGTTTCGCGGGCCGATCCTGCAAGCGACCGATGCGCTTTGGCTCTACGCGCTCGGCGCTTGCCTTGGCACGGTGGCCGTGGCGTCGACATTGCGCCCGCTTCTGGCTCGCGGACCCGCACCTGTTTTCTGCGGCGTTGCACTTATGGCGACGGGCGGCCTCATCGCAATAGGTGCGTATGCGGGGTTTGGCTTTGCGCTGATCGAATGTACCCCAGCGCTTGCGCAACTGGGCTAATGCGGGCGTTTAGTTCCTTTGCGTTGCGCGGGGCAGGTCGGTTGCGCCAAGAAAATCCGCACGCTTGCCCCATGCGCAAGAGCGCCTTAACTTGCCTTGCAAGAACACTTCCGATCTGGAGAAATCGCCCGCATGAAACCGTTTCATTTTGCGCTGTTCGGCCTGGCGTTCGCCGCCGCAAGCCTGCCGGCCGCGGCCCAAACGCCGGCGCCTGCACCGGCACCTGCTGCGCAAACATTTCCGCCGGCTTCGGGCCGCGTGCTGGTGGCAACCTGCACCGGCTGCCA
>JAIXXA010000110.1 GCA_027490975.1 Rhodospirillaceae bacterium
GATCGAGCCGAGGTTCGAGATGTCCTGCTTGGGCGACAATCGCCCGACATGCAGGCAGTCGAGGAAGCGGCGCAGATCCCGCGTTTTGTCGGGGGGCAACGCCTTTTCGATCTTGGCGAGCCCGGCATCGGCAAGATCCGAGAAGGGCAATGCGCGTGCCGCACGCATGGCGGCAACGCTGATGAGCAGCGCGAACACCTCGGTCACCGACAGCCGTGCCGTTGTTTGCACCGATTGCGGGTCGAGCTGCAGGCCGCCGCCCCGCCCGGATTCGGAACGGATGGCAAAGCCCTGGTCGCGCAATGCCGCGACGTCGCGCAAGAGCGTGCGCCGCGACGCCCCGACCTCTGCCGCCAAATCGCCGATCGTCGCCGTTCCGCTGCGTCGCAGGCGGCGCACGATGGCGTCGTGTCGGAGGCGGACATTCATGTCCGAACTCTAGCCTATTTGGTGCCAGTTTATGGCACCGTTTCGCCTTAGTTGGGTCCTGGTCAATTCAGCAAGGAGAACGACCATGGATTCCAAAGAACGAGCAGCCGCTAGCCGCATTGCGCCGACGATCGTCAACCCTTCCCACCTGCACGACCCGACGCCGAACGGCTACAGCACGGCGGTCATCGTACCCGCGGTAGGACGGCTGGCTTTTGTCTCGGGGCAAGGCGGACAGGACCGGAATGGGAATCTCTCGCCCGATTTCGGCGGCCAAGTGGAACAGGCCTACGCGAATCTTGGCGTCGTCCTCGAAGCGCTGGGCGCACGCCCGGAAAAGGTCGTAAAGCTGACGGTGTTCGTCGTCGACCACGACATGTCGAAGCTCGGCATACTGACCGAAAACGTCGTGCGGATGTTCGGCGCGAAGTTGCCGGCACAGACGCTGGTGCCGGTGCCGAAACTTGCGGTGGATGCGATGCGCTTCGAAGTGGAGGCGGTCGTTTTGCTCGATTGAGCGCGCGACCGTCGTCCCCCGTGATCGAATAGCGCTAGAAGCGACCGGCGCGAAAATCGGCGACGGCCTGGTGCAGCTCGGCCTGCGTGTTCATCACAAACGGGCCGTATTTGGCGACGGGCTCGCCGATTTTCTTGCCGGCGACGACCAGCAGCCGTGCGGGCGCGTCGCCCGTGCGCAGCGTGAGCCTGTCGCCCGCCCCCAACACGCCGAGCTCGCCCTTGGCCAGCGATTTGTCGCCGGCCATTGCAACGCCTTCGTAGACATAGACGAAGCCGGCATGGTCGGACGCGATGGGCGCGGCGAGTTCGGTCTGCGGCACCAGATGCACATCGAGATAGAGGGGCTCGGTCGCAACCGCCGAAACGGGGCCCGCGATACCGGCATAGCGGCCCGCGATGATCTTGATGCGGTTGCCGTCGCCGGGCTCGAAGACCGGGATCGACGCGGGCGGGATGTCCTGGTAGCGGGGTTCGCACATTTTGTCGCGCGCGGGCAAATTGACCCACAGCTGGAAGCCGCGCATGAGGCCCTCTTCCTGCTCGGGCATCTCCGAATGCACGATGCCGCGTCCGGCGGTCATCCATTGCACCGAGCCGGGCTCGAGCAGGCCCACGTTGCCCTTGTTGTCGCCGTGGCGCATGCGGCCCGCGAGCATGTAGGTCACGGTTTCGAAGCCGCGATGCGGATGGTCGGGAAAGCCCGCGAGATAGGCTTGCGGATCGTCCGAGCCGAACTCGTCGAGCATCAAAAAGGGGTCGAGATCGGGCAGGCGGTTCGTGCCGATCACGCGCGTGAGTTTGACGCCGGCGCCGTCGCTGGTGGCCTGTCCACGCACGATTTTTTCGACGTTTCTTTCGGAAGCTGCTCTTTCGGAGGCTGTCATCGGTCTGCCCGCTGCTGGATTGTTCGATGAAAGATGTGGGGTTTTTGCGTCGCGAAAGGAAGGGGGGTTCTGCGAACGCAGCGTTCGGTCTTGGGAAATGGTCGGGGCGAAAAGGCCGGGGCGAAACGGCCGTTGCGCCGGGCGGCACTTTGCCTTATCGAACCGCCCATGCCCAAGACAGTCCATTTGATCCGCCACGGCCAGTCCGAATTCAACGCCGCCTTCGATTCGATCGCGCGCGTCGATCCGATGATTTTCGATCCGCACCTGACCGAACTCGGCCGCGCGCAGGCCCAAGCGCTTGCCGATCCGGTGCGCTGGGCGCGCGTGGAGCTCGTCGTCGTCTCACCGCTTACGCGCGCGATCCAGACGGCTCGGCACGCCTTTGCGGGCCATGCGGCGCGCTGGCACGTGGAAGCGCTGCACCGCGAAAAATGCGACCATTCGGGCGATATCGGCCGGCCGACGGCCGCCTTGAAGGCCGATTTCCCGGACCTCGATTTCGACCATCTCGACGATCCGTGGTGGCACCACGATCCCGCACGGCCGAGCGCGATCGTGCAGGAGCCCGAACCGCTCTTCCAGGGCCGCGTGGCCGCGTTCCGCCAGTGGCTTGCGGCGCGCCCTGAAAACGAAATTGCGGTCGTGGGCCATGGCACGTTCCTCGCCCGGCTCACGGGGGCCGCGTTCAAAAACTGCGAAGTTTCGACGCGCACATTCTAGACAAGCGGTTTCCCGCGTCCGACAATGAAGTCCCCCCAATCGTCGAAATGCGGGAGCGGCTTCATGCGGAAAATGGCGATTTTTTGCGGTGCGGTATTGGCGCTCGTCGGGGCTGCACCGGCCTTTGCCGATTCGATCGACGGGGAATGGTGCGCGCCGGTCGGCCAGCGCCGCCTCACGATCGACGGCCCGCGTTTGACCACACCCGCCGGTGCGCGCATCGAAGGCAACTACACGCGCCACGGTTTCACCTACAAGGCGCCGGCAGGCGAAGTCGAAGCGGGACTCGAAGTCGAAATGCGCCTGATGGGCGAGCACGCAATGCTGTTTCGCCCGCAAGGAACGGCATCGACGCAAACCTGGACGCGCTGCGCACGCCCCGTAAGCTGACGCGTGCGGGCACCAAGAAGTTGCTGATAAACCTACCTTTGTTGCAAGGCGGCAGCGCTGCAATGTCGATTCCATAAGCATTTCCGCAATTTTCCTGCTTGCCAAGAATCGGGCGAAACGGCATACCGGGCTTACGTTTGCTTGTTCGATTCGCATTCGAGTCGCGGTTTTGCGGCACGGGGGGCAGTCGGTCGGGCGACGGCGCGAACGCAAAAAGGGGCCTTGTCCCCCGACCGCACGCGCGACGTCATGGAGCTGGGATTCAAGCCTCGCGCGCGGCTTTCAAGGCCCCGAGCAACGCCGAAGATCCTCGACAACCAAGAACCCTTAAGAGGAGGCCTATCCGCAGATGGCCGAGAAACAAGAAGTTGTGACGCTGAAGGCGATTGCTTATGAGCTCGCCGAGAAGCACGAAATGCCCAAGAAGCAGGCTGTGGAAGTCCTCGACGCGTTCGTCGCGGCGCTGACCAAGAGCCTGAAGAAGGGCGCCAAGATCCGCATTCCGGGCCTCGGCATCTTCCAGGTGCGCAAGCGCCCCGCGCGCATGGGCCGCAACCCGGCCACGGGCGAAGCGATCAAGATCAAGGCGTCGAAGAAGATTGCCTTCCGCGCCGCCAAGGACCTCAAGGAAGCCGTCTAACGCTTCCTGCGCGAGAGTCTTTCGCGATATCGAAGGGCGTGGGGCAGATCTGCCCCGCGCCCTTTGTGCTTTTGGGGTGGGCTGTTAATGCATTGCAACCCCGCCGCGATACCGACTAAGGTTCGCTCCTGGCGTCGGGCGGACTGCGGGCACACCGCAGCCGAACCCCAACGCCCCCGGCCTGATCGTCAGGGACAGGCGGGCACAATAGGGAGCGAAACATGGCCGGCGTATCGGTGCGCAATGTGCGCAAAGCCTACCAAAACACAGCCGTGATCCACGGCGTCGATGTTGAAATCGCGGACGGCGAGTTCGTGGTGCTTGTGGGGCCTTCGGGCTGCGGCAAGTCGACCTTGCTGCGCATGATCGCAGGCCTCGAGGAAATCTCGGGCGGGGAAATCGCGATCGGGTCGCGCGTGGTCAACGACCTGCCGCCCAAAGAGCGCGATGTGGCGATGGTGTTCCAGAACTACGCGCTCTATCCGCACATGACCGTCTACGACAACATGGCGTTCTCGCTGCTGCTCAAGAAAGCCGACAAGGCCGAGATCGACAAGCGCGTGCAGCGCGCGGCCGACATCCTCAATCTCAAGCCCTATCTGCAGCGCTTCCCCAAGCAGCTTTCGGGCGGCCAGCGCCAGCGCGTGGCGATGGGCCGCGCCATCGTGCGCGACCCGCAGGTTTTTTTGTTCGACGAGCCCTTGTCGAACCTCGACGCCAAACTGCGCGTGGCAATGCGCGCCGAGATCAAGGCGCTGCACCAGCGCCTCAAGACCACGACCGTCTACGTCACGCACGACCAGATCGAAGCGATGACGATGGCCGACCGCATCGTCGTGATGCACGACGGCATCGTCGAGCAGATCGGCACGCCGCTCGAACTCTACGACAATCCGGCCAACATTTTCGTGGCCGGGTTCATCGGCTCGCCCGCGATGAATTTCGTCGACGGCAAAGTGCGCCGCGCCGGGGCCGAGGCGGCCGTCGAACTGCCGGGCGGCATTGCGCTCCCCGCCGCCACGAACGCAGCGGCAGGGGCTGCCGTGCGCGTCGGCATTCGGCCCGAGCATCTCGATCTCGTCGCAAACGGCAACGGCCTGCCCGCAACCGTGAAGGTTGTCGAGCCGACCGGTGCGGAAACCTTGGTGCTCGTCGATATCGGCGGCACGGAAGCTACGGCCGTGTTCACCGAGCGCCACGCCTTCACGCCCGGGGCGGCGATATCGCTTGCCCCCAAAGCCGGCCTTCTGCACGTGTTCGACGCGGCCAGCGGCAAGCGCGTCTAGATCTCGACGCGTTGCCGCTGGTTTTGCGCGGCGATCCTGCCGCCCTAGATCTGGCGGGCGGCAGGGGCGGGCAGGTATTTGTCGGTCCAAAGCTCGGCCACGGCGGGCTTGCGCGGCAGTTCCATGGCACCGGCAACCTGGTCGATGCCGCGGGCAA
>JAIXXA010000165.1 GCA_027490975.1 Rhodospirillaceae bacterium
GCCGGGCGGCGCCGCGACCGGGAAACCCAACGCGTGTTCGCCTTCATCATCTCCCGCGTGCTGCAGGCCCTGCCGGTCATGCTCGCGGTCGCGCTGATCTCCTTCGCGATGTTCGCCTATGTGGGCGACCCGGTCGCGATCATGCTCGGCCAGGATTTCACCGAAGAGGCGCGCATGCGCCTCGTGCGCGATCTCGGGCTCGACCAGCCGTTTTTCGTGCAGTATTTCAATTTCCTCGTCAAAGCCGCCCAAGGCGAGTTCGGCATCTCCTATCGGCTCGCGCGGCCCGTCTCGGATCTTTTGATGGAGCGGCTGCCGGCCACGCTGGAGCTTTCGCTGTGCGCGGCCTTGCTCGCCCTGCTCGTCGGCGTGCCGATGGGGGTCTATACTGGCCTCAACCGCGATTCGTTTCTGTCGCGCCTGATGCTCACGGTAAGCCTCGTCGGCGTGTCGCTGCCGACCTTCCTGATCGGCATTCTGCTGATCCTCGTCTTCTCGGTTCTGCTGGGCTGGCTGCCGTCCTTCGGGCGCGGCACGACGGTGGCGCTCGGCTGGTGGACCACGGGCTTCCTCACGCCCACGGGGCTGCGCGCGCTGATCCTGCCCTCGATCACGCTCGCCTTGTTCCAGCTCACGCTGATCATGCGCCTCGTGCGTTCGGAAATGCTCGAAGTACTGCGCACCGACTACATCAAATTCGCGCGCGCGCGGGGCCTCGCGAACCGCGCCATCAACTTCGGCCACGCGCTCAAGAACACGCTCGTCCCCGTCATCACGATCACGGGTCTGCAGCTCGGCGGCATCATCGCCTTCGCGATCGTGACCGAAACCGTTTTCCAGTGGCCCGGCATGGGCTTCCTGTTCATCCAGTCGGTGTCGGCCGCCGACGTGCCCGTCATGGCGGCCTATCTGATCCTGATCGCCTTCTTCTTCGTGCTCATCAATCTCGTCGTCGACTTGCTGTACTACGCCGTCGATCCGCGCCTGCGGGTCGAACGCGGTGCCGCAGGCGGCCATTGACCGGGGGTTCCGCCATGGACGCCGTACGCCGGTTCGTCGATAGCGACGTTTTCTACAGCTTCCGCCGTTCGCCGATCATCATCGCCGCCGCGATCGTGACCGTGCTGTTCTTCGCGGGCGCGATCTTCGCACCCCTTATTGCGCCCCAGAACCCGTTCGATCTGCGCCAGCTCAATCTGATGGATTCCTCGCTGCCGCCCGCGTGGCTGCCCGACGGATTGCCGCAATACCCGCTCGGCACCGACACGCAAGGCCGCGACGTTCTCTCCACGATCCTGTTCGGCAGCCGCATTTCGCTGCTGGTCGGCGTTTTCTCGGTCGTTTTCGCGATGGTGCTCGGTATTGCACTCGGGCTGCTGGCCGGCTATGTCGGCGGCACGGTCGATGCCGTGATCATGCGCGTGGCCGACGTGCAGCTCTCGTTCCCGGCGATTCTGATCGCGCTGCTGATCGACGGCGTGGCGCGCGTGGTGATCCCGCGCGAGATGCACCATGAGATCGCGATCTACGTCCTGATCCTCGCGATTGGTTTTTCGGGCTGGGTCCAGTATGCGCGCACTGTGCGCGGCTCGTGCATGGTCGAAAAAAGCAAGGAATACGTGCAGGCCGCGCGCGTGATCGGCCGCCATCCGATCGCGATCATGCTGCAGCACGTGCTGCCCAACGTGTTGGGGCCCGTGCTCGTCATCGCGACGATCCATTTGGCGCTTGCGATCATCACGGAAGCCACTCTGTCGTTCCTCGGCGTCGGCGTGCCGCCGACCGAGCCGTCGCTCGGCACGCTCATTCGCATCGGCAACAATTTCCTGTTCTCGGGCGAATGGTGGATAACGGTGTTCCCGGGCCTCGCCCTCGTCGTAATGGTGCTCGCGGTCAATCTGCTCGGCGATTGGCTGCGCGACGCGCTCAATCCCAAACTTCGCTAGGGGCGGGATATGGACAAGCCTTCGAACCGCCCGTTGCTTGAAGTCAAAAATCTCCGCGTCGAGTTCCCCACACGCCGCGGTACGCTCGTGGCCGTGGACGACATTTCGTTCTCGATCCAGCCCGGCGAGGTGCTGGGCGTGGTCGGCGAGTCCGGCGCGGGGAAATCTCTCACGGGCGCTGCGATCATCGGCCTGCTCGAGCCGCCGGGCCGGGTTGCGGGCGGCGAGATCCTGCTCGACGGGCAGCGCATCGACAATCTGCCCTACGAGAAGATGCGCCGCATCCGCGGCAAGGAAATCGGCGCCGTATTCCAAGACCCGCTGACCTCGCTCAATCCGCTCTACACGGTCGGCCGGCAGTTGACCGAAACGATCCTCACGCATCTCGACATGTCGGAGAGCGAGGCGCGCGCGCGCGCGATCGGCTTGCTGCAGGACGTCGGTATTCCCGCGCCCGAACGCCGGATCGACCACTATCCGCATCAGTTTTCGGGCGGCATGCGCCAGCGCGTGGTGATCGCGTTGGCGCTGTGCGCCAATCCGCGCCTGATCGTGGCCGACGAACCGACGACGGCCTTGGACGTGTCGATCCAGGCGCAGATCATCACGCTGATCAAGCGCCTGTGCCGCGAACACGGCACGGCCGTGATGCTCGTCACGCACGACATGGGCGTGATCGCCGAAACGGCCGACCGGGTCGCGGTCATGTATGCGGGCCGCATTGCCGAGATCGGCCCCGTGCGCGACGTGATCCAGCGCGCCAAGCACCCCTACACCGAAGGGCTCATGGGCTCGATCCCGAAGCTCGGCAACGCGCCTGCACGCCTTGCGCAGATCGACGGGGCGATGCCGCGCCTGACCGCGATCCCGCAAGGCTGTGCCTTCAATCCGCGTTGCACCAAGCGATTCGAGCCCTGCACGCAAGTTCGCCCCGATCCGATCCCGGTCGGCGACACGCAAGTGGCGTGCTGGCTCTACGACAGCAGCAAAACGAAAGCGGCCGCCGAATGACCCAGACTGTCGCATCGCCGGGCGCCCCGCTTGTCGTCGCAACCGACCTTGCGCGCTATTTCGACGTCTCGAAGCCGCTGCTCAATCGACTGCTTGAGAAGCTGCCGCGCCAGACGCTGCGCGCGGTTGACGGCGTCGATTTCACGATCGCCAAGGGCGAGACGCTGTCCTTCGTGGGCGAGTCCGGCTGCGGCAAGTCCACGCTCGCGCGCCTTGTGGTCGGGCTCTATCCGCCGTCGCGCGGGCGCATGATGTTCGACGGCACCGACATGTCGAAGCTCGGCTCGTCGGCCGACGCGGCGCGCGTGCGCAAGCGCTTCCAGATGATCTTCCAGGACCCTTACGCGAGCCTCAATCCGCGCTGGCGCGTGGGCAAGATCATCGCCGAGCCCATCGTCGTGCACGGGCTCATGTCGGAGCCTGCGCAGATAAAGAAGCGCGTCGACGAACTGCTGCGCCAAGTCGGCCTGTCGCCGGCCGACCAGGAGAAGTTCCCGCACGAATTCTCGGGCGGCCAGCGCCAGCGCATCTCGATCGCGCGCGCTTTGTCCTCGAACCCGGAATTCCTGGTGTGCGACGAGCCGACGTCGGCCCTCGACGTGTCGGTGCAAGCGCAGATCCTCA
>JAIXXA010000037.1 GCA_027490975.1 Rhodospirillaceae bacterium
CCCGGTATTCCCTACAAAAATCTCGACGCGCCCCGCTTCATGGGTCTTGCCCAGCGCCGACTCGGCGATTTCGACAACGTGCTGCTGGGTCCCGAAAAGATCGCCGGCCTCAAGCTCTATCTCACCGGCGACGAGATCGGCCCCAGCACGTTCGACATCAAAGCCTTCCGCTACAAGCTCGCCGACGGCGGCGACATCGAGGCCTTCAACGTCAAGCTCAACATCTTCCGCCCCGCCAATCCGCCGCTGTTTTTCGGGCTGCAGCACAAGGATCTCGCCAACGCAGCCCCGACGCGCGCCTACTATTCCGAAGATTCGGCGCGCGAGTTCGTGCTGAAAGACTGAGCTTCGCGATGATCGGCTGCGGTCTGGATTTCGGAACGTCGAACTCGGCGATCGGCATTGCGCGCGGCGCCCGCGTCGAACTCGCGCCCGTCGAAGACGGCCGAACGCTGCTGCCCAGTGCGGTGTTTTTCGACGACGACGCAAGCCTGCCCGTGCAGTTCGGCGATGCCGCGATCGCGGCCTATGTGGGCCAAGCCGAAGGGCGGCTCATGCGCGCGCTCAAATCGCTGCTGGGATCCGCGCTGATCGACGAGGAGACGCGCCTTGCCGGGCGCAAGATGCCGCTCACGCGCGTCGTCGAAATCTTCGTGCGCCATCTCAAACGCAAAGCCGAGGCGTTCGCCGGCGCGGAAATCGCCGACGTCGTGATGGGCCGGCCCGTGCGCTTCGTCGACGGCGACGATGCGGCCGACGCGGCAGCGCAAGCCGCCCTCGAAGGGATCGCTAAGAACGCCGGCTTCCGCAACGTCGCCTTCGCGTTCGAGCCGATCGCAGCCGCCTACCACTACGAACGGACGGTCGAGCAGGAGGCGATCGCGCTGATCGCCGACATCGGCGGCGGGACCAGCGATTTTTCGGTCGTGCGCGTGGGGCCGCAGCGCCGCCTGCGCGCCGAGCGCGCGCAAGACGTGCTGGCGACGGGCGGCGTGCATATTGGCGGCACCGATTTCGACACGAGCCTCAGCCTTGCGCGCGTGATGCCGCTGCTCGGCCACGGCACGCGCCTTACCGAGAAGAATCTGTCGATGCCCAATGCGCTCTATTTCGAGCTTGCCGCGTGGGCGACGATCAATTTCGCCTATACGCGCAAAAACGAGCGCGAGATCGCCGAACTCGTCGCGATCGCGGCCGAGCCTGCCAAGGTCGAGCGGCTTTTGAACGTCGTGCGCCATCGGCTTGGCCATCGCCTCGCCTTCGCGGTCGAAAGCACCAAGATGGAATTGAGTGCGGCCGAGTTTGCCAAGCTGCCGCTCGAATTTCTCGAAAAAGGCTTGATGCTCGATGCCGCCCGCGCGGATTTCGAGGGCGCCATCGCCGGCCAGATCGACCGGCTGCAGGAAGCGGCCAGTGACTGCATTGCGGCGGCGGGCCTCAAACCCGCGGCGATCGACACGATCCTTTTGACCGGCGGCTCGAGCCGCGTGCCGGCCGTGCGGGCCGCGATCGCGCGCGCTGCGCCGGCGGCAAAACCGGCCGGCAGTTCGGACCTGCTGTCGGTTGCGTTGGGATTGACGCAGATGGCCGGTCTTCGCGCCTAGCGCACCATGCGGATCAAATAGAGCGCGTCGTCGTCGGTCAATTGCGCGAAACTTGCGCGCACCGCTTCGATCATTGCGCGCGTCGTGTCGGCGTAGCTTGTGCCGGGCGGCAGATCGCGGCGGGCCGCACTGCAGATTTCAACGATGGTCGCAAGCCGTACCGGCGGCCGGTCGTCGTGAAGCGTTGCGTGAAGGCTCAGCATGGGCGCTCCCTGGCAAATTCGCTCTTCGCGAATTGGTTCTTTGGGTTCGTCGCCGAGACAGCGTCGCGCCTCGCCCGCAAACCCTTGCGCCTTCAAGTGGGGGCGCGCAAGCGTCCTGCAAGAGATATCGACAAAAAAGAATCGCAGAATCGCGGCATGGCGGTATTAAGGTAAATACAAAGCCTTGAAGCCCCTAAACGGCGGTATCGGCCTGCGTCGCGCGCGCGCGTTTGACGAGCCGCACAAGCTCGACGCGCGCGGCTTCCGGATCGCCTGCGCGCGCATCGAAGGCGAGCCGCACGGTCTCGCCCGTCGCCGCCTGCCGCAGATCGAACCCTTCGGGATCGAGCCCCGTCATGCGCCAGCCGCCCGGCACGCGCCCGGCCAGCGCGGTTGCGTAGAGTTCGACCGCATCGCCATGGTCGGCATTCATGTGCGCCACAACATCGGCTTCGCCTGCGGCCAAAGCTTCGCAGCCGGCAACGTCGCACGAAAAATCCTCGAACCACACGATGCGCCCGAACCCGGCGACGAGATGCGCGCGCGCCGGCGCCACGCGCCAGAACGAAAAATCGGCGAAGCCCGCATACATCTCGGCCTGCGGAAAACGCGCGAGATAGCGCGCGACGAGGGCCGCATGTTCGGGCTTGCCCGGATCGAGGCGGGCGGCCGTGCCCTGCACGCTCACGCGCGGGCCGGTCAACGTTTCGCCGTGGCCGGCCGTGCCGTCGAACAGCAGCGAGCAGCGCGCATCCACGAGCAGGTTCTTGGTGTGCTCGGCCAATGTGGAGATCAGCAGCAAGGGCGCACCGTCGTGGCCGAAAGCGACTTCGACCAGGCTCGCATAGGCCGCCCCCGCCTCGGGCGTGCCGGGCCGCGCGGTCGCCGCGAGGCTTGCCTTGTGGCAGCCGCGCGCGACATGGCGCGCGAGGGCAAGCGGATCGGTCGGCGGCGGCAGTGGGGGCGGCGGTGGGGGCGGCGGTGGGGGCGGCGGCGTCAGGGCCATTGTTTTTCCTGCAGGCACGGCGGTGCTGTTTGGCGTAGGATCCGCGCGGGCGTGCCCCAATTGAGCCGCAATCGCCTGCCATTCTCAAGACCGTTCCGTCTCCCCCTCCTTCTCGGACCGAGATTGCCATGGCCCTCAGCGCTCCAGTCCCTCTTGTGCGAACGATGCCCATGCCGACTTCCCAACGCTCGATTGTCCTGGTCGACGACGACCGCAACATCCTCGCCTCGGTCTCGCTCGCCCTCGAAGCCGAAGGCTTCAAGGTGCGCAGCTTCACCGACGGTGCGGAAGCCTTGCGCGCCCTTGCGGCGGAGCCTGCCGATCTTGCGATCCTCGACATCAAGATGCCGCGCATGGACGGCATGCAGGTGCTCGAGCGCCTGCGCGCAAGCTCCGCGATGCCGGTGATCTTCCTCACCTCCAAGGACGACGAGGTGGACGAGGTGATGGGTCTGCGCTTGGGTGCGGACGACTACATCACCAAGCCCTTTTCCCAGCGCCTGCTGATCGAGCGCATTCGCGCCTTGCTGCGCCGCCAGGAAGCGAACCGTGCTGCGGCCGCCGGCCAGAGCCCGGCGGTCGGCACCGAGCCTGCATTGGTGCGCGGCGATCTGTCGGTCGATCCGGAGCGCCATCTGTGCACCTGGAAGGGTCTGCCGGTGGTGCTGACCGTGACCGAATTCATGCTGCTGAAGGCGCTGGCCCAGCGCCCCGGCCTCGTCAAAAGCCGCGACCAGCTCATGGATCTCGCCTACGGCGAGTCGATCTACGTGGACGACCGCACGATCGACAGCCATGTGAAGCGTCTGCGCAAGAAGTTCAAAGCGGTCGATCCGGAATTCAGCCAGATCGAAACGCTGTACGGCCTCGGCTATCGCTTCAAAGAAAAATAGAGCGCGTTTCAAAGAAAAATAGCCTGGGCCGCGCGGTGCTCTAAAGTGCGGGCCATGGACCGGCCATGGAACTGAAATCCCTGTCGCGGCGGCGCTTCTCGCCGCTCACGCGCCGCATTCTGTTCGTGAACATGCTGCCGCTGCTGCTGCTGGCGGTGGGCGTGCTCTATCTCGACGATTTCCGCCGCGGGCTCATCGAGTCCGAATTGCAGGCCCTCACCACGCAGAGCCAGATCATCGCGGCGGCCCTCGGCGAAGCGGCCGTGTCGGTCGCCGACCCCGACGACGACGAACGCGACGACCGCCTCGCGCCCGAACTCGCGCGCCAGATCCTGCGCCGCCTGGTCGAGCCCACGCGCGTGCGCGCCCGCCTGTTCGACGATACGGGCGCGTTGCTCGCCGACAGCCGCATGCTGGGCCAGGGGTTTTTGGCGGTCGAAGTCGCGCCGCTGCCCCCGCTCGACGCGCCGTCCGAACGGCCGCGCGCCAGCGACGTGCTGGTCGATCTGCTGGGCGGCGCGATGACGCAGGATCTGGCGCTGCCGCCCTATCGCGAACTGCGCGAGGCGAATGCGGCCGACTACGAAGAAGCGCGGCTCGCTTTCCTGGGCGAAGGCGCACGCGCCGTGCGGCGGGCGGCCGGCGGCGGCCTCGTGCTGACGGCTGCCGAACCCGTGCAGCGCTTCAAGCAGGTGCTCGGCGCGTTGATGCTCTCGACCGACGGGCACAATATCGAAGTCGCGCTGCGCACGGTGCGGCGCGACATTCTGCGCCTGGCGAGCGCCACGCTCGTCTTGACGGTGCTGCTGTCGCTGTATCTGGCGGGGACCATCGCGCGCCCGGTGCGGCGCTTGGCCCGCGCGGCCGACCGCGTCACGAGTGCCCGCTCGCGCTCGGGCGTCGGGGGCACTTTGGGTGCGGGGGCGGCTTTGTCGCGCGCGATCCCGGACCTCACGGCGCGCGGCGACGAGATCGGCGATCTGTCGGCGGCCTTGCGCGACATGACCGAAGCGCTCGCCCGCCGCCTCGACGCGATCGACCGTTTTGCCGCCGACGTGGCGCACGAACTCAAGAATCCGCTGACCTCGCTCAAGAGCGCGGTCGAAACCGTGGCGCGCGTGTCCGATCCCGGCGTGCAGCAGAAGCTGATGGCGATCGTGCTCGAAGACGTCGCTCGCCTCGACCGCCTCATCACCGACATTGCGGGCGCTTCGCGCCTCGATGCGGAGCTGAGCCGAACCCAGGCCGAGCCGGTCGATTTGGCACGGCTGCTCGAAGGCCTGGCGGAAGCGCTCGCCGCCGTCGCCAAGCCCGGCCAAGCCAAGCCGGTTTTCACGACGGCCAATGCGGGGCCCTTTGCCGTGATGGGAATCGGCGACCGGCTCGGCCAAGTCTTCCGCAATGTCGTGGCCAACGCCCAGTCCTTCAGCCCGCCGGATGCCTCGGTGCGCATCGCCATCGCCCGGGTCGGCAACAAGATCGCCGTCGCGATCGACGACGACGGGCCGGGCATCCCGGCGGAAAAATTCGAAGCGATCTTCGAACGATTCTATTCCGAACGTCCGGCAAGCGAGAAGTTCGGCACCCATTCGGGCCTCGGCCTGTCGATTTCGCGCCAAATCGTCGAGGCGCACGGCGGCACCATAACCGCCGAAAACCGCCAAAATGAGGCCGGCGATGTGCTCGGTGCGCGCTTCAAAATCCAGCTGCCGGCTGCCTAGTTTTTATGCGGAATTCGGGCATTTTGGGGCTTCTGGCGAGTTGCCCATTTTTTGTGCGACGCGACGCGACGCGATTGACATCAGCGTCGTTCGGTCGCAGGCTGTTGGCGGCGTGAGGCACCGAACCACACTTCAGGTCCATGCGACCTGTGTCGAAATTGCCAAGCTTGGCGTTTTGTTGTGCGGCGCATCGGGAAGCGGCAAGTCCGACCTGGCCTTGCGGGCCATTGCCGCCGGTGCGCGACTGGTGGCCGACGACAGGGTGGATCTCTGGTACGACGGTTCAAAGCAGAGTGGGCCTAAACTGAGCGGGACGAAACGATCGCAGCCGATCGTATGGGCGCAAGCGCCCGCGGCCTTGGCCGGTTATCTGGAGGTTAGAGGAATCGGTATCGTGCGTGAGCCTGCCGCAAAACGTGCCCGGGTCGGGTTGGTGGTCGATTTGGCCGACAAGGCCGACATCGAACGCCTGCCGGAAAAGCGTTCGCGCGCACTGCTCGGGCAATCGTTCCCGTTGCTCGCCCTCGACCCGTTTGCGGCATCGGCCGTGGCAAAGCTGTTCCTGGCCGCGAAGCTCGCGCGCCGCCAAGCGCTTTTTGCGCATTGAAGCGCTCGAGGCCGCGACCCAAATGACATCTTTGATGATGCCCGGCGCGCGCACCCGATGACCGTTCCCCTGCAAGCAGTGCCCGTTCCGGCCTCGCACGCGCCTGCGCGCCGCGTGGTGCTCGTCACAGGCCTGTCGGGTGCGGGCCGGTCGTCGGCCATGCGGGCCCTTGAAGATGCCGGCTACGAGGCGGTCGACAATCTGCCCCTCACCTTGCTCGCAAGCCTCGTTCTGTCGGAACCTGCCGCCGACCCGCGTCCGGTTGCGATCGGCGTCGATACGCGCACGCGCGATTTCGGCGTCGATGCGCTGACCACCGCCATCGACCGGCTGGTGGCCGAACCGGCCCTCGACGTGCGCCTCCTCTATCTCGATTGCGACGACGACCAGCTCGCCCGCCGTTTCACCGAAACGCGCCGCCGCCATCCGCTGGCCGCCGACCGGCCGCTGCTCGACGGCATCAAGGCCGAACGCCGGCTGCTCGAACCGCTGCGCGCGCGCGCCGATCGCGTGATCGACACGACCGGCCTTGCCCCGCACCAACTCAAGCGCTTCGTGCAGGACGATTTCGCACTCGATGCGCCCGCCGGCCTTGCCCTGTCGGTCGTGAGCTTCGCCTACCGCAACGGCCTGCCGCGCGAGGCCGATCTTGTGTTCGACGTGCGGTTCCTCGCCAATCCGCATTACCGGCCCGACCTCAAGCCGCTCACCGGCAAAGACGCCGACGTGGCGCAGTTCGTGGCCCGCGATCCGGGCTTCCAGGCGTTTTTCGACGGCCTTTCCGACATGATCGCGGCGCTGCTGCCGCGCTTCGAAGCGGAAGGCAAATCCTACCTCACCGTCGCGATCGGCTGCACGGGCGGGCGTCACCGCTCGGTATTCGTGGCCGAACGTCTGTCGGCACGCTTGGCCCAAGGCGGGCGGCGTGTGGCACTCGTCCATCGCGACCTCGACCGGAGTTTTGCATGAGCACGACACCCCGCCCCCCGCAACGCCCAAACAACGTCGAGCCGATCGCCAAAGACATGCCCGAAAAATCCGACGCGCTGATCGGCCTCGTGCTCGTCACACACGGCCGCCTTGCCGCCGAATTCGTGGCGGCACTCGAGCATGTGGTGGGGCCGCAGCGCAACGTGGCGGCGGTGTGCATCGGCCCCGACGACGACATGGAAATGCGCCGCAACGAAATCCTCGAAGCGGTGGCACGCTGCGACACCGGCACGGGCGTGGTGGTGCTCACCGACATGTTCGGCGGCACGCCGTCGAACCTCGCCATCTCGATCATGGACCGCGCGCGCATCGAAGTGATCGCAGGCGTCAATCTGCCGATGCTGATCAAGCTCGCAAGCGTGCGGGGCAGCGAACCGCTGGTCGCCGCCGTGCAGGCCGCGCGCGAAGCGGGCCGCAAATACATCAACGTCGCCTCGCAGCTGCTCGCCGGCGACATCAAGCCGGTCGCCGCCGCGCGATGAGCCAAACGGCCGCGGCGACCTGCGAAATCCGCAACAAGCGCGGCCTGCATGCACGTGCGGCCGCCAAATTCGTGAAGCTCGCGGGCCAGTTCGGCGCCGACATCCGCGTGACCAAAGGGGCCACGACCGTGTCGGGCCTGTCGATCATGGGGCTGATGATGCTGGCGGCCGCCCCCGGCTGCAGCGTCGCCGTCGCGGCCGAAGGCGACGACGCGCAAGCGGCCGTCGACGCGATCGCCGCCCTCATCGCCGCCAAGTTCGACGAAGACTGACGCCGATGGCGCGCGCGCAAGCACCCAAATCGGCCGCCCGCGGCAAGGGCCAGGCAAGCTACCAAGGGCTTGGCGTCGCCCCCGGCATCGCGATCGGGCCTGCGCATGTACAGGGCAGCGAAGTGCCGGCCTTCGCCGACTGCACGATCGCACCCGACCAGATCGATCTCGAAAAAGCGCGCTTTGCCGCCGCCGTCGAGACCAGCAAGAAGCAGCTCGCCAAACTCAAACAGAAAACCGGCAACCTGCCGGCGGCGGCGGCCGAAGAGCTGAGCTTCCTGCTCGATGCGCATATCCAGATGCTGTCGCAGTCGCGCCTCGTGCGCGGCGTGGAGCGGCGCATCGGCGAAAATCTCGCAATGTCCGAAACGGCCGTGCGCGCCGAATCCGAAGCGATCGCCGAGGCCTTCGAGGCGATGAACGACAGCTATCTTGCCCAGCGCGTGCAGGATGTGCGCGAGGTCGCCGCCCGCCTCGTGCGCAACTTGACGCAGACGCCGTGGGGGGCGTTCAAGAATCTGCCGGCGGGGGCCATCATCGTCGCCGAAGAAATCACGCCCGCCGACACGGCCACGATGGACCCCGACATCGTCGGCGGCTTTGCGACCGTGACCGGCGGGGCCGAAGGCCACACGGCGATCATGGCGCGCGCCTTGGGCCTGCCGGCCGTGCTCGGCATCGCCGATCTCGTCGGCGCCGTGCGCTCGGGCGACACGGTCATCGTGGACGGCACCGAGGGCCGCGTGGTCGTGCGCCCGACGGCGGCCACGCTCGAGCGCTACGAAAAGCGCCGCCTCGACTACGAAAAGGAAGAGCGCCAGTTCTCGCGCCTCGCCAAACTGCCGGCCATTAGCAAAGACGGCGTCGAGTTGTCGCTCGGCGCCAATCTCGAACTGCCGCGCGAGGTCGAACAGGCGCTCGCCGTCGGCGCTTCGTCGATCGGCCTGCTGCGCAGCGAATTCATGTTCATGAACCGCTCGGACGTGCCGGGCGAAGACGAGCAGTACAAGTTCCTGTCCGAGATCGTCAAAGGCATGGGCGGGCGCACGGTGACGATCCGCACGCTCGACGTGGGCGGCGAGAAACTCGCCTCGGCGCTGGGCGATCTGTCGCCGGGGCCGAACCCGGCTTTGGGCTTGCGCGCGATCCGCCTGTCGCTGGCACGGCCCGAACTGCTTGATGCGCAGATCTCGGCCATCCTGCGCGCCGGCGCGCACGGGCCGGTGCGCATCCTCGTGCCGATGATCGCGACGGTCGACGAAATGAAGCAGGTGCGCGAAGCCCTGCTGCGCAACGCGCGCCGCCTGATCCGCAAGGGCACGCCCATCGCCGACCCGCTGCCGCCCGTGGGGGCCATGATCGAGATCCCGGCGGCGGCCCTTGCGGCCGATGCGCTCGCGCGCGTGTGCGACTTCTTCGCACTCGGCACCAACGACCTCACCATGTACGCGCTTGCCATCGACCGCGGCGACGAGCAGGTGGCGCATCTCTACAATCCCCTGCACCCGGCCGTGCTGCGTTTGATCCAGTTCACCGCCGAGGCCGCGCTGCGCAACCGCATTCCGGTCTCGATCTGCGGCGAGATCGCGGGCGATCCGCGCTATACGGCCCTGCTCGCCGGGCTCGGCATCCGCGAATTGTCGATGGCGCCCATCAAGATTCCGCGCGTCAAAAACCGCGTGCGCACGCTCGACGTCCAAAGCGCGGCCGCGCGCGCGCGCATGGTCATGGAACAATGGGACATGAAGACCATTGCCGACCTCGTCGACGCCTACAACGACAGCCTCCTCAAGAGCAAAGAATAGAAGCGTTATCAGCCGCTTGGGGCAGAGTTGGGAAAACCCTTTGAGCGGCTACGGCAGGGCGGCTATAAGCGGCCCTTCGCGGCCCCCGCAATGACCGGGGTCGGCCCCCTTTTTGTCCCAACCTGGAGCTTGTTTGCAGATGCCCGATTATATCGTCAAGGACGTGTCGCTGGCCGAATGGGGCCGCAAGGAACTGTCGATCGCCGAATCCGAAATGCCGGGTCTGATGGCGATCCGCAGCGAATACGGCCCGTCGCAGCCGCTGAAGGGCGCGCGCGTCGCGGGCTCGCTGCACATGACGATCCAGACGGGCGTGCTCATCGAAACGCTGAAGGCGCTGGGTGCGGACGTGCGCTGGGCCTCGTGCAACATCTTCTCGACGCAAGACCACGCCGCCGCCGCGATCGCGGTCGCCGGCACGCCGGTCTTCGCCTACAAGGGCGAAACGCTGGTCGAGTACTGGGACTACACGCACAAGATCTTCGAGTGGGCCGACGGCGGCGTGCCGAACATGATCCTCGACGACGGCGGCGACGCCACGCTGCTGATCCATCTCGGCATGAAAGCCGAGAAGGACCTGTCGGTCGTCGCGAATCCGACCAACGAAGAAGAAGAAGTGCTCTACGCCGCGATCAAGAAGCGCGTGGCCGAGCAGCCCGGCTGGTACAGCAAGGTCGGCAAGGCGATCCGCGGCGTCACCGAAGAAACCACGACCGGCGTGCATCGCCTGTATCTGATGGAAAAGGACGGCTCGCTGCTGTTCCCGGCCATCAACGTCAACGACTCGGTCACCAAGTCGAAGTTCGACAATCTCTACGGCTGCCGCGAATCGCTGGTCGACGCGATCCGCCGCGCGACCGACGTGATGATGGCCGGCAAGGTTGCGGTCGTTGCCGGCTTCGGCGACGTCGGCAAGGGCTCGGCCGCCTCGCTGCGCCAGGCCGGTGCGCGCGTGCTCGTGACCGAAGTCGATCCGATCTGCGCGCTGCAGGCGGCGATGGAAGGCTACGAAGTGGTGACGATGGAAGACGCCGCCACGCGCGCGGACCTCTTCGTGACCGCCACGGGCAACGTGGACGTCATCACGATCGAGCATATGCGCGCCATGAAGGACCGCGCGATCGTGTGCAACATCGGGCATTTCGACAGCGAGATCCAGGTCGCGGCCCTCAAGAACTACAAGTGGAACAACATCAAGCCGCAGGTCGACGAGATCGAACTGGCGAGCGGCAAGCGCATCCTGCTGCTGGCCGAAGGGCGGTTGGTGAATCTCGGCTGCGCGACCGGCCATCCGAGCTTCGTGATGTCGTCCTCGTTCTCGAACCAGACGCTGGCGCAGATCGAACTGTGGATCAACCGCGACAACGGCAAGTACGCGCGCAAGGTCTACACGCTGCCCAAGAAGCTCGACGAAAAGGTCGCGGCCCTGCATCTCGAGAAGATCGGCGTGAAGCTCTCGAAGCTCACCCCGGCGCAGGCCAAGTACATCAACGTGACCGAACAGGGTCCGTTCAAGGCCGACACGTACCGCTACTAGTCGATACCAGCCGATCCGACGGGAACGGCCGGGCGCTGGCGACAGCGTCCGGCCGTTTTCGTTTCGGTCGCGTAGGTGCGTCCGCTTCGTCTAAGATGGGCCCCGTGATCGAGTTTTTGTCAGGATTGGCGGCGGGTGCGGCGGCGATGGGGCTTGGGTGCCTCGCGCTGTGGCGGCGGCTCAACGCGGCCGAGGCGCGCGCGATCGCCGCCGAGGCCGCGCGCGGCGAGTTTGCGGTGCGCGCCAATCTCGAGCGCAGCGAGCGCGAAGCCGCCGACGACGCGGTGCGGCGCCTCGAATCCGCGTTCGACGCGTTGCCTTTGCCGCTGTGGCGGCGCGACGGCGAGCAGCAGCTCGTCTGGTGCAATCGCACCTACGCCGCTGCCGCCGACCTCACGCGCGACGAAATCATATCGGGCCGAGCCGGACTTGGCGGCGTATCCCTCGCCAACCGGTTGAAGCGGCTTGCGCGCCTGGCCCTTGCCGCGCGCACGCCGCAGAGCGAAAGCGACCACATCGTTGTGGCGGGCGTGCGGCGGCTGTTCGACTTCACCGAAGTGCCGCTGCCCGACGGCGGCACCATCGGCATTGCGGTCGACCAGACCGAACGCGACGACGCGTCGATCGAACTTGCGCGCCACATCGCCGCCCAAGGGGCGGTGCTCGAGACCATGCCGGTCGCGATCGGCATTTTCGGCGCCGACCGGCGCCTCAAATACTTCAACAGCGCCTATGCGCGGCTGTGGCGCGCCGACGAAGTGTGGCTCGCGGGCGAGCCCGAATATGGCGAGATCCTCGAGACGCTGCGCGAGCGGCGGCGGCTGCCGGAGTTCGCCGATTTCCGCCTGTTCAAGCGCCAGCGCATGGGCCTGTTCGACTCGCTGTTCGAATCCTTCGACGAGCTCATGTATCTGCCCGACGGCACCACTTTGCGCGAACGCTGCATGCCGCATCCGCTGGGCGGCCTCCTGTTCGCGTTCGAAGACGTGACCGACCGGCTCGTGCTCGAGCGCTCCTACAACACGCTGATCGCCGTGCAGCGCGCCACGCTCGACAATCTCTACGAAGGGGTGGCCGTGTTCGGCTCGGACGGGCGGCTCAAGCTGCACAACCCCGCTTTCGCGCGCATTTGGGACATTCCCGATGCGGCCCTTGTCGCCGAACCGCATATCGGCGACGTGGTCGAGCGCATGCGCCCGTTCTACGAACCGCAGGCCGACTGGCCCGCCCTCAAGGACCGCATCGTCGAAAGCCTCACCGCGCGCGACGGGACCCGTGCCCGCATCGCACGCAGCGACGCGCGCGTGCTCGACTATGCGGTGGTCCCGCTGCCCGACGGCGCCACGCAGCTTTCGTTCGTCGACGTCACGGACCGCCTGCGCGTGGAACAGGCGCTGCGCGAGCGCGCCGAAGCGCTCGAAGCCGCCGACCGGCTCAAATCCGAATTCATCTCGACCGTGTCCTACGAGCTGCGCACGCCGCTCAACACGATCATCGGCTTCACCGAGCTGCTGGCGAAACAGTATTTCGGCACCCTCAATGCGCGCCAGAGCGAATACTGCGCCGACATCCTGACGGCGTCCGAGCGGCTGCTCGCGATCGTCAACGACATTCTCGATCTCGCCTCGATCGACGCCGGGCGCATGACGCTCGAACTGCACGCGGTCGATCCCGCGAGTCTGCTGACCGACACGGCGCAGATCATGGGCGATCTTGCGCGCGAGCGCGAAATCGCCATCGTCGTCGAGACCGCGACCGAGATTGCCTTGCGCGGCGACGAGCGACGCCTCAAGCAGGCAATGTGCAATCTCGTGTCCAACGCCCTCAAATTCACGCCGCCGGGCGGGCGCGTGGCGCTGTCGGCCAGGGCCGAGGGCGACAGCGTGCTGCTTTCCGTCGCCGACAACGGCAGCGGCATCGCCAAGGCGGACCTCGCGCGCGTGTTCAAGGAATTCGAGCGCGGCAACGACGCCGAAACGCGGCGCATGGGGGCAGGCCTCGGCCTGTCGCTGGTCAAGCGCATCGTCGAGCTGCACGGCGGCAGCGTCGATCTGCAGTCGGAGCCCGGGGTCGGCACGGTCGTAACCTGCCGGCTGGATCGCTGGAAAGAAGCGCTCGACCCGAAAACGCCCTAAGCCACGCGCCGGTTCGGGTCGCGCAGCATGCCGTCGATGTGGAACCCCTGGAACAGGCGGATGCCGACCGCCTGGCCGAGTTCGAGCGCTTCGGCGGTCTCGCAGCGCGCCATGATGAGGCGCCCGGGCTCGGCCGCCGCGACGCGCTCGGCGACGCCTGGATCGCGCCACTCGTTGACGCGTTCGGCGCGGAACAGGATCTTGATGAAATCCGCGCCCATCTCGACGCGCGAGAACATCGACAGCACGTCGAGCGTCACGCCGTCGAGCAGCACGCGGTATCCGGCATTGCGCAGGAATTCGCACGCGGTGAGATACTCGGCGAAATCCCAGAACACGTCGAAGCGCGGGATCTCGATGATGATCTGGCTCTTCGGGATGAAATTGGCGATGCGCGTGTCGAACTCGCGGAATGCGGCGCTCATCACGGTCTGGATGTTGAGATTGATCGACACGTTGCCGGACTGGCGCGTGACGAATCCGTCGAACATGGCGCGCAGCACGCGCTGGTCCATCGTGCGCGTGAGCTGCTGGAACAGCGGCTTCACGGCGCGCAGATCGTTGCGCGGGGCCACCATCTGGCGCAGATCGTTGACGCCGACGAACACCTCGCGGAAGAAACCGCGCATCATTTCGCCGGGGGCGACGGCGCAGCACATCTGGCTCTTGAGGAAGCCCGTGATGTCGGCCTTGCGCAGCAGATCCTCGAGCTTGGCGAGCGAGGCCGGCGTCAGCGGCTGGCCTTGCGCCGTGGTCAGCGCCGTGCCCGCCTTGTTGAGCAGGCGCGCGCGGCGCTCGGCGAATGCGCGGTAGTCTTCGGCGATCTTGCCGACGATCGCCTCGAAATCGGCAAGCCCGGTCTTGAGGGCGAACAGCTCGTAGGCTTCCTGCGCCTGGCCTTCTTCGATGCCGGCCGCCGACGCGTGCTGGCGCAAAAGCGCCTTGAGATCGCCGTCGAAATTCTCGAGGTGGTA
Source organism: Rhodospirillaceae bacterium (assembly GCA_027490975.1). Classification (GTDB taxonomy): domain Bacteria; phylum Pseudomonadota; class Alphaproteobacteria; order CACIAM-22H2; family CACIAM-22H2; genus Tagaea. The sequence goes on from JAIXXA010000037.1 coordinate 14,230, forward strand.
GCGATGGTCGCGCCGGAACAGCAGCACGATGTTGAAATTGTGCATGGCGTACACGCCGCTGTCGGACTGCCCGAGCAGCGTGCGCAACGCCTGGATGATCTGCTGGTAGTTTTCGCGCCGGCGCCCGAACCACGCCGAGTTGTTCATCGCGATGACCACGCCGTAGCGAAACTGGATGTCCTCGGACCGCTTGATGCGGGCGAGTTCGGCCAACAGGCTCTCTTCGTCGGTCGTGTCGGTGGTTTTTTGATCCATAATGCGCGCGGATTCTATCCTAGCGGGCCGGTTTGTTCAACTCGGCGCGCCCAGGGCAGGCCGCGCGCAGGGGCAGGTTGCGCTTGGCGGCTGCGCCAGCTCTTCAGAATATCGAGCGATTCCGGCAGGCCCAAACGCTCGAACATCGCGACCGCCTCGGCCGGCGGATCGAACTTGGCGTCGCCCGACTCGGGCAGCACGCGCCCTTCGCTCGTCGAGGTGCGGCGCACGAGGCGGGCCAGCACGAGATATTGCGCGCGCTCCATGCCGAGGGCGCGTGCTGCAACCGCCAATGCGCGCCCGTCGGCCTGGTAGAGCACGCGGCGCGAAAGGCGCATCGGCAGCTCGGCAAAGCGCGCGAACAAAGCTTCGAACAGCGACACGTGCCCCTGGCGCAGCGTGCGCACGAGAATTGCGGGATCGTTGAGCCGTTCGGCCTTGATCGTGTCGGCGAGGCGGTCCGCGCTCGAGCCCCACGCCATCGCCTCGCCGTGGTCGGCGGCGGCATTGCCGGCCGCCTCGTCGATCGCCCATTCGACCTCCGACGACCAGTTCGGCGACAGGCCCGAATCTGGCTGGAAAGCGTAGCGCTCGCGGATCTGGCGCTTGAGATCGGCCGCAACCCAGCCGTAGAGCTTGGCCGCCAGATCGGCCGGCAGGTCTTCGCGCGTGACGAGGCCGCTTTGCAGGAGCTCGTTCTCGCGCGCGAAATCGGCGAGATAGGCGTAGGTGGCGGCCGCGATTTCGGCCGAACGGTTGGCGAGCAGTTCGGCCATCACGTCGGCGTCGCCGGTTTCGACGAGTGCTGCCGAAACGCCCGCGCCGATCTCCTCGCGCGCGGCGATCGCCAGACTGTGCGCGCTGCCGCGCTGGCGGATGATCTCGACAAGATCGGCATCGTTGAGGGCCGCACTCATCGTCAAGAGCGGGCGCGCGATATGGATCTCGTCGTTGGCAAGCGCAAACACGAGATCGCGCGGCGCATCCGGATTGGCGGCGAGCGACTGGGCCAAGCGCTGCCGGATTTCGGTTTCGGTCTCACGAATGAGATGGCGCACGATGTCGGCGGCGATCTGGAAGGCGCTGGGGTCGAAAGCGCTCGGCGCATCGGCCAGAATCTCGCCGAGCTGGTTGCCGATCTGCGCGCGCGCGGGTCCTGGCAGCGGGCCCCGGTCGGCCTGCGCGACCTGCAGCAGCGCTTCGATTTTGCTTTGGATGCTTTCGGCCATCGCGGGCCCACGTTATGCGACGCAGCGCGCCTGCGGCAAGCGATAGCGCCCAGGCCAACGATCCTGAACCGGTATTGCGAATAATTCTTACTTGCATAACGCGATTAATCTGGCTATAAGATCGCCATTGCAACTCATTCGCAATCTACGGAGGACTTAGAATGACTGTCGTTTCGCGCCGCGCCTTATTGGCTGGCATTGGGTTTGGCGGCCTTGCCGCTGCCTCCGGCAGCGGGTCGCTGATCGGCACGGCCCGGGCGCAGGCAGCCGGCACCGTCAATCTCTACACCGCCCGCCATTACGATACCGACGAGGCGATCTATACGAGTTTCACGCGCACCACGGGCATCCGCGTGAACCGCATCGAAGCCGACGCCGACAAGCTCATGGAGCGCATGCGCGCCGAGGGTGCGAACAGCCCGGCCGACGTTTTCATCGCGGTCGACGCCGGGCGCATCTGGCGCGCGCACGAGGCGGGCTTTCTGCAGCCGCTGCGCTCGGCCGCCCTCGAAGCGGTCATCCCTGCCAATCTGCGCGAACCCGCAGGCCATTGGTTCGGGCTCTCCAAGCGCATTCGCGTGATTGCCTACGACAAAGCGCGCGTGGCCCCTGCCGACGTCGCGACATACGCGTCGCTCGCCGATCCGAAATGGAAGGGCAAGCTTCTCGTGCGGTCGTCGACGCATGTCTACAACCAGTCGCTCGTGGGCGCGCTGATCGCCCACAACGGCGAAGCGGCGACCGAAACCTGGGCCAAGGGCGTGGTCGCCAATCTCGCCCGGCCGCCGCGCGGCGGCGATACCGACCAGCTTCGCGGCATTGCCGCGGGCGAAGGCGAGATCGCGCTCGTGAACCACTACTACTACGCCAATCTCGTCGCTTCGACGAAGCCCGAGGACCAAGCCGTGGTCGCGAAGGTCGGCTTCGTGTTCCCCGAGCAAGGGCCCAATATGCGCGGCGCGCACGCCAATATTGCGGGTGCCGGGATCGCACGCCACGCGCCGAACCGCGCCAATGCGGTGCGCTTCCTGGAATATCTCGCGGGCGCCGAAGCGCAGAGCATCTTCGCCGAAGGCAACAACGAGTATCCGGTGGTGCGGACCGCGCGACTGTCGCCGATCCTCGCCCGCTTCGGCGAGTTCCGCGAAGACACGGTCGATGCGGCCGTCTTCGCGCGCAACAACGAAGCCGCCCTCAAGCTCACCGACCGCGCGGGCTGGCGCTGACCTACGGCATGGCGGTAGTCTTGCCCCAGCTTTGTACAGCAGGGGCAATGAACTACCGCCACGCCTTCCACGCCGGAAATTTCGCCGATCTCGCCAAACACGCCGCTCTCGGCCTGTTGGTGCGGCATCTCGCCGAAAAGCCCAAAGGCTTCTGCGTGCTCGACACGCATGCGGGCCTCGGCGAATACGATCTGCTTGCCGATGCGGCATCGCGCACCGGCGAATGGCGCGGCGGCATCGGCCGCGTGTTCGGGGCAAGCGACGCGCCCGCTGCCCTCGCCCCCTATCTCGACGCGGTCAAGGCCCTCAACCCCGACGGCGTGCTGCGCTGGTATCCGGGCAGCCCGCGTTTGATCAGATCGCTGCTGCGGCCGCAGGACCGCCTGATCGCGTGCGAACTGCACGCAGACGACGCCGTGACGCTGCAGCGCACTTTCGCGCGCGAGCGCGGCGTCGAGATCCGCGCGCAAGACGGCTACCAAGCGCTCGCAAGCCTGTGGCCGCCGCGCGAACGGCGCGGCCTTGCCCTTATCGATCCGCCGTTCGAACGCGCCGACGAATTCGCCGCCCTCGAAGAAGCGTTGCGCGGCGCCCATCGCCGCTTTGCGACCGGCACGCTCGCGGCATGGTATCCGATCAAAGGCCGCGCGCCGGTCGATGCGTTTTTGGCCGCGGTCGGCGACGGCCGCATGCGGCGCGTGAGCGTGGCCGAGTTCCTGCGCCAGCCGCCCGACGAGCCCAAGCGCCTCAATGGCAGCGGCTTGCTGCTCGTCAATGCGCCGTGGCAGTTCGACGAAAAACTGCGCGCGGCGTGGGAATGGTGTGCCGCCGCCCTCGACATATCGGGCGGCATTCGCATCGAAACGCTGGTCGGCGAATAGGCTGACTTACGTGGGCGGCGCGCCGATCGGGCCGTTGAGTTCGACCGTGACGGCTTCGGGGCCTTTGCGCGCGGTCACGACCTTCATGCGCACAGGCTGGCCCGGCGACAGGCTTTGTAGCCCTGCATTGCGCAGCACCGTGATGTGCACGAACACGTCTTTGCCGCCGCCGTTGGGCTGCACGAAGCCGTAGCCTTTGAGGCCGGAGAACCACTTCACCACACCGTCGAGCGATTCGGCGTTCGAGAGATCGACCGGGGCTTGATAGGTCGATCGATCGCTGCCGCCGCGGTCGCTGCTGCCGCGATCGCCCCAGCCGCCACCGCCGCGCTCGGCGCCGCGGTCGCGCTCGTAGCCGCCGCCGCCCCAGCCGGTCGACGAATTGCTGCGCTCGGCATAGGCCGGGCGCGCGCGCGGGGCCGACGGTTGCGCGGTCGATTGATCGACCTCGAGCACGCGCAGAACCTGGCGGCCCTTGGGGCTCGAGCCGACTTCGACCGTTACGCTCGCACCTTCGCCGATCGATTCGTAGCCGGCTTGTTTCAAGGCCGACAAATGCAGAAAAGCTTCGGCCGATCCGTCGGCGGGTGTGACAAACCCGAATCCTTTGGCCGAATTGAACCACTTCACTGTGGCGCGCATCATCCCGTCACCGGCAGGCATCGTCCCGTCCTCGTCCTTCGCGTCGCATCGACGTTGGTTTGACTTGAAATGTGCCGCGAAAGCCTTGCGCTACGTGCGCATTTTGCTTTTTGCAACACACGACAACAACAACTATACCGCACCGCGCTTCGACTCGCAAAGTGCGGAATGGCGCCCGCTGTTACTGGCGAGCGGTCTCGTAGACAAGCTCGGCCGCCGCAAGATCCTCGAGCGCCGTGCCGACCGATTTGAATAGCGTGATTTGGTTGTAGAAAGATCGGCCTGCCGCGCGCCCTTGTGCCAATTCGCCGAGGTCGCCCGCGATCTGCACCTCCTGCAGCGTGCCGTTGGCAAGCGGCTGCACGATGTCGCCGGCCTCTTTGAGCGCCCCGCCATAGGTGTCGACGTAAACCCGCGCGCGCGCGATCGCCGCGTCATCGGCCTCGCGCATCGCGGGCGTGAAGCCGCCGACCAGGTCGATATGTTGGCCCGGTCGCAGCCACGCCCCTTCGATCAACGGCGCTTGGCTCAAAGTGGCGCAGCTGATCGTGTCGGCCCAGGCGGTTGCTTCGGCAAGATTTGCGGCAGCACGCGCGCGCAGTCGGCGGCCGTCGAAATTCGCAGCCAAGGCCTGCGCCTTTTTGTAGTCGCGGCCCCAGACGACCAGTTCGCGGATCGGCCGTACCGAGGCGTGCGCCAGAATCAGATGCGGCGCCAAAGCGCCCGTGCCGACCATCAGCAGCTTTTCCGAATCCTGGCGCGACAGGTATTTGGCCGCCAAGGCGGAGGCTGCGGCCGTGCGCTTCAAAGTCAGCATGCGCCCGTCGATCATTGCGAGCGGCGTGCCGTTGCGCGCCGACAGCAGCAGATAATTGCCCATGACCGACGGCAGGCCCGCAGCGCCATTGGACGGAAACACCGTCACGATTTTGATGCCGCAATAGCGCCCGGGCTGCCAGGCCGGCATCAGCAGCAGCGTGGCGTCGGCCGCACCGGGGACGGGCAGCGTGTGATGGTGGCGCACCGGCACCTGCGCGCCGTTGCGGAAAGCCCCGCGCAGCGCTTCGATCAGCGGGCCGATTTCGAGGATGTTCTCGACTTCGCTTGCGCCGAAAACACGCATCGCACCGGGCGGGGCACTGCGCATCGCCGCCAAAAGCCCTAAACCGGCGGCGTGGGAATGGGCAGCGGCGCGGGCGGCGGCGGCGGCGCTGCAGCAGGCGTCCCCGCCGCGATCTTGGCCTTAAGCTCGGCGACTTCGCGCGCGAGAGCATCGGCGCGGCGCGTGGCCGCACGGCCCCGCGAACGCGCCCGGCCGCCGCCAAACCACGCGATCACGGCCCCCAGCGCAAAACCGATATAGAGGGCCCCCACCAAGGCCACGAAGAGCGGCAGTTCAAGGGCCGGCCCCAGCGGCCAGAAATCGACCGTTACGTCGCCGCGATTGCCGAGGGCAAACAGCCCGGCGGCGGCGGCGAGGATTCCTGCAAAAATCCAATAGAACAGCCGCATGGAAGCCGGCCTCAGCCGGACTTGCCGTCGGTATTGAGCTTCTCGCGCAGTTCCTTGCCCGTCTTGAAAAACGGGATGAATTTTTCGGTGACGTCGACCGAGGTGCCCGTGCGCGGATTGCGGCCGGTGCGGGCACCGCGCCGCTTGACCGAAAACGCGCCGAAGCCGCGCAGTTCCACGCGATGTCCGCGCGCAAGAGCGGCGGTGATTTCGTCGAACACCGTGGTAACGATGCGCTCGACGTCGCGCTGGTAGAGATGCGGATTGAGCTCGGCAAGCCGCAAGATAAGTTCCGACTTGGTCATTGCCCCGACACTCCCCAGCGCTTTGATATTTTCACCGCAAACGCAGGTCAGGGTGCCAGACCGCTACCAGCCCGTCAAGCCTAAGCCTTTCGGGCAGATAGGTTTTTCCGAACATCGCAGAAACCGCACTGCGCGCGATGCCGCCCAGGAGCGGCTCGTCGCGCCAAACCCGGATTTCGCGCACCGGCAAATCGCCGTCGATGCCCTTGGTGGCGAGCCAGTCGCGCGCCTCGCCGATCCCGCCGAGCGCATCGACAAGGCCGTTTGCCTTGGCCTGGCGGCCGGTATAGACGCGCCCGTCGGCGAGTTTGAGCGCCGTCTCGCGGTCGAAATTGCGCCGCTCGGCCACCATGCCGACGAACATGTCGTACATGTCGTCGATCAGCAGGCGCGTAGCCGCCCGCCCCTCTTCGGTCAACGCTTCGAACGGCGAGGGGACCGCCTTCAAGGGGGCGGATTTGATCGTCTCGGGCACCACGCCGAGTTTGCCGAGCAAACCGGTCACGTCGGCGGTCTGCATCAGAACGCCGATCGAGCCCGTGATGGTGCCCTCGCGCGCCACGATATGGTCGGCCGCGATCGCCACCATATAGCCGCCCGAGGCCGCAACCTCGCCCAGCACGGCCACAACGGGCTTGTCGGCGGCAATGGCGCGCACCGCGCGGAAGAAGCTTTCCCCGCCCACGACCGTGCCGCCGGGGCTGTCGATGCGCAGCACAAGCGCCTTGGCGTTGCGCGAGACCATCGCGTCTTCGAGCGCTTCGACGAGTTCGGGATCGTCCATGATCACGCCCGACAGGCGCAGCTCGGCAATGTAAGGCTGGTAGCGGCGCGCCAGATCGCTGCCGCTTGCCGCGACCGCGATCGCCACCGCCGCCACGACGATCGCCGCCCCGCGCCACCAAGAGCGCGAGCGCTTCAAGCGCCGCCGTTCCGCAATAAGTTCGCCCTCGTCCATGGCCCGCAATCTAGGGCGTCGGGGTGCCGCTCACAAGCCCCCGCCCCGCCGCCGGCGGCCCCCAACGCAAAAGGGCGGAACCTTTTGGGTTCCGCCCTTCCTCGTTTTCGTTTCGCCTTGTGCGCGAGCCGAAACTAGTCGCTTTCCTTCTCGGCCTTGCGCTTGAGGGCCGCACCCAGAATGTCGCCAAGCGAAGCGCCGGAGTCGGACGAGCCGAACTTCTCCATCGCTTCCTTGTCGTCTTCGATTTCGCGCGCCTTGATCGAAAGCTGGATCTTGCGGCTGGCGCGGTCGAGCTGGGTGATCTTTGCATCGACCTTTTCGCCGATCGCGTAGCGCTCGGGGCGCTGCTCGGCGCGGTCGCGGGACAGATCCGACTTGCGGATGAAGCCCGTGACGCCGTCGGCCAGCGTGAGTTCCACGCCGTTGTCCTGCACGGCCGAAACCGTGCCGGTGACGATGTCGCCCTTCTTGAAGCCTTGCGCGGCCGATTCGAACGGATCGGAGGTGAGCTGCTTGATGCCGAGCGAGATGCGCTCTTTTTCGACGTCGACGTCGAGCACCTTCACCTTCACCGTATCGCCCTTCTTGTAGTCCTTGATGGCTTCTTCGCCGGACTTCTCCCAGTCGATGTCCGAGAGATGGACCATGCCGTCGATGTCGCCGACCAGACCCACGAACAGGCCGAACTCGG
>JAIXXA010000019.1 GCA_027490975.1 Rhodospirillaceae bacterium
GTAACGCCCAGCACCGTCTCCGCGCCGCCCAAATACAGCACGCCGTCGGCCGGCATCAGTTTGGCCATGCGGTCGAGGATCATACCCTTGGTCTTCTGGTCGAAATAGATCAGCACGTTGCGGCAGAAGATCACGTCGAACGAGCCGAGCGACGCAAAGTCGCTGAGCAGGTTGAAACTGCGATACTGCACGGCCGAGCGGATCTCGGGCGCGATGCCCCATTTGTCGCCCTGCTGCTTGAAATACTTGACCAACAGCGTGATCGGCAGGCCGCGCTGCACTTCGAATTGCGTGTAGATGCCGGCCTTGGCGCGCTCGAGCGCTTCGTGGCTGATGTCGGTGCCGACGATGTCGACGCGCCAGCCCGCGAGCTTCGCCGCTTCCTCTTTGAGGATCATCGCAAGCGTATAGGGCTCCTGGCCTGTCGAAGCGGCCGCACACCAGATGCGGAAGCTCTTTTTGGCCGCCCGCGACTGCAGCAAGGCGGGCAGGATGAGCTGGCGGAACTGGTCGAACGGCTTGCCGTCGCGGAAGAAAAACGATTCGTTCGTCATCATTGCGTCGACGACGTCGCGCTGCAGGGCCGGATCGCGCGCCGAACGCAACTGGCCAACGAGCAGATCGATCGTCGCGACGTTCCATTTGCGCGCCAGAGGCGCCAAACGGCTTTCGATCAGATACATCTTGTCGGGTCCCAGCACGAGGCCGGTCTGGTCGTAGATGTATTTGGTGAAATAGGCGAAATCGTCGGGTTTCACGCGCGCACTCCCGCGATCTTGGCGATTTCGCCCGCAATCTTGTCGACCGGCAAAACGGCCGAACAGATGCCCGCCATCGCAGCTGCCCCCGGCATGCCCCACACCACACTCGTGGCTTCGTCCTGAGCGATCACGGTGCCGCCGGCCTCGACGAGCACTTTGCCGCCCTTGGCCCCGTCCGAGCCCATGCCGGTCAGCACGACGCCGAGAACGGCCGCGCCGTACGACGCGGCCGCGCTGCGGAACATCGGATCGACGGCCGGACGGCAGAAATTCTCGGGCGGCTCTTTGGTGATGCGAATGACCTTCTGCACGCCCTGGGTTTCGACCTTCATGTGGTTGTCGCCGGGGGCGAGATAGATGCAGCCCGCTTCCAGCGCCTGGCCCTCCACGCCCTCGGCGCACGGCCGCTTCGCGGCGCGCTGGATATGCTCGGCCAGAATGGTCGTGAAGGTGGCCGGCATGTGCTGCGTGATCACGATCGGCAGGCGCATGGCGGCCGGCAACGCGCCGAGCACTGCGAACAGAGCTTGCGGCCCGCCGGTCGAGCTGCCGATGGCGACGATCTGCGGCGGCGTGCGGCCTGCTGCGCGCAGCTGGATCGGCGTCTGCGGCGACAGCAGCGAGCTGCGCGCCGACGGCGGCTGCACGCCCGCGACCGAAGCGGCCCGGGTGGTCTCGGTCGGCTGCGGGCGCACTTCAGGCACGCCGGCGGCGCGGTTGCGGTCGCGCTTGTCGCGCCGGGCGCGGCCAAGCGCCTTGACCTTGTCGGTGAGTTCGCGCTTGAAATCGTTCGAGCCGTGGATTTCGCCGGTGGAAGACGGTTTGGGGATGTAGTCGGCCGCTCCCTTGTTCATCGCCTCGATGCTCGACTGCGCATTGCGCTGCGTCAGCGTCGAAGCCATGATGATTTTGACGTCCGGTGCGACTTCGAGCAGCTTCGGGATCGCCGTCAGCCCGTCCATGATCGGCATTTCGATGTCGAGCACGATCACATCGACGTCGGTGCGCCCAAGCTGGCCCACCGCAAGCTGGCCGTTGCCGACGGTCGCCACGACCTGCACGCCCGGATCGGATTCAAGCGCGCGCGTGATGAGGCCGCGAATGACGGCCGAATCGTCCACGACCATCACGCGCACCTGCGACGGCGCGCCGGCGCCCGGTTTCGGCGGTTCGGAAGGCAGCGCCATCTAGAGCAGACCGACTTGCGTGAGCTTCGATTCGACGATCTCGCTGTCGAACGGCTTCATGATGTATTCGTTGGCGCCGGCTTCGATCGCCTGCTGGATCTTGGTCATTTCGGTTTCGGTCGTGCAGAACAGCACGATGGGGGCGTTGCCGCCGGGGGTCGCGCGCAAGGCGCGCAGGAATTCGAGGCCGTTCATCACCGGCATGTTCCAGTCGAGCAGGATGCCGTCGGGCATCGCGCGCTTGCAGGCTTCGAGTGCGAGCTGGCCGTCTGCGGCCTCCTCGATCTTGAAGCCGAAGGCTTCAAGGATGCGGCGCGCGACATTCCGAATGACCCGGGAATCGTCGACCACCAGAAACGATTTCATTAACGCCCTCCGTCCCCGCCGCGCATGAACCGGGCGGCGGCTGATCGACCGAACCAACATATAGCCGAGCCGGGCGCCAGCGCCAACAACGGTTCTTCGACGCGCATGGACCGGCCGCTTCTCAAGCGTCACCCGGCGCTTGGAAAGCCGTCGCCAGCGTCAACGCGTCTTTGCCCGGAACATACGTCGTTTTGCCGCCCAGCTCGGCGACAAGGCGCTGCAGGATGGCCGCCGGCGCGGCTTTGGGCGTCAAGTCGGCGAGCGAGACTTTGCCGGCAAGCGTTGCTTCGACCTCTTCGAACAGGCGCGCACCGGCACCGGCAGCCCGCCATTCGAGCGTGGCCCGCCCGGCAGAAAAAACGCCGTCGAAATAGAGGTCGCCGCCGCGCGGCAATCCTTCGGACAGCACGAACCCGGCGAGCAGCGCTATGCGCGCGCCGCGGCGACCGGCTTCGGCTTCGAGCGCGGGTGCGGCATTCCAGGCAGAGAGTGCGACCTTGTCGCCCTCGAGCAACCCTGCAAAAAGTTTGTGCGCTGCGGCAAAGGGGGCGCCTGCCGGCAAAGCGCCCGGCGTGCCGTAGACGGCGCGGAACACCTGCAGGCGGCGGCTTGCCTGGCGCGCGGCCTGGCCGATCATGCCCACGACGTCGGGATCGCCCGCACCGTCTTCGGCAAGCAATTCCACGCCGTTGACCGATGCCCCCACAGGCCCGACAAGATCGTGGCTCATGCGCGCTGCAATCAGTTCGGCCAAACGCAATTCGAAATTTTTCGACATATCCCCTGCACCGGTTCCCCGAAAACGGCATCGTACAGGGTTCTTCATGCCGCAGAATTGGTCTATACTTCGTTAACGATGACTCGTCTTTCGCCCGGCACCTATGTCTGCCATCCCGACCGCCCCGATTGGGGCATCGGTCAAGTCCAGTCCGCGATCGGGATGCGCGTGACCGTCAATTTCGAACATGTCGGCAAATTGCTGATCGATGCCGAGCACGTAACGCTCGTGCGCGTCGATCCGCAGGCCGAACTTGCCGTCAGAACGCTTTAGACCATGCGCGCGCATTCGTTTCTCCTGGCAGGTCTCTTGGCCGCCGCCGCCCTCCCCGCTCCGGCTTTCGCCGACGCCGACCCTGCGCGCGGCGAAGCCGTATTCCGCAAATGTGCGGCGTGCCATACGCTCGAGGCGGGCGGCCGCAACCGCGTGGGGCCGCGTCTGCACGGGCTGTTCGGCCGCCAGGCCGGTGCCGTCGCAGATTTTCGCTACACGGCCGCACTCAAGAACTCAGGCCTCGTGTGGGACGAAACCACGCTCGACGCCTTCCTCAAGGATTCGGAAGCCTTCGTGCCGGGCACCAAGATGTACGGCGGCCTTGCGATCGACCGGGAACGCGCCGATTTGATCGCCTATTTGCGGCGCGCGACGGCCCCCTAAGATACTTGCACGCACGCAATTCTGTGGTAAATTCGCTCGCAAGAAAAAGCCTCGTTTGCGGAATCCCCCATGAAAGCCATGTTTGCCGGATTTGCAGCTGCCATCGTCATCGCGATCGGCGCGCATTTCGCACTCGACAGCGTGCAGACCTCGACCGCCGACCGCTATTCGGTCCCTTCGAGCGTTCGCCTCTAAGAGTCGGTCTTCCCGTCGAATTCGCACGGCCCGCCTTCGGCGGGCCGTTTGCGTTTCAAAGAGCCTTATTCAAGGCGGCGCGTCGATCTCGCTGCCGGTTTCGAGGTCCCAGATTTTCGCGACCTCGTCGTACCCGGCCGAAATGCCAAGCTTGCCGCCCGGCACCAGCGCCACCGCCCAAACCGGCCGCTTGTGGCCGAGGAACTGGCGCAGTTCGCGCCCGTCGGCCACGCGCCACAGCCGCATCGTGCGGTCGCCGCCGCCGGACAGAAGCTGCGTTCCGTCGGCCGACAAGGCAACCGACGTGACGAACCCGCGATGGCCTTCGAGCACGCGGCGCTCCTGGCGCTGGCCCAAGTCCCACAGTCGCACCGTGCCGTCGGTCGAGGCCGAGGCCGCAAGTTTGCCGTCGCCCGACACGGCAACGCCGTTCACGCTGTTGACATGCCCTTCGAGCATCGCCAGTTCGCGGCCCGTCTCGCTGTCCCACAGGCGCAGCGTGAGATCGTAGCTGCCCGACAGCAACGTGCGCCCGTCGGGCAAAAACGCCACCGACATCACATTGGCCTTGTGGCCGTTCAAACTGCGCAGCAGCCGACCCGTGCCCACATCCCAGATCGCGATGCTGCGGTCCCAGCTTGCCGACGCGGCGCGTTTGCCGTCGCGCGATACGGCGACGGCAGCGACATTGGCCTTGTGCCCTTCGAAGCTGCGCACGAGTTTGCCGCTATCGAGGTCCCACAGTTTCAGCGTCGAATCCCAGCTGCCCGACAGCGCGAACGGCGTGCCCGGCACGAAGGCCACCCCGTTGACCGATGCGACATGCTCGTCGAACAGCTTGAGCTCGCGCTGCGTGGCGAGATCCCACAGCCGCACCGAATAATCCCACGAACCTGTCAGCACTTGTTTGCCGTCGGCCGACACGGCCACCGCATTGACCATGGCGCCGTGCCCGGCCAATTCGGCCGCAGCCGGAGAGGCCGCCAACATCAGGGCCGTCAGCAATGCTCGCATGCGCATCTTCGGTCTCGCCAAAGAAAAAGGCCCGCACCGATCGTCTGGCGCGGGCCGGCAGTCCACGAAATGCAGGCCGTTCAGTCGTGGCCCATCTTGTATTGCGGTGCGGCCTGGCCCTTGAGCTTGGCAAGCCACAGGCCGTGATGCTCCTTGGCCCAGTTCTCGTCGACTTGGCCCGTGCCCATCGCGTCGAACGCCTGCTCCATGCCGAGCGAGCCGATATAGATGTGCGCGATCACGATCGCGGTCAGCACGAGGCTGACGACCGCGTGGATCACCTGCATGAGCTGCATCGAGGCCACGTCGCCAAGGAAAAACGGGAACATCAGCCACACGCCCGAGACGCTGATCGCAACGCCGCCCACGATGACCGACCAGAAGATGATTTTCTGGCCCGCATTGAACTTCTCGGCCGGCGGATGCACGCCCTTCGCGAACAGCCCGCCGCCGACCGCGATCCACTGCAGGTCGATCTTGGACGGGATGTTGTGGCGCACCCACAGCACGAACATCAGCACAATGCCGAGCATGAAGCCGAAAGCGAGGTAATTGTGAAGATACTTGAACGCGACCGAGATGGCGGTAAACGCATCGGGGCCCAGCAGCGGCAGCAGAAGATAGCGGCCGTAGGTGATGTTGAGGCCGGTGATCGCCAGCACCACGAAGGCGCCCGCCGTCATCCAATGCACGAAACGCTCGAACGAATTGAAGCGCTCGACAGTGCGACCCGACATGCCGCTGTCGATCATGATCTTGCCGCGCAGCAGATAGAACGCGATCAGCAGGCAGCACATGCCGAGCAGCAGCCACGAGCCGACGACGCGGATCGGCCCTTTGACGGCGGCCCGCCAGTCGCGGCCCGCGGGCTGGATCAGCGTCGCGAGCTTCTGGTCCGGGATCGTGACTTGGCCGCGCGTGGGTGCCAACGCGCGCAGCAGTTCGGCATCGTTCGACATCAGCCCCGCTTCCGGGCGCATGCTCGGGCTCTGGTAGCTGCTCGGACCGGCGGCCGGAACGCTGACGCCGTCGAGGCGGCTCATGGGCGGTGCGGCCGTCGAGACGACCGGCGGCGGTGCAGCGGCGGGTGCCGCAGGTGCCGGTGCCGGCGCTTGCGCCGATGCGGCACCCGCAACCAGCAGGGCGGCGCCGACGACGAGCGAACGAAGAATGTTGGCGGATTTCATGGTTTCTCTCTCCCCCCTGCCGACGCTAGTAGCGCTGGCCGGAATTGGCTCGATTTTCGAGCATGTCGCGGGCATTGGCGGGCACGCTCGGCGCAGCGACGCTGCGCCCCAGATACGAGCCTTGCGCCCCTTCGCGGATGCCGGGGTCGCGTGCGCTGAACGCAGCCGCTGCTATCAGCAACAGCGCGAAGACGACCCAAAGAATGCTGCGTTGACCGGATGACATTTTGCTTCAAGTCCCTCTTGGAAATAGGACCGGCCGCAAGGGGGATGCCCTTGCGGCCGGGTTCGGGTTCAGGTGCGCGACGGGGCGCCGTAGGCCGTGGCCCAGCCCCAAGCGCCGGAGCCGTAGCCGCGCGTGGCCACGCGCTCGCGGTAGATACCCGCGATGACGTCGCCGTCGCCGCCGAGCAGCGCCTTGGTCGAGCACATTTCGGCGCACAGCGGCAGCTTGCCTTCGGCCAGACGGTTGCGGCCGTACTTGGCAAAGCTGGCGTCCGTGGTCGAAGCCTCGGGGCCGCCCGCGCAGAAGGTGCACTTGTCCATCTTGCCGCGCGTGCCGAAATTGCCGGCCTGCGGATACTGGGGTGCGCCGAACGGGCAGGCGTAGAAGCAGTAGCCGCAGCCGATGCACAGATCCTTCGAGTGCAGCACCACGCCTTCGGCCGTCTTGTAGAAGCAGTCCACCGGGCAAACGGCCATGCAGGGCGCGTCCGTGCAGTGCATGCAGGCCATCGAGATCGAACGCTCGCCGGGTTTGCCGTCGTTGAGCGTCACGACGCGGCGGCGGTTGATGCCCCACGGCACTTCGTGTTCGTTTTTGCAGGCGGTGACGCAGGCGTTGCATTCGGTGCAGCGTTCGGCGTCGAGCAGGAATTTCATGCGAGCCATGTCTGTCGCTCCCTAAGCCTTAGGCCTTCTCGATGCGGCACAAGGTGGTTTTGGTTTCTTGCATCTGGGTCACGGGGTCGTAGCCGTACGTGGTGACGGTGTTGACCGCTTCGCCCAGCACGATGGGGTCGGTGCCTTGCGGGTAGGTCGAACGCATGTCCTTGCCCATCCAGTGCCCCGCGAAGTGGAAGGGCATCCAGGCAACGCCCTGGCCCACGCGCTCGGTGACGAGCGCTTTGACCTTGATCTTCGAGTTGTTCTCGGGCCCGAACACCCACACGTCGTCGTTGTTCTTGGCACCGATCCGGCGCGCGTCGGCCGGGTGGATTTCGACGAACATGCTCTGCTGCAGTTCGGCGAGCCACTTGTTGGAGCGCGTTTCGTCGCCGCCGCCCTCGTACTCGACCAGACGGCCCGAGGTGAGGATCGTCGGGAACTGCTTGGACACGTCGCGATCCTGGATCGTCTTGAACAGGGTCGGCACGCGGTGCAGAACGCGGTCGGTGTAGGTCGGATACTTGCGCACCATTTCGCGGTCCGCCGAATAGAGCGGCTCGCGATGGACGGGCACGGGATCGGGGAAGTTCCACACATTCGCGCGCGCGCGCGCGTTGCCCTTGGGATCGCACCCGTGCGCGATCGCAACGCGCATGAGACCGCCCGACGTGTCGAAGTTCCAGGGCACGTTGTCGGCGTTGCCGCCGAACACCATCGTGCCGATCTCGAGGATCTCGGCGCGCTCGGCGTCGGTGAGTTCGCCTTCCCAGCCCAGACGCTTCAGCATGCCGTAGCTGAAAGCGGGATACCCGTCCTTGATATCCGAGCCCTTCGAGAACAGGCCGTCGGCGAGCAGGCTCACGCCTTCGCGCTCCGCGCCGAACAGCACGCGGAAATTGCCGCCGCCTTCGGCCACGGGGACCGACTGGTCGTAGAGGATGTGCGTGTCGGTGTGGCGATGCTCGGGTTTGCCCCAGCACGGCCAGGGCAGACCGTAGAACTCGCCCTTTTTGATTTCGGCCATGCCGTCCTTGGCCGGAATGTCCTTGAGCGCCTTCAGATTGACGCGATCGAACGCGTCTTGGTTGGCCATGTGCGCCTTCAGGCGTTCCGGGCTCTGGCCCGAATAGCCGGCCGTAAAGCAGGTGCGGTTGATTTCGCGCAGGATGCTCTCGGCTTCCGGCATGTTGCCGTCGACCTTGATGTTCTTGAACATCTCGGCGGCGAAACCGAACTTCTTGGCGAAGAGATACATGATCTCGTAGTCGTTTTTCGATTCGAAGATCGGATCGACGACCTGCTCGCCCCACTGCAGCGACCGGTTGGAGGCCGTGCGGCTGCCGCGCATTTCGAGCGACGTGCAGGCCGGCAGCAGATAGACGCCGTCCTTGCGCTCGGCCGCCATGACCGGGATCTGCACCGGATGCGGATCGATCACGACGAGCGTGTCGACCTTCTCCATCGCCTTCTTGCCGTCGGGCCCGCGGGTCTGCGTGTTGGCGCCGTGGCCCCAGAACACCATCGCCTTGATGTTGTCGGGCTGGCCCGTGAGGTTCGCCTTGGCTTCGAGCGCCAAGTCATGCCAACGCGACTGCGGCGTGCCCGGCATTTCCATCAAGGCCTTCGAGCGGAAGCGGCCGAGCATGTACTCGTACGGCACGCCCCAGCCGCGCGCGAAATGGCGCCACGCCTGTTCGGTGAGGCCGTAGTAGTTCGGCAGGTTCAGCACGTCGAGGCCGAGGTCGGTCGCCCCTTGCACGTTGCAGTGGCCGCGGAAGATGTTGGTGCCGCCGCCCGCCACGCCGATCGTGCCGTAGTTCATGTTGAGGATGCAGTAGGCGCGCACGTTGGCCGAACCCACCGTGTGCTGCGTGCCGCCCATGCACCAGATCACGGTGAAGGGCCGGTTGTTCCACAGCGTCTGCGCCACGCGGCGCAGTTGGGTGCCCGGCACGCCGGTGATGCGCTCGACTTCGGCGGGGTTGTACTTGGCGACTTCCTTCTTGACGTCGTCCCAGCCGTAGACGCGGCGCTTCACGAACTCTTCGTCCGTCCAGCCGTTTTCGAACGCGTGCCAGAGAATGCCCCAGATCAGCGGAATGTCCGTGCCCGGACGCAGGCGCACATGCTCGGTCGAGTGGGCGGCCGTGCGCGTGAAGCGCGGGTCGCACACGATGAACGGCGCTTGGTTGTTTTCCTTGCCGCGCAGCACGTGCAACAGCGACACCGGATGCGCTTCGGCCGGATTGCCGCCGATCAGGAAGATCGAGCGCGAGTTCTGGATGTCGTTGTAGGAGTTCGTCTGGGCACCGTAGCCCCACGACTGGGCAACGCCCGCCACCGTCGTCGAGTGGCAGATGCGCGCCTGGTGATCGATGTTGTTCGTCCCCCAGAAGGCCGCGAACTTGCGGTTGAGATAGGCCGCTTCGTTCGTGAACTTGGCCGACCCCAGCCAATAGACCGAGTCCGGGCCCGCCTCTTGGCGGATCTTCAGCAGGCGGTCGCCCACTTCATTGACGGCCTGGTCCCAGGTCATGCGCTGCCATTTGCCGGCAACGAGCTTCATCGGATATTTGAGGCGACGGTCGCCATGCACGAGCTCGCGGATCGCCGCGCCCTTGGCGCAGTGGGCGCCGAGATTGATCGGCGAGTCGAACGACGGCTCTTGGCCCGTCCACACGCCGTTCTGCACTTCGGCCGTCACGGTGCAGCCGACCGAGCAGTGGGTGCACATGTTCTTGACGACCTTGGTGGCGACGCCGAATTTCGGCGCTCCCGCCGCCGCACCGGCGGCTTCGACGGTCTTGAGCTGCAGCGAAGCGGCGGCGGCAATGCCGCCCGCCACGAGGCCCGAACGGCGCATGAAGGCGCGGCGATCCATCGCGGCACCGGCAGCCCCAGCAAGAGCGGCGGTCAAACGCGCGCCGACGGCCTTGCCCGAAGATTTCTTGGTCAGCATCGAATGGCTCTCCTTACTTCGCGAGCGCGTAATAGGTCTTCACATGCGCGGTTTCCGAGTAGCCGGCGCTTTCCAGCGTCGTCTCGGCCGCCTTGGCGGCAGACGGGGCCGCGATCGTGCCCGCACCTGCGGCGCTTGCCGCAACGGCGCCAAGGCCTGCGGCCTTGAAGAACTGGCGGCGATTGGCCGCTTTGGTGTCTGGGTTGTTGCTCATGGTCTGCCTCGCCCCTCTATCCGTTATTCGGTTCGTGTCGTTGGTCGCCTTCGTCCATTGCGAAGGCTGCGTTTTCGATTTCGATGAAGATGCGGCCGATCTGGCCGACCGGCATGTAGAGCCGAGCCGACTTGGCCGCCGCCAGATCGGCAAAAAACCGCTCCGCCCAAGGGGCGATGTGCGCCGCGAAAAACGCGCGCTGGGTTGCAAGCGACGCAGGCTTGCCGAAAGCGCCGACGATGAGACCGGCCATCGTTTCGCACAATGAAGCGATATGATCTTCGGGCTCGGGCCGGTTGGCCGCACGCACGATGCCAAGCTCGGCCATTGCACCGCGCAGCGTGGCGAGCGGCTTCTCGTGCAGGAAACCGGTCAGATAGTAGGACGCGTAGGGCAGGAGTTCGCCCTGCGAGAGGCCGATGAACAGATCGTGGAATTCTTCGCCCACCTGCTCGACCGTCGTGCGCTGGGCGGTCTTGGCAAGAGCCGCAATATGGCTGCCGAGCTCGCTGTCGTCGCCGCCGATCGCGGCAAGGCGTGCCAGGAACGCTTCGTCCGGCGCTTGCGCCAGCAATTCGCCGAGCAGCGCATACCACTGGGCGCGCATCAACTCGTCTTCGTCGATTTCGATTTCGTCGGCTTGCGCGGCTGCGGACGGCGCCTTGAAGTCGGTCGCAGCGGCGCTTGCCGTCGGGTACACGTCGGGTCGCAGCTCCGAGCGCGGCACGCCGGTTGCGGTTTCGATGGCGAGCACAGCTTCGGCCGGCGCGCGCTTGGCGACTTTCACCCAATGCCAGACATGGCCCTGCGACTTGCCGATCGCGCGCGCCAATGCCGTCTGCCCCCCCGCTCGCTCGATCGCAAGCTCAAGGGCCGCAAGGCTGCGCGCAACGGCTGGGCTCTCGCTCATCGGGCTTGCCCCACAAAGCGGTTTGTAACGCCGACCACAAAGACTTTGACTGGACGCAGCAGCATTGAAAACTGGCAGTTTCTCGCGTGTGTTTTTGCTTCTTGGCACCGGCACTTGCAGATCGCGAAACTCATTTTTGTTGTGTAGTTTCAACGATCAGACCACCAAGCTATGCGACAGCTCGGTACCGCTGTCAAGAGGCTGCAACATCGCGGGATACCGTGTGCGGCGCAACATACAAAAACGTTTGTTGACGGGGGTTGACGCGCAAAATTGCTGCAGCGCAGCAAAAACGTTCAGCTCGGTTCTTCGGTGGCCTTGGCCTGCGAATCGGCCGGCGTCGCCGCGACCTGTGCGGCCGCTTCCTTCTCGGCGGCAATTTTGTCGGCCGCTTCTTTGCGTTCGATCTCTTCGACCGCCTCGACCATGCCCGAACCCACACGATAGATCGTGTTCAACAACCCGTTGGGGAAAGTCGGCACGGCGTTGAAATCGATCGAATGGCACTCGGAAATGTCGATGGTCGCGAAATGCGGATCCATCGTCCAGAGCTTGCGCAAGGCGAGCTTGCGCGTGTCTTCGGCGACGTCCTTGTTCATGAACAGCGAAAAATCCGAGTCCTTGGTCAGCGTCTCGAGCGGCGGCAGTTCGGTCTTCGGCGCCGCGGCCGTCTCCGCCGGTTTTTCGGCTTTCTCCGACGGCGCTGTTTCGGGCACAGCCAGTGCCGCCACCGGCGCAGGCTCGGCTTCGGCAACGGGCGCCGGTGCTGGCGGCACGGCGCGCGCCTCGGCCTTCAGGCGCGACCAGCGGCCGGCGAAACCTTCGCGCGGGCGCTCGGCGTCAGCCATTGTTTTCCTTCTGCGCGAAGGAGGCGCCGTAATCGTTGCCCTCCGCCCCCTTGCCGAAGCCCTTGTTCGGATCGATGCGCGTGCGCTTGCGCTTCTTGAACACTTCTTCGACATGGTAGGCGCGCACATAGTCGCCGAGCCAAACCATCAGCGCCTCGGGCATCGGCACTTTCTCGACGACATGTTCGCCGTCGACCGAATAGGCTTCCGCCTCGCCGGGGCTTACCGTCACGTGGCGCACGACGATGCCGGGTGCCGGCAGCGAGGGATCGCGGCGCAGCACGACATAGACGGCGGGGACCGGCTCGGCCAGGTTCATGCGGTAGGTCACGGTCTCGGCCACGAACAACGCGATCGGGAACTCGCCCGCATACCAGATCGTCGTGTCGTCCTCGCGGCGCAGTTCTGTCCAAGGTGCGAACGCAACGCCGCCCAGCACGACCGAATGCGGCCGCCATTGCGGCTCGCCCCAGGCGGTGCGCGGCGGCGACTGGGCGACGAGCACGCCGATCGACAGATGCGCGTCTTTGGGCGGAACGATTTGCGGATCGGGCGTGTTCATGGGCTCGCCTGGGCCAGCAGATCGTGGGCGGCCGCCAGATCGTCGGGCCGATTGGCGTTGAAAAACGGATCGAAGGGTTGGGCGTCGAATGCGACCATGGCGACCTTATAGCGCGCCGTCCAGCGATCGACCTTGAAGATTCTTTCGGCCGCAAGCGCATGGCGCAGCGCTTCGCGCAGGTCGACGCGCCACAGGCCGAACACCGGATGCGCTTGACCGTCCGACGTCGCGCACGCAAGATCGGCACCTTCGCGCGCAACGGCTTCGACGAAGCGCGCGACCAGATCGCGCGGCAGGAAGGGGGCGTCGGCCGCGAAGCTCGCAACGTAGCGGGCCGCAGGCGCATGTGCCGCCGCCCAATCGAGCCCGGCCAAAATGCCCGCGAGCGGCCCTGCAAAATCCGGCACGCTGTCGCTCGCGACCGGCAGGCCAAATGCGGAAAAACGCGACGCATCGCCATTGGCATTGAGCACGAGTGCTGAGACCTGCGGCGTGGCGCGCGCCAGAATATGCGCCAGGATCGGCTTCCCGCCCAAATCGCGCAGGCATTTGTCGCCCCCGCCCATGCGCGTCGACTGGCCGCCCGCCAACACCACGCCCGCGATCGGCTCAGCCATCTTCCGCACCTTTCCGCCGCAGCTTGGCGTCTTCTTCGGCCGCTTCGCGCGCACTCGCGTCGAACACGACGCGCTCGGGGCCGGCCAGCACGACGAAGCGGCCGCCGCGCGCGCGCCCGATCAAGGTGAGGCCGGCTTTGCGCGCAAGCTCGACCCCCCACGCCGTGAAGCCCGAACGCGACACCAGGATCGGAATGCCCATCTGCACGGTCTTGATCACCATCTCCGAGGTGAGGCGGCCGGTCGTGTAGAAAATCTTGTCGTCCGGCGCAAGGCCGTGGCGATACATGTAGCCCGCGATCTTGTCGACCGCGTTGTGGCGCCCGACATCCTCCATATAGACAAGGGCGCGGTCGGCCGCACACAGCACGCAGCCATGGATCGCGCCCGCTTCGAGATAGAGCGAGGGGGCGGTGTTGATCGTGCGCAGCAGGCGGTAGAGTTGCGAGGTCTTGAGGCGCGCGCTTTTGTCCAGCGCCACCTTGTCGAATTTTTCCATCAAGTCGCCGAACGCGGTGCCCTGCGCGCAGCCCGAGGTCAGCGTTTTCTTGCGCAGCTTGTCTTCGAAGTCGGTCTCGCGATCCGTGCGCACCACGACCACGTCGAGTTCGGCGTCGAACTCGACACCCGTAACCTTCGCGTCGGCGGGCAGCATGTTCTGGTTCAAGAGATAGCCGAGTGCCAGATACTCCGGATAGTCGCCGATCGTCATCATCGTGACGATTTCGCGCGCATTGAGATAGAGCGTAAGCGGCTTTTCGGCGACGACCGAGGTTTCGACGGCCGCCCCGGTCTGGTCGATGCCCGAGACGCGCGCCACGAGCCGCGCGTCGGCGGGATCGGGCATCAGCAGGAATTCGTTTGCCATGCGCGCGAGAATGGCCCCCAATGGCGGGCGGTTCAAGGGCAGCGTTGCCAAAGAAACGCCTTGATCGCGTCGCCCGGCTTTGCCACATAACGGCCGAGGAATCCGCCCCCCGAAAGCGCCCATGGAAATCGACGGCAAAACGGTTCTGGTCTGCGACTGCACGGGCACCATGCCGCTCGACGGCAAGGCGCTGCGCAAAGCCTGCACGGCGGCGACCGGCAAAGACGTCGGCGAGGTCGCCCCCGACACGCTCTTGTGCCGCGCCCAGATCGGCAATTTCGAAGCCGCCCTCAAGAAGGGCCGCGAGCTCGTGGTCGCATGCACCCAGGAAGCCCCGTTCTTCGCCGAGACGCGCGCCGAACTGGGGCTCGACAACAATATCCGCTTCGTCAACATCCGCGAGCGCGCGGGCTGGTCGGACGAAGCAGACAAGGCCATGCCGAAGATCGCGGCGCTGCTGGCCGAAGCCGCGATCGACGTGCCGCCGACCGCAAGCGTTTCGATGCGCTCGCAAGGGATCGCCCTCGTCTACGGGCGCGACGAGACCGCGATCGAGGCGGCCAAGCGCTTGGGCGCCCGCCTCGACTGCACGGTGCTGCTGACCAAGCCCGCATCGGTCGCCCCGCCGCGCCTGACCGACGTGCCGATCTTCCGCGGCACCATCGCGCGCGCCAAGGGCTACCTGGGCGCGTTCGAGATCACGGTCGACGACTACGCCCCGGCCCTGCCCGCCTCGCGCGGCCAGCTCGGATTCGAGCGCGCGCGCGACGGGGCCTCGTCCAAATGCGACATCATCCTCGACCTTACGGGCGGAACGGCGCTGTTCCAGGCGCATGAAAAGCGCGACGGCTATTTCCGCGCCGACCCCAAGGACCCCGCCGCCGTCGAACGCGCGATCTATGCCGCGTCCGACATGGTCGGCGAGTTCGAGAAGCCGCGCTACGTCGCCTACCAGGCCGATATCTGCACGCACAGCCGCAACACCAAGAAAGGCTGCAACCGCTGCCTCGACGTGTGCCCGACGGGTGCCATCGCTTCGGCAGGCGACCATGTCGATATCGATCCTTACGTGTGTGCCGGCTGCGGCAGTTGTGCGTCCGTGTGCCCCACAGGTGCCGCAAGCTATGCGCTGCCGGAGAAAGACACGGTGCTGGCGCGCCTGCGCACGCTGCTTGTGGCCTATACGCGCGCCGGCGGCAGCCGTGCGGTGCTTCTCGTGCACGACGGCAAACACGGCGAAGAAGTGATCGACATGATCGCGCGCCATGGCCGCGGCCTTCCCGCCCATGTGCTGCCCTTTGCGGTCAACGAAATCACGCAAGTGGGTTTCGACTTCATGGCCTGCGCTTTGGCCTTCGGGGCCGCCCAAGTGCGCCTGCTTGTCGATCCCGAAAAGCGCGACGAGCTTGCGGGGCTTGCGGGCCAGATTGGCTTGGCCGAGACGGCCATGTCGGGGCTCGGCTTCGGCGAAGGGCGCGTGGCGATCATCGACGATGCCGATCCCGAAGCGGTCGAAGCCCTGCTCTACGGCACCAAGGTTGCGGCATCGGCGAAGCCGGGCGGCTTCCTGCCCACGGGCGGCAAACGCGAGGTAACGCTGCTGGCCTTGCGCCATCTGCACGAAGTCGCCCCGGCCCCGGTCGATGTGTTGCCGCTTGCCGCCGGCTCCCCCTTCGGCACGCTCGCGATCGACACGGCGGGCTGCACGCTTTGCCTTTCGTGCGTCGGCACGTGCCCCACGGGCGCGCTCATCGACAATCCGGACATGCCGCAGCTGCGCTTCATCCAGGAAGCTTGCGTGCAGTGCGGCCTGTGCAAGGCGACCTGCCCCGAGAAGGTGATCCAGCTGAAGCCGCAGCTCGATTTCACCTCGGCCGCAAAGTCGCCGGCACTCGTCAAAGAGGAAGAGCCCGCCTGCTGCGTGCGCTGCGGCAAGCCCTTCGGCACGCTGTCGGCGATCGAGAACGTCACGGCCAAGCTCGCCGACAAACATTGGATGTTCCAGAAGCCCGAAGTGGTCGAACGCATACGCATGTGCGAAGACTGCCGCCTGATCCGCCAGGCCGAGGCCGCGATCGATCCGTTCGCCGGCCCGCCGCGCCCGCTCACGCGCACGACCGAAGACGATCTGCGCGAGAACGAGCGCGCCAAGCGCGCCGCAGCCGAGCAGGCCCCGCCCAAGCGCTAGACGCGACAAGCCGCCTTGCCGGCGCTATATTCCGCCGGACATAACGCAAGGATTCAGAATTTCGATGGACACTGGCCTCGCCCCCCCGGCCTCGCAAGCAGCCGAAAAACTCGTCGATCCGTTCGCGCGCGCGATCTCTTACTTGCGCGTGTCGGTCACGGATCGCTGCGATTTCCGCTGCGTCTACTGCATGTCCGAGAACATGACGTTCCTTCCCAAGGCCGAGATCCTGTCGCTCGAGGAACTCGACCGGCTGTGCTCGGCCTTCGTGCGCCTGGGCGTGCGCAAGCTGCGCCTGACCGGCGGCGAGCCGCTCGTGCGCCGCAACGTGATGAGCCTCGTGCGCAATCTCGGCCGCCACATCGAGGCGGGTGCGCTCGACGAACTCACCCTCACCACCAACGGCTCGCAGCTCGCCAAATACGCGCACGAGCTGCGCGATGCGGGCGTGCGCCGCATCAACGTGTCGCTCGACACGCTGGACCCGGCGAAATTCACCGCCCTCACGCGCTGGGGCAAGCTCGACCAGGTGCTGGCCGGCCTCAAGGCCGCCAAGCAGGCGGGGCTCGCCGTCAAGATCAACGCGGTCGCCCTCAAAGGCGGCAACGACGACGAATTCGACCGGCTCGTCACGTGGTCCGGCGACGAAGGTTTCGATCTCGTGTTCATCGAAGTGATGCCGATGGGCGATATCGGCGGCGAGGCGCGCCTCGACCAGTATCTGCCGCTGTCGCTCGTGCGCGCGTCGCTCGCCAAGAACTGGACGCTCGACGAAACCGACTACCGCACCGGCGGGCCCGCGCGCTATTTCACGGTGCGCGAGACCGGCCGGCGCCTGGGCTTCATCACGCCGCTCACGCACAATTTCTGCGAAAGCTGCAACCGCGTGCGGCTCACCTGCACAGGCACGCTTTACATGTGCCTGGGCCAGGACGATGCGGCCGATCTGCGCACGCCGCTGCGCGCCTCATCCGACGACGCCGCCCTTGACGACGCGATCCGCAACGCCATCGCGCGCAAGCCCAAAGGCCACGATTTTGTGATCGACCGGCGCCACACGGCTCCCGCCGTCGCCCGCCACATGTCGGTCACCGGCGGCTAGCGCCCGACAAGCCTCTAGAACCGCAACGGCGGCTGGCGTAAACATCTTGGCCATGTCCGACATGCCGTCCAAAATCGCGTTTGTTGCCGCCGACACGCCGCAGGCGGCCGACGCGCTCGCGCGCCTCAAAAAGCGCTACGCGAACGTGCCGTTCGACAAGGCCGACCTCGTCGTGGCGCTGGGCGGCGACGGTTTCGTGCTGCAAACGCTGCACCGGTCGCTCGCACGCGGCGTGCCGGTGTTCGGCATGCATCGCGGCTCGGTCGGGTTCCTCATGAACGATTTCCGGCCGCTCGGGCTGCTTGCCCGTCTCAAAGCCGCCCACCGCGTGACCTTGCATCCCTTGCGCATGACCGTGCGCTGCAAGAACGGCAAGACCGAAACCGCCGTCGCGATCAACGAAGTGAGCCTGCTGCGCCAGTTGCGCCAGGCGGCCAAAATCCGCGTGTCGATCGACGGCGTGGTGCGGCTCGAAGAACTCATTGCCGACGGCGTGCTCGTCTCCACGCCGGCCGGTTCCACGGCCTACAATCTCTCGGCCCACGGCCCGATCGTGCCGATGGGGGCCGAGCTGCTGGCCCTCACGCCGATCACGGCGTTTCGTCCGCGGCGCTGGCGCGGCGCGTTGCTGCCCGCACGCGCCAAAGTCTCGTTCGAAGTGCTCGAGGCCGACAAGCGGCCGGTCAGTGCGACCGCCGACCACACCGAAATCCGCGACGTAATCCATGTCGATGTCGCCGAAGACCGCACCAAGCGCCTCACGCTGCTGTTCGACCCCGAGCACTCGTTCGAAGAACGCGTGCTGAAAGAACAGTTCGCGCCGTGAGTGCGACGGCCGGCTACGATCTCTGGGCCAGCGACTATGACGGCTTCGACAATCCGATGGTGGCCTTGGCCGCCCTCGCCTTCGCGCAAGCGAAGCTGCCGCTTGAAGGGGCCGCGTTCCTCGATGTCGGCTGCGGCACCGGACGCAATCTCGGCCTCGCGCGCGATGGCGGTGCGACGACGCTCGTCGGCATCGACGGATCGCGCGGCATGCTGGCGCAAGCGCAAGCCCGGCTCGGCGAGGCCGCAACGCTCGTCGAAGCCGATCTTTCCGGCACATGGCCGCAACTGCCGGGACCGGCTTTCGACATCGCTTGCATCTCGTTGGTGCTCGAACATTTCCCAAGCGTCGCGCCGATATTGGCGCAGACCGCGACGCATCTCAAAAGCGGCGGCGTGCTGTTCGTGGCCGAAATGCACGCGGATTTGGCCGCAGCGGGTACCGGTGCGCATTTCGAAAAAGACGGCAAGGTCCATCGCCTGCCGAGCTTCCGCCACGACGACGCCGAATTCGCACAAGCGCTTGCTGCCGCCGGTTTCGCACCGTGCGCGATCGCCGCATGGTTGGCCGACGACCATGCGGCGCTTGTGCCCAAACTCGCCAAACATCGCGGCAAGCGCGTGCTCGCAAGCTTCGTTGCGCGCAAGCTTTAGGCGTTCGCCATAAGCCGAGACAGATGCGACTGGCGGGCCTCAAGGAACGACCAAAGGCGCGCTTCATAATCGTCGCCGACAGCCGCTTTGATGGACGGCCGCAAGCCCAGAACCTTGCGCCACGCCGATACTTTCGGTTTCCCGGCAAGCACGCCGAAATCGCCGATTCGATCGAACACGTCGAAATAGCGGAACACGGGCCCAAAGGCCGCGTCGACCAATGAGAAATGCGGGCCGTCGAAATGCGGGCCATCTCCAAGCCGGCGCTCGATCTGCAGGAACTTGTCGGCAAGGGATCTGGCCTTGGCTTCGAACGTCGCCGCATCCGGTGCGACGTAGAATCCCCAGATGTCGTTCAGCACCGCCGAGCTGAACTCGATCCAGGCGCGATGCTCGGCCCGCGTCAACGGATCGGCCGGATGCAGCTTGTTGGCTTGCGTCTCTTCCAGATATTCGAGGATGACCGCACTTTCGAAGATCGCGCGGTCGCCCACTTTCAGCACCGGCGTCTTGCCGAGCGGCGAAATGGCGAGAAACCAGTCCGGCTTGCGCGCAAGATCGATATTGATGCGCTCGAAACGCACCGCCTTCTCGCCAAGCGCGATCGCCGCACGCTGCACGTAAGGACACAGATGATGGCTCACGAGCGTGAGTTGCGGCGTTGTCATGGCAGCCTCAAGCGATACGCGTGTTGTCGGATGCCGGAAGCGGTGCTGAACGCACGAGCGCATGGGCGCCGTCGCCGAGCATGAACTGTACCGCAGCAAGGAGCGTCAGATAGAGCGGATACTCCCAGCCGCCGTTGGCGTAGCCGAACATCCAGCCGTTGCCCCAATGCGCCCACGTGGCACCCGCCAGGATCGGAACCAGGGCGAGCGCCACCCACCGCGCCTGGATGCCGAGCACGAGCAGAATTCCGCCGACCGCTTCAGCCGCGAAGACCACATACGCGAGCCACTCGGGAAGGCCGATCGAGCCGAAGAAGCTCGCCGTCCCCGGCAGAGTGAAGATGAGCAGCTTCAAAATCCAGCTGTGCGCGATAAACATAAGTCCGAGTGCGACGCGCAGCAGAAACGTTGCTTTCTCGGTCAGTCGAGCTTGGTCCATGGCCTGTCCTTTCAATGTAGATGCATGGATATATAAATGCATTTGCATATATATGTCAAGCTTGATGCAGATGCATTGATATGCGACCCTGCAAAAGATGACCGACAAACCGAGCCAAACCGTTGTGCGGACCTGGGTGCGCCTGATGAAAGCGCAGCAGTGCGCCCTCGCGTCGATCGAGCGCGCACTAAAGGCGGCCGCGTTGCCGCCGCTCGACTGGTACGATGTCCTGTTGGAGGTCGAGCGCGCCGGGGAAAACGGCTTGCGTCCCTTCGAGCTGGAGCGGGCGATGCTCCTTGCCCAGTACAATCTGTCGCGCCTCATCGACCGCATCGAACGCGCGGGCTACGTCGCGCGCCAAGCCTGCGAGGACGACGGAAGGGGCCAGCTGATCGCCATCACCCCCCAAGGCAAGGCGATACGCCGCAAAATGTGGCCGGTCTATTCGCAAGCGATCGAGGCGGCGGTCGGCCGGCATCTGTCGGCCAAGGAAGCGGAAGCTTTGGATGGCTTGCTCGGCAAGCTCATCGAGAAGAACGCGCCGGGCTGACCGAAGCGCTCAGCCCGTGCCCGCCCTCAGCATTTTGCGCGCAGCCGCCAGGAACTTCGGGTCGATCGGCGGCGGGCGCGTGTCGATGCCTTTGCCGAGCACGTCGAGCACATGCGAAATCGCATCGACGCGCGCGCGCCATTTGCTGTCGGCCTGCACGAGGCGCCAGCGCCCGTGCTTCCAGTCGGTGCGCGCGAACATCTCGTCGGCGGCGTGCGCGTAGGCATCGCGCTGCCGAAAGGCGTCGAGATCGGCCTGGGTCAGCTTCCAGCGCTTGGTCGGGTCTTCGAGCCGGTCGGCAAAGCGCTTCAGCTGCACCTTCGGCGTGATGTGCAGGAACACTTTGGCGATGCGCACGCCGTCGGCCGCGAGTTGGCGCTCGAACTCGACGATCTCGCGATAGGCGCGCTTCCAATCCTTGGGCGCGCAGAGCTTCTCCACGCGCTCGACGAGCACGCGCCCGTACCACGAGCGGTCGAACACGGCGAGAGCGCCGGGCAACGGCAGCCTCTTCCAGAAGCGGTAGAGATAGTGGCGTGCCTGCTCGTCGGCTTGCGGAGCCGCAATGGGCCACACATACACGCCGCGCGGATCGAGCATCTGCACCATGCGACGGATGGCGCCGCCCTTGCCGGCGGCATCCCAGCCCTCGAACACCACGATGCCGCGCCGCTTCTCGTGCCAATAGGTCTGCTGCAGTGCGAGCATGCGCGCCTGCAGCACGGCAAGTTCGGCTTCGTAGGCCGCACGATCGGGAAAACGCTTGCCGGGTTTCAGCGACGACAGGCGATGTGCCATCGCATGCGCCCCCTTCAGCCGGCGTCGTTGAGATGGCAGGCCGCGCGGCGGCCGGGCGCGATCTCGCGAAGGACGGGGGCCTCGACGCTGCAGCGCGCCATCGCATGCGGGCAACGCGGATGGAAATGGCAGCCGGTCGGCGGATGGAGCGGCGACGGGATTTCGCCTTTGACCGGCACGAACACGCGCTTGCGCGTGTCGAGGCGCGGAATCTCGCCGAGCAACGCGATCGTGTAGGGGTGGTTCGGGTTGGCGAACAGATCGTCGGTCGCGCCCTCCTCCACCACGCGGCCCAGATACATGATCACGACGCGGTCCGAGAGATGGCGCACGACGCCGAGATCGTGGCTAATGAAGAGGTAGGTGAGATTGAGGGCGGCGCGCAGTTCCATGAACAGATTGAGGATCTGCGCCTGGATCGACACGTCGAGGGCGGCAACGGACTCGTCGCACACCACGAATTCGGGCTTGACCGCAAGCGCGCGCGCAATGCCGATGCGCTGGCGCTGGCCGCCCGAGAATTGGTGCGGATAGCGCTTTTTGTAGGCGGGATCGAGGCCCACGCGGCGCATCGTCTCGTCGAGATAGGCGACCTCGCCCGCTTTGTCGGTGAGGCCGTGATAGAGCGGGGCTTCGCCGATGATGTCGGCCACCCGCATGCGCGGATTGAGCGAGGCGTAGGGGTCCTGGAAGATCATCTGCACGGCAAGGGCGGCTTTGACGCGCGCCTGGCCCGACAGAGCCGAGAGCGGCTGGCCGCGATAGAGCACTTCGCCTTGCGTCTGCGGCAGGATGCCCGCGACGATGCGCCCGAGCGTGGACTTGCCGCAGCCGCTCTCGCCCACGAGGCCCACGACCTCGCCCTCGGCGACCGACAGCGACACGCGATCGACCGCATGCACGGTTTCCTCGCGCACATTGGCGCCGAGCTTGGCGGCAAGCTTGCCCGCCATGTCGAGCGATTTGACGAAGCGCTTGGAGACGTCCTTGAGTTCGACGATCGGTGCTGCCATCACGCCACCGCCGTCAACGGATGGAAGCAGCGCACTTGGCGCGCGTCGCCCGACGCAGGCGGGGCGGAGGCTTCGCACGTCGCGTCCGCATGCGTGCAGCGCAGGCGGAAGGCGCAGCCCGACGGCAGGTTGAGCATCGACGGCATCACGCCCGGGATCTGCACGAGCTTGGTGCCTTTGACGTTGCGGCTCGGCACCGAGCCGATGAGACCGGCCGTGTAAGGGTGTGCCGGCGCATCGAGCACCTGGTCGACCGAGCCGCGCTCGACGATGCGGCCCGCATACATCACGCAGATCTCGTCGGCAAGCGAGGCCACGACCGACAGATCGTGCGTGATCCAGATGAGCGCGGT
Organism: Rhodospirillaceae bacterium; assembly: GCA_027490975.1. GTDB lineage: Bacteria > Pseudomonadota > Alphaproteobacteria > CACIAM-22H2 > CACIAM-22H2 > Tagaea. The sequence goes on from JAIXXA010000019.1 coordinate 22,602, forward strand.
GCGCGTCTCGCGCGCGAGCTTCTGCACCTCGTACAGAATCTGGCCCTGGATCGTCACGTCGAGTGCGGTCGTCGGCTCGTCGGCGACGATGAGGTCGGGCTTGTTGAGGAGCGCGATCGCGATCGCCACGCGCTGGCGCATGCCGCCCGAAAACTGGTGCGGATACGAATTGAGCCGCTCTTCCGGGCTCGGGATGCCGACCTGGCCGAGCGCGTCGCGCGCGCGCGTCCACGCGGTTTTGCGGTCGACATTGCCGTGCGCCTGCACGGCTTCGATCATCTGGGTCTCCACTTTCAGGACCGGATTGAGCGTCATCATCGGGTCCTGGAAGATCATCGCGATGCGGTTGCCGCGCAATTGGCGCAGTTCCTCCTCGCCCATCTTGGCGATGTCGCGGCCCTGGAACAGCACGCGCCCGCCCGCGATGCGGCCCGGCGGATCGACAAGCCCCATGATCGAGAAGCCGGTGACCGACTTGCCCGAGCCGGACTCGCCCACGAGGCCCAGAATCTGGCCTTGGCGCACGTCGAACGACACGCCGTCCACGGCGCGCACGGTGCCCGCCTTGGTGTCGAAATGCGTCTGCAGATTTTCGACGCGGAGGGTGGCTTCGTTCGTCATTTCTGGAGCCGCGGGTTGAGCACGTCGCGCAAACGGTCGCCGACGAGGTTGATCGACACGATGGTGACGAGCAAGGCAACGCCGGGAAAAAAGCTGATCCAGTACACGCCCGACAGAATGTACTCGAAGCCGTTGGCAATGAGCAGGCCAAGCGAGGGTTCCGTGATCGGCAGGCCCACGCCCAAGAACGACAAGGTGGCCTCGAGCGCGATCGAATTGGCGATCTGGATCGTGCCCACCACGATCAGCGGCGGCAGACAGTTGGGCAGGATATGGCGAAACAGGATGCGCCGCTGCGGCAATGCAAGGCATTGGGCGGCCTCCACGTATTCCTTGCGCCGCTCGACGAGGGCCGAGGCGCGCACCGTGCGCGCATAGTAGGCCCATTGGATCACCACGAGGGCGACGACGATCTTGCCGGTTCCCTGGCCGAACACGGCCAGCAGCACCAGGGCGATCAGGATCGCCGGGAACGACAGCTTGATGTCGACCGTGCGCATCAGCAGCGTATCGACCCAGCCGCCGTAATAGGCCGCAGCCAAACCGACGGCGGTCCCCACGGCAGCGGCGATGAAACCCGACGTGACGGCGACCAGAAACGAGGTACGCAGGCCGTAGAGAATGGCCGACACCATGTCGCGGCCCTGGCCGTCGGAGCCGAGCCAGAAAACGAGCCCGTCCATCGACGCTTTTCCGGGCGGCATTTTGCCGTCCATGATGTCGAGCTGGCGCAGATCGTAGGGATTCTGCGGGCTGATATAGGCGCAAGCCATGGCGGCCGCGAAGATCGCGACGAATAGCACGGCCGCACCCACGGCGACCTTGTCTTCGCGGAAATCGGCGACGAAGCGCCGGAAGGGCGTGTCGAGATCGGCCATGCTATTTGCCCGTATCGCTGAGCCGCACGCGCGGATCGAGAACCGAGTAGAGCACGTCGACCACGAGATTGATCACGATGAACATCAGCACGATGATGAGCAGATAGGCCACGATCACCGGCCGGTCGAGATTGTTGATGCTGTCGATGATGAGCTTGCCCATGCCGGGCCATGCGAAGATGGTCTCGGTCACGACCGCAAACGCGATGACCTGGCCGATCTCGAGCCCGATCACGGTCACGACCGGGATCATGATGTTCTTCATCACATGCACGAACACGACGCGGCGCTGCGTGAGGCCCTTGGCGCGCGCGAATTTGACGTAGTCCATCGGCATGTTCTCGCGCATGCCCGCGCGCGTGAGGCGAATGACGAGCGAGATGTTGAAAAGCGCGAGATTGAGGGCCGGCAGCGCCAGGTGTGCCAAGCCGTTGAGCGTGAACAGGCTCGACTGGATCCCCAAGAACGTGCCGAGTTCGCCGCGCCCGCTCGCCGGCAGCCACCCGAGCTCGACCGCGAAGACGAGGATCATCATGAGTCCGACCCAGAAAGTGGGCAGGCTGAAACCCGCGATCGAGGTCGCCATGATCGTTTTGGCCGCGCGCGAGTCCGGCCGATAGCCCGCATACATGCCGAGCGGAATGCCGAACGCGACCGACAGGAACACCGCGCAGAAGGCAAGTTCGAGCGTGGCCGGCAGACGCAGCAGGATGAGATCGATCGCCGGAATGTTGAACACGAACGACCGGCCGAGATCGCCGCCGAGCGCGTTTGCGAGGAAATAGAAATATTGCAGCCAGATCGGCTTGTCGAGGCCGAGGGCGGCGATGGCACGCTCGCGCTCGGCTTGGTCGGCGTCGGCGGCGATGAAGATCTCGATCGGATCCCCGATCGCGAACACGCCGAAAAAGACCAGCAGCGACATGATCAGCAGAACGAGCGCGCTCTGCGACAGTCGGCGGATGATGAATACGCTCATGGCTTGGAACAACCGGGACGGCGCGGATACCCGGTTGCCCGGATATCCGCGCCGCTAGCGGCCTTGCCTCAACGCGGCTTGACGAGATGGGCCAGCGTGTATTCGTCGGTGCGCGCCTGGTACGTCAGGTTCGCGCGCAGACCCCAGAGATTGACCTGGTAGTAGAGCGGAATGATGCCGACGTCGCCGACGGCGAGTTCCGAGGCTTCGAACAGCAGCTTCTCGCGTGCGGCCGGATCGACGGTCTGCAGGGCGCGGTTGAGCAGCGCGTCCATCGTCGGATTCGAGTAGCGGCCGCGGTTGGAAGCCCCGAAGCCCGGCGAACGCGTGGCAAGCAGTGCACGCAGCGGCGAGGAGGTTTCGCCCGTGTCCGAGCCCCAGCCCACCAGCATGACCGAGAAGGCGAAGGTCGGCGCACTCGACTGCGAAGCGTAGGTCGCCCAGGGCATCGGCACGACCGAGGTTTCGATCCCTGCGCGCGTGAACATGGGGCCGAGCGCCTGCAGCACCTTGTCGTCTTCCGGGTAGCGGTCGTTGGGCCCGTGCAGCGTCATCTTCAGGCCGTTCGGGAAGCCCGCCTCGCGCAGGAGGCGCTGGGCGCCGGCCAGATCCTGCGCTTCGGGCTTAAGCTTCGGCGAAGCGCCATAGAAGCCGTCGGGCAGCAGGCCGCCCGCCGGGATCGCTTCGCCGTCGAAGATGCGCTCGGCGAGCGCTTGGCGGTTGATCGCCTTCGACAACGCCTGGCGCACACGCAGATCCTTGAGCGGGTTGGCCTTCAGCGGCTGGCCGGTCGCCTTGTCGAACAGGAACGGCGTCTCGTCGCGGTTGTGGTCGAGATGCAGATAGATGAGGCGGTTGCCGATCACGCGCTCGAGACGCAGATTGGTGTTCTGCTTGAGGCGCGGCAGATCGGCCGTCTGCACCTGGTCGATGATCTGCACGTCGCCCGCAAGCAGGGCAGCCGTGCGCGCCGACGCGTTCGTGATAATGCGCGTGGTCACGCTCGCCCAATGCGACTTTTCGCCCCAATAGGCATCGTTGCGCGTCATCGACACGCGGTCGCCGGGGGCGAACTGGCCGAAGCGGAACGGGCCCGTGCCGTTCATGGCCGCACCCGAATTGAAATCGGACGTCGGCGATTCGGCATTTTTGCGGTTGACGATGTTGACGACCGCAAAATCAATCGGCATCAGCGGCCGCGGGGCGGGCGTGCGGAAGCGCAGCGTGTGCGAGTCGACGACCGTGGTTTCGAGGCCGAGCACGAAGGCCACGAACGAGGACGGCGAATTGGGCACCCACGGCACGCGCTTGAAGCTTGCGACCACGTCTTCGGCGTCGAAATCGCTGCCGTCGTGGAACTTCACGCCGCGGCGCAGCTTGAACTCCCACGTATTGTCGTCGATCGAGCGCCAGCTTTCGGCGAGGCCCGGGATCGGCTTCTGCTGCGCGTCGAAATGGACGAGACGGTCGAAGAAATACTGGGCGATGTTGTTGTTGGGGCCGAGATTGTGGAAATGCGGATCCATCGAGGTGATGTTGCCGCCGACGCCGACGGTCAGCGTCTGCGCCGCCGCCGGTGCGGGCAAACCCGCAAAGGGCGTTGCGACCGCCAAGGCAGCGGCAAAGGCGAAGGCCTTGAGTGTGGCTTTTTGCATGCGAAGTCTCCCGGTCCAGACGAGTAAAACGGCGCGCCCTATGGCGGGCGTCTGACGTGTGGGCCTACATTAGGACGAAGGCCAAGCGTTTGTCGCATCGAATTTCGCGACGGGGTGCTCGTATTGCGTCACCGTGTTCCGGGGGCCTTGCGCCGATAGTCGGCGGCTGTGGCTTTGAGCGCCTTCACGAAGCCTTCGACCGTCGGCCCCTCGACCCCAGGGCCGATCGCCGCCGCAAATTTTTGCCATACGGTCGGGCGGATGGGGCGCACCACAAGGCGCGGATCGCCCTCGGCTTGGCCGGCGACGAGGCGGCTCACCACGGCAATGCCGATCCCGGCCTGCGCGCAGCCAGCTGCTGCTGCACCCGACGAGGTTTCCACGCGGATGTCGGGCACCGCCCCGGCGCGCCTGAACAGATCGTCGAGCTTTTCGCGCAAGGCAAAGCGCCGATCGATCAGCACCACTTTCTGCCGGTCGAGATCGGCCGGCGAAATCGCGGCCTTGGCCGCCAGCTTATGGCCTGTCGGCACGAGACAAACCGTTTCGACGTCGATGAGCGGCACAACCTCGAGCCCGGCCGTATCGACCGGCAGCGACAGCACGGCAATGTCGGCGCGGCCTTGCGCCAACGCGGCCATGCCGGCGGCGGCCGGGCCGTAATCGATGTCGAGGCGCGTTTCGGGATGGGACGCGACGAACCGCCGCAAACTTTCCGGCAGAAACCTGTGTGACAGGCTCGGCGGCACGACGACCCGCAAGCGGTCGCCGCCGACGGCCCGCAACGCGCGCGCGGTGTCGGCCAGCATATCGACCTCCCGGAACACGCGCTCGACCTCGCGCGCAAAGGCGCGCCCGGTCTGGGTCGGGATCAGGCGACCTTTGTCGCGGCGAAACAGCGCGAAGCCCAGCTCGGCCTCAAGTTCGACGATCGTGCGGCTGATCGCCGAGGGGGCCACATTCAGCGTGCGACTGGCGGCCGCTTGGCTGCCGCTGGCCGCAACCGCCCGCAGCACGCGCAAGGCGCGGAGATTCAAGCGGGGGGCCTCAGTTCGCGGGGCGCACGAACTGCGCCAGCGTGGTTTCGTCGGCGCGCGGCTCGTAGCTCAATCCTTTGCGCATGCCCCAAAGGTTGATCTGGTAATAGAGCGGGATCAGGCCCTGGTCGGCCATGGCCGCTTCGGACGCTTCGGCAAGCAGCCTGGCGCGGGCGGGATCGGCAACCGTCGCCATCGCGCGCGCCAGCAGCTCGTCCACCTGCGGGTTCGAATAGCGGCCGCGATTGGAAGCACCCGTGCCGAGATCGCGATTGGGAGTTGCGAGCAGCGAGCGCAGCGGCGAGGAGACTTCGCCCGTCGCCGCCCCCCAGCCGAACAGCATGATGCTGTAGGCGTAGGTGGGCGCGCTCGACACGCTCGCATACGTGGCCCAGGGCTGCGTGACGACGCGCGTGTCGATGCCGACGCGCGCGAACATGGGGCCGATCGCCTGCAGCACTTTTTCGTCGTCGGGATAGCGGTCGTTGGGCCCGTGGATCGTCATGGCGAAGCCGTTGGGATAGCCCGCCTCGGCAAGCAGACGGCGCGCCGCTTCCGGATCGAACGCATCGGGCTTGAGCTTGTCCGAAACGCCGAAGAAACCCTCGGGCAGCAGGCCGCCCGCCGGGATCGCTTCGCCGTCGAACACGCGCTGCACGATGCCCGCCCGGTTGATCGCGCGCGACAATGCCTGGCGCACGCGCCGATTCTTGAGCGGATTGTTGGGCAGCAAAGCGCCCTGTTTGTCGGTAATGAAAGGCGACTGGTCGCGGTTCTGGTCGAGGGCCAGAAAGATGAGCCGGTTCGACGTCACGCGCGCAATGGCGATCTGCTGGTTGCCGCGCAAGCGCGGCAGATCGGCGGTCTGCACCTGGTCGATGAGCTGCACGTCGCCCGCAAGCAAAGCCGCCGTGCGCGCCGACGGATTCGCGATAATGCGCAAGGTCACGCGCGCCCAGTGCGGCTTGGGGCCCCAGTAATTGTCGTTGCGCGCAAGCACGACGCGTTCGCCGGGCGCGAAATCGACGAAGCGGAACGGCCCCGTGCCCACGGCCGCGCGCCCCTGGTTGAAATCGCCGGTCGGGCTTTCGACGTGGCGCTTGCTCACGATATTGACGCTCGACATGTCGACGGGCAGCAAGGGGGCGGGCCGCGCGGTGCGGAAGCGGATCGTATGGCTGTCCACCACGATCGTCTCGGCGATGGCACGCGTGGAGATCAGGAACGACGACGGCGAATTGGGAACCCACGCAACGCGCTTCAGCGAGGCGACGACGTCTTCGGCGTCGAACGGCGTGCCGTCGTGGAAGCGCACATTCTGGCGCAGCTTGAACTCCCACGTCGTGTCGTCGAGTACGGTCCACTCGGTCGCAAGGCCGGGGACAAGGCGCTGCTGCGCATCCTGGTGCACGAGCCGGTCGAAAACATGGGCGGCAACGCCGTTGTTCGGCGACAGATTGTGGAAATGCGGATCGATCGAGGTGACGTTGCCGCCGAGACCGACGACGAGATCCTGGGCCCGAGCCGACGCCGGCAGGAAAGCCGCCGCAACAGCCGCAACGGCGGCGACAGCGATAGAGATCATCGGGCGGCACAGGACGAAGCGCATCTCACTCCCTTGGGCGCTTTGTCTCGCGCACCGGACAGGTTTGCAGATCGCCCGAAGGCTTGCAAGTCTCGGGCAAGTATAGGGGGCAAGTATCGGGGCAAGCGCCGCCATCACCCGTCGTGCCACGCGATACCGCCATCGAATTTTTCGGCTGGTGGCCGGGCGCGGCCTGTGTCAGGTGAAAGATGTTGTTTGCCCTCGCAGCCCCGTGAAATCCCATGCCGGACAAAGAAACCACCCAGCCCCTGCCCGCCACGCTCGAGATCGTCAAACGCCTCGTGGCTTTCGACACGACGAGCCGCGACAGCAATCTCGCTTTGATCGACTGGGTGCGCGGCTATCTCGCCAAACTCGGCATCGAAAGCCATCTCGTGTTCGACGCGACGGGCAAGAAGGCCAATCTGTGGGCGACGATCGGCCCTGCCGACCGCCCGGGCCTGGTCCTGTCGGGCCATACCGACGTCGTCCCCATCGACGGCCAGGAATGGACCGTGGCCCCGTTCGAGCCGTCGGTCAAAGACGGCAAACTTTACGGCCGCGGCACCACCGACATGAAAAGCTTCGTCGGCGTGTGCCTGGCGCTTGCGCCGCATTTCCAGCAGGCCAAGCTCAAGACGCCGATCCATTTCGCCTTTTCCTACGACGAAGAGGTCGGCTGCCTCGGCGTGCGCCGCCTGCTCGACGATCTCGCCGTGCGCGGCATCAAGCCGATGGGCTGCGTGGTCGGCGAACCCACGAGCATGAAGGTGATCCGCGCGCACAAGGGCAAGATCTCGGTGCGCGCCCATGTGCGCGGCTTCGAATGCCATTCCTCGCTTGCCCCGCGCGGCGTCAACGCGATCCAGTACGCGGCGCGCGCCGTCGCCGAACTCGTGCGCATGGGCGACAAACTTGCCGCCGACGGCCCGTTCGACCGCGAGTTCGACATTCCTTTCACCACGGTGCATGTCGGCACGATCCGCGGCGGCACGGCCCTCAACATCGTGCCCAAAGACTGCCAGTTCGATTTCGAATTCCGCCATCTTCCGGTGCACGATCCGCGCAAGCTGTTCGCCGAATTCGAAGCCTTCGTGCGACGCGAGCTCGAACCTCGGATGCACGCCGTCAATGCCGATACGGGCTTCTCGTTCGAGGAAATCTCGAGCTTTCCCGGTCTCGCCGGCGACGAAGACAGCGAGGTCGTGCAGGCGGCCAAAGCGGCCTCGGGCGGCAACGCCACGGCCAAGGTCGCCTTCGGCACCGAGGCGGGCCTGTTCGAAGCGCGCGGCATCCCGACCGTGATCTGCGGCCCCGGCGACATCGACCAGGCGCACAAACCCGACGAATTCGTGGCGCTGGAACAGATCGCCTTGTGCGAGCAGTTCCTGCGCCGCTTGGTCGAGCGTTTCGAAAGCCGGCCATGAAGCCCGACACGGTCGTCTTCGATCTCGGCAATGTTCTGATCGGCTGGGACCCGCGCAATCTCTACCGCAAGCTTTTCGCCGACGAAACGGCGATGGAAGCTTTCCTCGCCGAGGTGTGCACGCACGAATGGAACGTGCGGCAGGATGCCGGCCGGCCGATCCGCGAGGCCGAAGCCGAGCTTCTTGCCCGTTTTCCCGCGCACGCCGATCTGATCCAGGCCTATTACGGGCGCTTCATGGAGATGCTGTCGGGCCCCATCGCGGGTACGGTCACGCTGCTCGAAGCGCTGCATTCCAAAGGCACGCCGCTCTACGCGCTCACCAACTGGTCGGCAGAAACCTTCGCGATCGCGCGCCCGAATTTCCCGTTCCTCGAGCTGTTCCGCGACATCGTGGTGTCGGGCGAACTGGGCCTCGTGAAGCCCGATCCCGCGATTTTCCGTCATCTGCTCGATATCGTCGGCAAACCGGCGCCCGCATGCTTTTTCATCGACGACAGCGCCGCCAATATCGCGAGCGCCCGCACGCTCGGCTTTGCCGCCCACCATTTTGCGGCCCCCGCAGCGTTGCATCGCGACCTCGAAGATTTGGGTTTTCTCTAGAGGCCGCCTAAACTCGTGCGCGAGGACCAAGCGATGGACAACGAAGCCTATCCGATCGAACTGCAAGCACCGGACATTTCGGCCTACGCCAAAGGCAATGTCGGGATCGACTACGCCACGAGCTTCGACAGCGGGCGCAGCGGCCCGCATGTGCTGGCAACGGCGCTCGTGCACGGCAACGAGATCTGCGGTGCCATCGCCCTCGACTGGCTGTTCAAGCAGAATTTCCGCCCCGCACAGGGCAAGCTCACCCTGCTGTTCTGCAACGTCGCCGCCTATCGCAGCTTCGATCCGCAGAACCCGCAAGCGAGCCGCTTCCTCGACGAAGATTTCAACCGCGTCTGGAACGAGACCACGCTCGACGGCCCGCGCCAGTCGCAGGAGCTTGCGCGCGCGCGCCAGATCCGCCCGCTCGTCGCCTCGGCCGATCTGCTGCTCGACATCCATTCGATGCAGCACGCCACCCCGGCCTTGATGCTGTGCGGCCCGCTCGAAAAGGGGCGCCGCTTCGCGCGCGAGATCGGCGTGCCCGAATTCGTCGTCAGCGACGAAGGCCACGCCGCGGGCAAACGCATGCGCGACTACGGCGATTTCGGCAATCCGGCGAGCGCCAAAAACGCGCTGCTCGTCGAATGCGGCCAGCATTGGGAAAAGGCCTCGGCCGACACGGCGCGCACCTGCCTCGTGCGCTTCCTCGCCGCCACGGGGGCCGCAAGTGCGGATTGGGCGGCATCCCACCTGCCGGCGGCCGCCCCGCCCGCACAGCGCCTTATCGAAGTGACCGAGGCCGTGACGATCAAGACCGACGCGTTCCGCTTCGCGGCTCCGTTCAAAGGCCTCGAGAAAATCGCGCGCAAAGGCGATCCGATCGCCGACGACGGCGGCACGCCCGTGCTTGCCCCTTACGACAATTGCGTTCTGATCATGCCGACGCGCCGTTTGGGCCGCGGCCAGACGGCGGTCCGGCTCGGCCGCGAAATCGCGTGACGCTGCAATTCGATTGGCGGGCGCTGGCAACGGCAGTCGTGCTGGGCACGCTGGGCGGCGCCCTGTTCAAGGCACTCGGCATTCCGCTGCCGTGGATGCTAGGGGCGATGTGCTTCACCACGGTTGCGGCCGTCTCCGGCGCCCAAGTCGCGATGCCACGGCGCTTGCGCGACTGGTTTTTGACCGTACTTGGCGTCCTGCTGGGGGCGGGCTTCACGCCTGCGGTCCTCGCGCGCATGCCCGAATGGATCGTCACGATGGCGGCCCTTGCCGTATGGGCCGTAATCGCGGGCGGCGTCGCCTATCTCTACATGCGCCGCGTCGCCCGCTACGATCCCACCACGGCGTTTTTCGCGGCAACCCCGGGCGGGCTTGCCGAGATGACGATGGTCGGCTCGCAGTACGGCGGCCATCTGCAGACCCTCGCCTTGAGCCACACCGCGCGCATCATGCTCGTGGTGCTCGTCCTGCCGATCTGGTTCCGGATCGACGGGGCGCTCGGCAGCGCGCCTGCAACGGCGCTCGTCGGCATATTCGACATTTCGGCCCTCGACTATCTGATCCTCGGCACCTGTGCCGTCGGCGGCGCGATCTTGGCCAAGCGCCTGCGACTGCCGGCCGCGAACATGCTCGGGCCGATGGTGTGCTCGGCGGCGGTGCATCTTGGCGGCCTCACCGACACGCAGCCGCCCTATGTGGTGACGGCCGCCGCGCAGATCGTCCTGGGAGCCGCGATCGGCCAGCGTTTTGCGGGCATGAAACTGCGCGTGATCGGGGTCACGGTGCTGCATGCGATGGCGGCGGGCGCTTTGATGCTCGCACTCGCGATCGCGTTTTCGGCCGTCTTGGCGCAGGTCACGGGACAGAGCCTGCCGGGCCTCGTGCTCGCCTTTGCCCCCGGCGGCTTTGCCGAGATGGGCCTTGTGGCGCTGGCCCTCGGCATCGATCCGGCCATCGTCGCCGGCCACCATCTCTACCGCATCGTCCTCGTGGTGACGCTCGCCCCGTTGATCTACCGGCGCTTCTTCGCCCCCAGAACGCCGCCCGACATCAGGAAACCTTGAGCGTGATGCCGCCGTCGACCGGCAAGGCAACGCCGGTCACGTATTTGGCTTCGTCCGACGCCAGGAACAGCGCCGCATAGGCCACGTCCCACGCGTCGCCCATCTTGCCGGTGGGGCATTGCGCGTCGCGCACCGCAATCATATGCGCCACATCCCCGCCATAGGCCGCGCGCAACGGCTCGACGATCATCGGCGTGTTCATGAGACCCGGCAGGATGCAGTTGGCGCGGATGCCCTTGGCCGCGTACTGCACGGCCAGGCTCTGCGTGAAGGGCACGATGGCTCCTTTCGTGGTGCTGTAGGCGATGTAGGGGATGCCGAGATAGCGAATGCCGGCGATCGAGGCGATGTTGACGATGGCCCCGCCTTTGCCGGTCGCTGCGAACTGTTCGAGAAAGACCGGCAGCACGTGCTTGGCGGTCAAATACATGGATTTCAGATTGACGCGCAGCACGCGGTCCCAATCTTCCTCGGCGAGTTCGATCGGTCCGCCATGCGCAAGGATGCCGACATTGTTGTGCAGAATGTCGACCGCCCCGAAGGCCGCCCGGCATTGCGCCACCATGTCGGCGACCTGGGCACTCTTCGACACGTCGCACGCGACCGACATCGCCTGCCCGCCTTCGTCGCGAATCAGCGCCGCCGTTGCCGCACCCGCCTCCGCGTTGACGTCGACGCAGCACACATTGGCGCCTTCGCGCGCGAACAGCACGGCGGCCGCCTTGCCGTTGCCCCAGCCGGGGCCGGACGTGCCGGCACCCGTGACGATCGCGGTCTTGCCTTCAAGGCGTCTTGGCGGCTGCTTCGACATGGGCCTGCTCCTGCATGCGCAACTCGGTCTTCAGAATCTTGCCGTAGGCGTTCTTGGGCAAGGCGGCCACGAAACGATAGCGCTTGGGCCGCTTGAAGCGCGCGATCTGGGCGAGGCACAGCGCATCGAGTTCGGCATGCGCAACGCAAGCCCCGTCGCGCAGCACCACATAGGCCACGACATGCTCGCCCCATTCGGCATCGGGCGCACCGACGACCGACACTTCGGCGACGGAGGGATGCGTCTGCAGCACCTCTTCGACCTCGCGCGGATAGATGTTGGAGCCGCCCGAGATGATGAGGTCTTTCGATCGGTCTTTGAGCGTGAGCACGCCGCGCTTGTCGATTTCGCCGACGTCGCCCGTGTGCAGCCAGCCGCCGCGCAAGGCGCGCGCGGTCGCGGCCTCATCGCGCCAATAGCCCTTCATCACGCTTTGGCCGCGCACGCAAATCTCGCCGTCCTCGGCAATGCGGATCTCGACGACCGATTGCGCCGTACCCGCCGACGCCAGCATCGCGGCGTCGCCGGCTTTGTGCGCGGCTTCGATCGCCGCACGCGTGAGGCCTGAGATGCACATCGGCGATTCGCCCTGGCCGTAAAGCTGGGCGAAGCGATAGCCGTAGCGCCGGATCGCCAATTCGAGATCGGCCACATACATGGGTGCGCCTCCCCACACGATCGTGCGCAGGTTGCCGGGATCTTGCGCCCCTGCATGCGTGACCAGGCGCTTGACCATCGTTGGTGCCGCAAACATCGTCACGTCCGGCCAATGCTGGAACAGGCCCGCAATCTCCGCCGGATCGAAATGACCGCTTGCGGGGATCACTTGCGTATTGCCGATCAGCACCATCGGCAGCATGTAAAGCCCCGAGCCGTGCGACATGGGGGCCGCATGCAAAATCGCCCCGCCCGGGCTGGGCGGATCGATATCGACGAAGTAGCTGATCGCCATCGCCAGCAGATTGCCGTGCGTGAGCATCGCCCCCTTGGGCTTGCCCGTGGTGCCGCTCGTGTAGAAAAGCCAGGCAAGATCGTCGGCGGCCGCATCGGCCATTGCGATCGGCGGGCTTGCGGCCAGCGCTTGCCAATCGGCACCGCCCATCTGCATCGTTTTTAGGCTTGGTTGCGCATCAGCAACAGTCTTGGCCATGTTCTGCGAATGCAGCACCAACGCCGCCTCGGAATGCTCGAAACAATAGGCGAGCTCCTTTGCGTGCAGTTTGCTGTTGAGCGGGACTGCCGCCAATCCCGCATGCCAGATCGCATAGAGGGCCAGCGCATAATCAGGCGTGTTTTCGGCCACGACCGCAACGCGCGCGCCCGCTTCCAGGCCAAGCGCCCGCAAACCGCCCGCGAGTGCAGCGACCCGAACCGCCATCTGCGACCACGTCGCGACGGTTTGCGTGCCCAGCGCCAAGGCGGGCCGATCGGGGATGCGTGCGGCATTGCGCACGAGATGGGCAGCGAGATTCATCGAACGGCCGCTACGACGCCAGCCACGCAAGCAAGCCGGTCTCGCGGCTGACATAGACAAGCCCGCGCACGACCGCATAGGCGCACAGCCCGAACAGGGCCGCGATAGCGAAGACCTTGAGATGGCGCATTGGGGCGTTTCCGTCGCATGCGGGCTTGTTCGTTCGCGTCTTTTGCGCGCATTATTGCGCCTTCCGCAGAAAGCGAGCAAGCCACCGATGCCGCCCCCCACCAAAGTAAGCCAGCACGACATCAACACCGCCGTCGCCCTCCACGAGAAAATGGCCAAGGGCAAAACCGGCGGGGTGCGTCTGGCGCTGTCGTTCAAGGTCGCCGAGCGCATGGATTTCCGCAATCGCGACTTGAGCGAGGCCGAACTCGTCGGCGCGTTCCTGTGCGAGTCGACCTTCGCGCACGCCAAGATGACGCGCGCCAATCTGTTCGGCGCCGATCTCACCGGCTGCGACATGTCCGACGCGGACCTCTCGAAGGCCGATCTGCGCGGCGTGCAGCTCAAGCGCGCCAATCTCGAGCGCGCGAACCTGACCGCCGCCGACATCCGCGACGGCTTCATCATCGTTCGCGACAAGGACGGCAATTTCAGCTACCACAACAACCAGCCGCAAGGGGCCGTCCTCACCGACGCCAAATTCGCGCATGCCGACATGACAAACGCGAAGATGAGCCGCGTGTTCGGGCCGCGCACGGACCTTACGGGCTGCATCATGCGCGGGGCCGTCCTGCGCCAGGCGGATCTTTCGAACTCCGATCTGAGCGGCGTGGTGCTCACGGGGGCCGATCTCACCAACGCCAATCTCTCGAACTGCATCCTGCACGGCGCCACGCTTGCGGGCGCTTTGCTCGACAACACCAATCTCGACGGCGCCGACCTCACGGCCTCCAATTTCGGCACGCAGGATCTGGCGCGCGTCGATACCTCCAAGGCCGTGCTGCCGGTGTCGATCGACAAGCTCGAAAAATCCGTGCAGCAGATTTTCATCGACCATCTCGACTGGCTCAAGACCGAGGGGCGCACCGGCCACCAGGCCGATTTCGAGCGCGTCAATCTGGCCGATCTCGACGCGCCCGGCGTCAATCTTTCGGCCGGGCGTCTGGCGCTCTGCATTCTTCGCAACGCCAAGCTCGCGGGCGGCTATTTCCAGGTCGCCGATTTTTCATCGGCCTTCATGGCGGGCTGCGATCTGTCGGGTGCGAAGCTCCAAGGCTCGAAGCTCGACAAGGCGACTTTGACGGGCGCCAAACTGCGCGACGCCGACCTTGCCCCCATGCCGGTCGACACGCTCAACCAGCGCGTGTGGAACACCAAGATGAAAGAGGCCAATCTGAGCGGGGCGGATATGCGCGGCGCCAATCTCTCGAAGGCCGATCTCACCGGCTCGGTTCTGCGGCGGGCCGATCTGCGCGACGCCAATCTCACCGACGCGATCCTGCTCGACTGCGACTTTTCCGGCGCCGATCTGCGCGGCGCCGTGCTGACCGGCGCCGACACGCGCGGCACCGCCGGCCTCGAAAACGCGCTCTAGGGGAAGCGAGCCTCCCCCCGTGGCCGAAGACGCGAACATCCGGTTCGAGCGCAAACAGACCCTCGCCCTCAAAGGCGTGGACGGGCAGTTGCACGAAACCACCGTCACCACGGGGCCGCGGCTGCAGCGCTTCCGCTTCATGCCCGGCGTGCGCATTTTCGCGCAAGGCGACCCCGGCGACCTTGCCTTCGTCGTCGAAAGCGGCCGCGTGGCGATCCGCCAACGGCGCATCGGGACCGACCTCGAGACGGAAATCGAAATCGCGCAGATCGGCGCCGGGGCGATGTTCGGCGAGCTTGCGCTGATCGACGGCCTGCCGCGCACGGCCTCGGCGGTCGCGGTCGCGATAACCAACTGCGTCGCGATCTCGTCCACCCAGCTCGAAACGCATCTGGCCGAGGCGAGCCCCGAGCTCTCGCAGCGCTTGCGCCTGCTGCTCGCATTCGTGCGCGCCGTCCCTGCCCGCGCCGCATGGGCCGACGGCACGCCGCCGCAGATTCCGTCGGCCGAGCTCGTGGCCGTGCACGAAGCGGTTACGGCCGGCAACGCGCTTGGAAAGACCGAAGCGACGACGCCGTTCCTGCGCGCCCTCTACCAAACGCTGTGCGCCTACACGTTGGCGCGGTTTCCTTGAGAGCGGCTATTTTTTCGTGACCACGCGCGCCGAATAGGGGTCGCTCGTGTGGATCGCGATCACGTTGATGCCGAACGTGAAATAGCGGTAGCCCATCTCGTTGAGATAGGCGGTGAGCGCACCCAGATCGGTCTTGATGCCTTCGATCAGCATCATGGGCTTGTGCGCGGCGATCGTTTGGCGGGCGCCCGCCAACGCTTCCATCTCCATGCCCTCGATGTCGATCTTGACGAAATCGAGGCGCGGCAACGCGAAACTGTCGATCGCGCGCATCGTGGTTTCGACGGTTTTGGCGGCGCTGTAGTCGACGTTCTGGCCGATGAATTCGGTCCTCTCGGTCTTGCGGATTTCGAGGCTGCCGAAGCTCGACGGCTTCAGATAGTCGGGCACCGGCACCCGGATCGTGCCGTCGGAAGCCCCGATCGCGGTCCACACGGCGCGCGCGTTGAAGCAGTTGTTCATCGCGATGTTGCCGGCGAGCGCGTAGTAGATCTTCTCCTGCGCTTCGAAGGCGGTGACCGTACCCCAGCCATGCATGTGCTTGGCCCACTCGATCGTGTGCACGCCGATATTGGCGCCGCAATCGAGGGCCACCACGCCGGCGCCGAAATACTCCTTGCGCGCGTCGAGCAGCTGCAAGGCCACGTCGATTTCTTCCTGCCCGCACGACGACGTATGGAAGATCTCGTGGCCGACGCCGAAGGTCGCGAACGCGTCGGTATGGTGGTCGTTGCGGTTGACCATCATCGTGCCGTGGTTGGTCGCGACCAGCACGAAGGCCACGGGGCGTTTGGTGGTTTTGAGCACGCCGGTCTCCGGTGCGGTCAGCGGTTGATCACGACCTGGGTCGCGAACGGGTCGGATTCGTGGATCGCCAGCAGATTGACGCCGAAAGCAAACAGCTTGTAGCCGTATTCGAGCAGCGCTGCGTTCAGCGCCAGCTGGTCGGTCTTGATGCGCTCGATCAGCATCTGCGGTTTGTGGCGCGCGATCGTCTTGCGCGCCCCTGCCAGCGCTTCGAGCTCCATGCCCTCGATGTCGATCTTGATGAGGTCGAGACGCGGCAGATCGAGATCGTCGATCGCGAGCATGCGCACGGGCCGCGTACGCGCGTCGCTGTAGTCGATCGCCTGGCCGATGAATTCGGTCTTTTCGGTCTTGCGGATCTCGAGGCTGCCGAAGCTGCCCGCCGCCAGATAGTCGGGCTCGGGCACGCGGATTTCGCCCGCATGCGCTCCCACGGCCGCCCACAGCGCACGCGCGTTGAAGCAGTTGTTGAGCGTGAGATTGCCCGCGAGCGCGTAGAAGATCCGCTCCTGCGCTTCGAAGGCGAGCGCTTCGCCCCAGCCGTGCATGTGGCGCGCCCATTCGACGATGTGCACGCCGATATTGGCGCCGCAATCGAGGGCGAAAACGCCGTCGCCGTAGTGCTTGCGGCGCGAGTCGAGCAGCTGCAACGCCGCGTCGATCTCCTCCTGGCCGCACGAGGAATTGAGGAAGATGTTGTAGCCCACGCCGATCGTCTCGACCGCATTGGTGTACGAATCATTGCGGTTCACGAGCATCGAGCCGTGGTTGGCGGCCGTGAGCACGAAGGCGAGCGGACGTTTGGTCGTTCGGAGCACGCGAATCCACCGATGTTGCGGTCTGGAGGCTGCGATCTTAGGCGAGCGGCGGCGTGCCGCCAACCGACATCGCGGCCGCTACAGGCTTTTCTCGAGCCGTTTGGACAAGACCCACGCAAGCGCCAAAAACGCCACGAGCAGGCCGAGCGCGGCTTGCGTCGCGACCTCGCCCAATGCCTTGTCGGAGAGATGGCCGAACGCGTAGCCCGTGCCGACCACGACATTCGCCCACACGCCCGCCGACACGAAATTGAGGATCGTGAAGCGCAGCCGCGCCATCTGCGACAGCCCGAACGCGAACGCGGCGAGCCCGCGGATGCCGTGCGGATAGCGATAGACGAAGATGAGCCAGCCGCCGTGGCGGTCGATCACGCGCGCCGCGCGCTCCACGCCTGTGCGGATGCGCGGCATCTGCTCGAACAGCGAACTGCCGTAGCGGCGGGCAAGCCAGAAGCGCAGCTCGTCGCCGAGGAAACCGCCCGCCCACACGCACGCCACGGTCGGCACGTACGCCAAGGCGTCGAGATTCACCGCATAGCCAGCGAACAAAGGCAGCAGCAGCGAGTTCCACGCCGAGCCCGAGACGATGAGCGCGTAGACCGCGTCGCCCTGACTGCGGATCAGGTCGAGGATTTGTGCGAGATCCAATGGAATGCCTCAGCCGTTCTTGACCGGCAGACCCAGCGCCTGCCAGGCATTGAGGCCGCCCGCCATCGAGCGCACGTTCGCTGCGCCGAGCACGGGGGCCAGCGCTTGGGCCGCGCGCATCGAGCGGCCGCCCATCTGGCAATGCACGATCACCTGCTTGCCCTTGAGCGGCGCATGCGCGTTGGGATCGAACGCCGACAACGGCACCAGCGTCGATCCGTCGATGCGGGCGGCTGCGTATTCTTCGGCTTCGCGCACGTCGATCAGCACGGCCGCCCCCGCCTCGATCTGTTTTCTGGCTTCGAGCGGGTCGATTTCGCGGACGATGTCGTCAGGCATTGGCAACTCCGGGGGGTGGAACGAGAAAACTCAGTTTGGCGCAACCGGCACCGGCATGTCGAGCAGGCGCTGGGCGAAGGCGCGGCCCGCCGGATCGGCCGACAGATCGTGGCCGCGCCCGGCCCCGGCGGCAGCCTCGAACACAAAATGGAACGCCGCAAGCCCCGGAAATTCCAGGCGCCGCACATTGCCCGCGCGCAAGGCGCCGAGCCACGCGCGCACGCGCGCAAGGCTCGCCCCTTCGCGCACGAGCCGCCAATCCTGCGGATCGCGCAATGCAAGCACGATCACCAACGCGCTGCCCGCGACATGCGCGCGCGCATGGCAGAATTCGCGAAGCGGAACCGGGTGCGAAACCGGAGGCGCGACCGGGAGGCTCACAGATCCCCCATCATCTGCGTAGCGCGCGGAGCCATCAAAATCTTGTCGATGCGCGCGTCCGAGACGCGGCGCTCGCGCGCGGCCGTAGCGTACAGCAACGCGCCGCCCGCCGGCCCGAAGCGCACGAGCGCCTGCGCCTCGGCGAGGGCCGCCCGCACCTGGGCGCCCGTCTCGCCGCGCACCGCAAGCCGCACGCGCACGTCGCGGCCCGGCGCCACGGCCAGATCGCGCACCTGCTCGCCCGCGGCTTTGGCCGCCGCATCGAAGCCGACGATCTCCACGCGGACCCGTGCGTCGCCCGGCAACGCTTCGAGCCGCGTTTCGAGTTCGCGCGCCGCCGCAAGCCCGCGCGCGGCCGCCCCGCCGCCGCCATAGGCGATCTCCGCGGCACCCGCATGGCCGCCTTCGAACACGAAACGCCCGGCAACCCAGTTTGCCGCGGGCGCGCCCGCAACGCCTTCCAGCTGCGGCCCGTGCAGCGCTGCATTGCCGAGATCGACCGTCACGTCGGGTTCGATCCATTGCGTCGGCGCGGCAAGCCCGTCGAGCAGGGAAAGGGCGAGCCCCGCCACGCGCACGGGCCCCGCATGCGTGGCGTGGAAGCGCACGGCCCCGTCGGCTGCGATGTCGGCAAACGGCAACCCTTCGACGAGCGCCGTCTCGTCGAGGTCGCCGCCCACGCTTGCGGCCCCGGCGCGCAAGATGCGCCCGACGCAGGCCGCCGCCGCGAGCCGGTCGAAATCGCCTTCCTGCCAGCGATGCACGTGGCGCGCGAACGCGATCGCGACGGAAGATGCCGCGAGCGTGCCGGTCGCCAGAATCTCGGCGCCTTTGGCGATGAGACCCAGTAGCGGTTCGCTGCCGAGCTCGGCTTCGGCCGCCGCCAGCGCAAAACCCGGCGGCGGCGGCGGATCGCAGCGCAAGGCGACGAGAACCGCCGGCAATTGCGTGGCCAACAGATTGTGCCCTTCGAGCACGCCCACGCGCGGCCGCCGTTTGCCGAGCCGGGCGGCAAGCCTCGTCAGCGCATTGGCGACGGCGAGCGGATCGCCGTCCGGCACTTCGACCACAAGCCGCACGCGCTTGGACAAACACGGCACCAGAAGATCGCCGAGGGCGCGCTCGACGTCGCCCGCATCGAGCTGCAGCACGAGCACGCCGGTGCCTTCGGCCTCGGCCACGCGGTCGAGCAAGGCAGCGGTCGCGACCGGCCGCTCGCCGTGCCCGGCATGTCCGATGCGCAGCATGGAAGACTAGAGCGACGGAACGTCGTCGAGACCGACGAGGCGTCCGATCGCGTCGTAAAGGCCGGGCCCGGCCGCGAGCACGGGCGCACCATCGACGAGCCCGCCCAGCCCCAGAAAATCGTTCGTGCGTCCGCCCGCTTCGCGCACCATCAACAGGCCGGCAAGGCAATCCCACGAATTGATGTGCAGTTCGGCATAGCCGTCGCTGCGCCCGTCGGCGACGTACGCGAGCCCCAATGCGCCCGAGCCTGCGCGGCGAAACGAAGCGCCGGCCGCCACGAGCTTTTCGAGCGCGCCCGTATAGGCCGCCATCGGCCGCCGCGTCGACCAGCCGAGCTCGACCTGGGCGCGGGCCGGATCGGCGATCGTCGTCGTCTTCATCGGGCGGCCGTTGCAGGTGGCGCCAAAACCGGCCTTCGCCAGAAACATGTCGCCGCGGATCGGATCGTAGATCGCCCCCAGCGCCTCGCGGCCCTCGGCTACGAACGCGATCGAAATGCAGAAATGCCCGATCCCGTTGGCGAAATTGGCCGTGCCGTCGATCGGATCGATGACCCACAACGCCGCAGGGTCGTGGCTGCCGCCGCCTTCTTCGCCGAGCACGCCGTCGCCGGGGAAGGCCGCCTTCAGCGCGGCCACAACCCCCCGCTCGACCGCCCCGTCGGCCTCGGTCAGATAGTCTTGCGGGCCTTTGAAACGCGTGGCGAGCTGCGAGCGGTCGGCGAAATAGCGGCGCTGCAAATCGCCCGCAGCAAGGGCAATGCCGACCATTGCGTGGTACCGGGCGGCGAGGCCCGTTTCGTCGATTTTCTGCGTCATGGCACGCGACGTTACGCGCCCGATCTGCTAGAGGGAAGCCCCATGATCGCGATCGAAAACCTCACGCTGCGCATCGGCGGCCTCACCCTCCTCGAAGACGCCGGCGCCCTTGTGCCCGAGGGCCGCCGTGTGGGCCTTATCGGCCGCAACGGGGCGGGCAAATCGACGCTGCTCGACGCGATTCTGGGCCGCATCGCGCCCGATCGCGGCAGCATTTCGATGCCCAAGCGCGCGCGCGTGGGCTTCGTGGCGCAGGAGGCCCCGGGCGGCACCACCACGCCGCTCGAAGCCGTACTCGCCGCCGACGAAGAGCGCGCCTCGCTGCTCGCCGAAGAAGAAACCACCGAAGACGGCGAGCGCATCGCCGACATCCATATGCGGCTTGCCGAGATCGACGCCTATACGGCCGTCCCGCGGGCCGCCTCGATCCTCGCCGGCCTCGGCTTCGATGCCGCCATGCAAGACCGCGCGCTGTCCGAGTTTTCGGGCGGCTGGCGCATGCGCGTGGCGCTTGCCGCCGTGCTGTTCGCGCGGCCCGACATTCTGCTGCTCGACGAGCCCACGAACCATCTCGATCTCGAGAGCGCTTTGTGGCTCGAAGACTATCTGCAGCGCTGGCCCGGCACGCTGATGGTCGTCAGCCACGACCGCAAACTGCTCAATGCCGTGTGCACGCATATCCTGCATCTCGACAGCCGCAAGATGACGCTCTACACGGGCGACTACGACCGTTTCGAAGTGCTGCGCCAGGAGCGCTTGGCGCTGCAGGCGGCCATGGCCTCCAAGGTCGATGCGCAGCGCAAGCACATGCAAGCCTTCGTCGACCGCTTCCGCGCCAAAGCGTCCAAAGCGCGCCAGGCGCAGTCGCGCCTCAAGGCGTTGGCCAAACTCACGCCCGTCTTCGTCGAGAAGGACGAGGACGCCGTGCGCTTCGAATTCCCCGAGGTCGAACTGCCGAAGCCGCCCTTGGTCACGTTCGACCGCGCTTCGGTCGGCTACACGGCCGGCAAGCCCGTGCTCACCAATGTCGATCTCAGGCTCGATCCCGAAGACCGCATCGGCCTGCTGGGGGCCAACGGCAACGGCAAATCCACCTTGGCGAAACTGTTCGCGGGCCGCCTGCAGCCGATGACCGGCGGGACCACGCGCGCCAGCAAACTGCAAACGGGTTTCTTCGCGCAGCACCAGATCGAAGACATCGACCCGAACCGGTCGCCCTTCCAATTGCTCGGCGACGAAATGCCGACCGCCAAGCCCGAACAGATCCGCGCACGCCTGGGCCGCTTCGGCTTTTCGGGCAACAAGGCCGACGTGAAGGCCGACGTTTTGTCGGGCGGCGAGAAAGCGCGCCTGGCGTTTGCGCTTGCGACCGCGCACGCCCCGCAATTGCTGATCCTCGACGAGCCCACGAACCATCTCGACATGGCAAGCCGCGAGCGGCTGGTGACGGCGATCAACGAATTTGCGGGCACGGTCATTCTCGTCACGCACGATTGGAGCCTGCTCGAACTCACGTGCGACCGGCTGTGGCTCGTCGCCAACGGCAAGGTCACGCCGTTCGAAGGCGATCTCGACGAATACCGGTCGCTTGCCTTGGCCGAGCGGCGCGCGCAACGCCAATCGGCCGAAAAGCCGAAGGCCGCCGCCCCCGTCGCCAAAGCGTCGCCGCAAAATCTCGCCGCCCTCAAAAAAGAACTGAAGTCGGCCGAAGACGCGCTCGCGCGCGCGACCGAGGAAAGCAAAAAGCTCGAGCGCGAAGCGACATTGCCCGCCACCTACAACGATCCGCGCAAAGCCGCCGAATTGGCCAAACGCCAGAAGGCGCATGCCTCGGTGCTCGAAGCCGCCGAAGCGCGCTGGATGGCGGCAGCCGAAGCCTTGGAACAGGCGGATGCGGCCTAGCTTCCGCATCGCCGTCTTTCTGGCATCCCTCGCCTGGGCGGCTCCGCTCGCCGCCCCAGCGGCAGCCAAAGAATGGCACGCGCCCAAGCTGCCGACGAAGGGCCCAGCCGAAATCTTCGGCGGCCCCGCCAATGGCTGCATTGCGGGTGCCCAAGCCCTGCCGCCGGACGGGCCGGGCTATCAAGCCGTGCGCCTGTCGCGCAACCGCAATTGGAGCCATCCGCAAACCGTTTCCTACGTGCGCGACCTCGGTGCGCGCGCGCAGGCCGCAGGGTTCGCGCCGCTTTATGTCGGCGACCTGTCGCAGCCGCGCGGCGGCCCGATGCGCGACGGCCATGCTTCGCACCAGAACGGCACCGACGTCGATATCTGGTTCAACCTGAACCCGAAGCCGCCGCTGCCGGCGAGCCAACGCGAAATCATCGAGATCGTGCGCCTCGTCACCGCCGACGAAAAACGCATCGAGCCCGCCACGTTCCGCCCCGAGCATGTGCGCCTGCTGCAGATGGCCGCCGCCCCCGCCAATGTGGACCGCGTACTCGTGCACTACGCGATCAAAAGACACCTGTGCGAAATCGTGCCGCAAGCCGAACGCGGCTGGCTGCGCAAACTGCGCCCATGGGTGGGCCACAACGAACATTTCCACGTGCGCCTCGCCTGCCCCGCCGGCAGCCCGAATTGCCAGCCGCAAGCGGCTATTCCGCAAGGCGACGGCTGCGACGCCACGCTCGATTGGTGGTTCGCGGATGCCGAAGAACGCCGCAAGGCCGCAGCTTCGGCGCCGCCCGCCACCCGCCCGCGCCAAACCGCCCCGCCGCGCCCGAAACTCCCGGCACAATGCGCAGCGGTGCTGGCGGCGCCGTAACTGAGGCGCGTGCAAATGCCCTGGCTTGTGATAAACTCCGCACGTGAGCGACATTCGCCCCCCTCCGACAGCAGCCGCGCAAGGCAGCATGTCCGACACGCCCGCCCCGACCCTGTCTTCGTGGGCACTGCCGACCGCGCGCGACGACGAAATTTGGGAAGCCATGACGCACGAGCAACA
>JAIXXA010000017.1 GCA_027490975.1 Rhodospirillaceae bacterium
AGCCTGCGCGTGCTGTCGCGCGACAAGGCGCTCGGCGTTTCGCTGCTGGCCGAAGCGCTCGGCCAGCCGCGCTTCGATTCCGAACAGGTCGAGCGCCTGCGCGCCAACGTGCTGGCCAGCCTGTCGCGCGACGAAACCAGCCCCGAAACGCTCGCGCGCCGCGCCTTCGCGCGCGCCGCCTTCGGCGACCACGTCTATGCGCGGCCCACGCGCGGCACGCCCGAAAGCGTGAAGACGCTGGCGACCGCCGACATGCGTGCACAACTCGCCCGCCTGCTTGGCCGCGAAAACCTCGTGGTCGCTGCCGTCGGCGATACCACGCCCGAAGAACTGGGCGCGCTTCTCGACCGCGCGTTCGGCGGCCTGCCGCAGGCCGCACGCCTGGTGCCCGTCGTGCCGGTCTCGATCGGCGGTGCGGGCAAAACCTTTGTGATCCCGCGCCCCGGCAGCCAGACCTACGCGCTGTTCGGCCACCAAGGTGTTTTGCGCGACGACCCGGATCTGTTTGCCGCCACGGTCGTGAACTACATCCTCGGCGGCGGCGGCTTCAATTCGCGGCTCATGCTGTCGGTGCGCGAGCGCGCCGGCCTTACCTACGGGATCGGCACGGGGCTTGCGATCTTCGACGCAGCCGCCCTCGTGCAGGGTTCGACCTCGTCCGACAACCGCACGCTGGCGCGCGCGCTCGACATGGTGCGCGCCGAATGGGCCCTCATGGGCAAAGACGGCCCGACCGAAGACGAGCTGCAGGGCGCCAAGGATTTTCTGACCGGTTCCTATCCGCTGCAGTTCGACGGCTCTTCGCGCATCGCGCGCCTGATGGTGGGCGCGCGCCTCGACGGGCGCGGGCGCGACTGGTTCGAAGAGCGCCAGCGCCGCGTGCGCGAGGTGACGCTCGCCGACGCCAGACGCGTCGCGGCCCGCCTGTTCGATCCCGCCAGATTGCTGGTCGTGGCCGTCGGCGAGCCTGTCGGCCTCGCGGCGAGCGAATAACGCGCACGGGACACGCGTTTTCGCTAGAATTCCGGCCGGAGACGAATCGGCGATGTCCTTCCCCTACACCCAAGATCTGCGCCATTCTTTCGAGCCGTCGCTGCGCGCGGCCGATCTTGCGCGCACCGCCCCCACGCTTGCGCGGCTGAAAGCGGCCGTCGGCACGGGTCGATACGCGTTCCTCGACCAGCCGGACCGGCGCGACGACCTTGCCGCCATTCGCGAAGCCGCCGCGAGGTTCGCGAATTTCGATACGATCCTGCTGCTGGGCACGGGCGGCTCGAGCCTGGGCGCCCGCACGCTTGCAGCGCTCGTCGACGGCGGGCTCGGCCTGTGGCCGCGCGGCGGCAGGCGCCTTGTCGTCGCCGAAAACGTCGATCCGTTCGGCTTCGAAAAGCTGCTGGCCACGCTCGATCTCGGCGCCACCGGCATCCTCGCGATTTCCAAATCCGGCGGCACGGCCGAAACCTTGGCGCAGCTGCACGGATTGCTGCCGCATCTGGCGGCGCGCGTGGGGACGGCCGAAATCGCCAAGCACGTCGCGGTCGTGACGGAACCCGCCGACAATGCGTTGCGCCGCTTGGCCGGCCGTTTCGCCTTGCCGACCCTGCCGCATCCGCCGACGCTGGGCGGGCGCTATTCGGTGCTGTCGGCCGTGGGCCTGCTGCCCGCGTGCCTGCTCGGGCTCGACATCGAAGCGTTGCGCGACGGCGCGCGCCAAGCGCGCGATGCGGCCCTTGGCGCGCCCGAAACCTCGCTGCCCGCCCAAGGGGCCGCGCTTGCCGTCGCCCTCGCGGCCCAAGGCCATACGCAAAGCGTGCTCTGCGCTTACGCCGATGCGCTCGGGCCTTTCGGCCAATGGTATTCGCAGCTATGGGCCGAAAGCCTGGGCAAAGACGGCAAGGGCACGACGCCCTTGCGCGCGGTCGGCACGGTCGACCAGCACAGCCAACTGCAATTGTGGCTCGACGGGCCGGCCGACAAGCTGTTCACGATCGTGAGCCAGGCAAGCCGCGACAAAGGGCCCCGCTACAGCGAAGCCGCCCTCGGCGACCCGGCCCTTGCGTATCTCGCCGGGCGCACGATGGGCGACATTCTCGACGTCGCCGCGCGCGCCACGGCCGAAACGCTCGCGCGCCGCGGCCGGCCCGTGCGCCTGATGCACGTCGAGACTCTGGACGAAACCAGCCTCGGCGCGTTGCTCATGCATTTCATGCTCGAGACGGCGATCGCCGCCGACCTGTTCGGCATCGAGCCCTACGAGCAGCCGGCCGTTGAAGAAGGCAAGATCCTCGCGCGCCGCTATCTGCAGGGCATGGCTTGAACGTGACGATCCGCCGCCTGCCCGAGACGTTGGTCAACCGCATCGCGGCGGGCGAGGTCGTCGAGCGCCCGGCGGCGGCCGTCAAAGAACTCGTCGAAAACGCGATCGACGCGGGTGCTTCGCGCATCGATGTGGTGCTCGGCGAAGCGGGGCGCGCGCTCATCGCCGTCGCCGACGACGGCAAGGGCATGACTGCCGACGAATTGTCGCTGGCGGTCGAACGCCACGCGACGTCGAAACTGCCCGGCGACGATCTGCTTGCGATCCACACGCTGGGTTTTCGCGGCGAGGCGCTGCCGTCGATCGGTGCGGTCGCCCGCCTCACGCTCGTGAGCCGCACGAAAGACGCCGCCGAAGCGTGGTCCTTGTCGGTCGAAGGCGGGCGCAAGGGCGAGCCTGTGCCGGCCGCAGCCCCGCCGGGCACGCGCGTGGAAGTGCGCGATCTTTTCTACGCCACGCCGGCACGCCTCAAATTCCTCAAGGGCGAACGCGCCGAGCGCGACGCGTGCGAAGACGCGGTTGCGCGCCTTGCCATGGCGCATCCGCGCATCGCCTTCAGCCTCGTGGCCGACGGGCGCAGCGTGCTGAAACTGCCCGCCCAGACCGGGCCGGACGATACGGCGCGGCTTGCGCGCGTCGCCGCCGTGATCGGCAAAGAATTTTTCGATAATGCGGTGGCGGTCGCCGCCGTGCGCCAGGACGACGAGGGCGAGATTCGCCTCGCCGGCCATGCGGGCCTGCCGACCTACAATCGCGCCACGTCGCTGCACCAATATCTGTTCGTGAACGGACGGCCCGTGCGCGACAAGCTGCTGGCCGGGGCCGTGCGCGGGGCCTACGCCGATTTCCTGGCGCGCGACCGCCATCCGGCCGTGGCCTTGTTCCTCGATCTGCCCACGCAGCTCGTCGACGCCAACGTGCATCCGGCCAAAACCGAAGTGCGTTTCCGCGATCCTGCGCGCATTCGCGGCCTCATCGTCGCAAGCCTCAAAGAAGCGCTCGACCGGGCGGGTTTCCGCGCCTCCACGCACGTGGCGATCGAAGCGCTCGATCTCGTGCGGCAGCCGAGCCCGCAATATGCGTTTGCGGGCGGCGCCCAAATCGCGCGCGGTGTGGCCGAAGCGAGCGTCGCCTACCACGCCCCGCCGCCCCAGGCCGCCGCCGCGTTCGGCGCTTCGGTGCCGATGGCGATGCCGTCGCCTGCGGAGCCGCGCAATCTGCCGCTCGGCATTGCGCGCGCCCAACTGCACGAAACCTACGTGATCGCGCAGACCGCCGACGGCATCGTGATCGTGGACCAGCATGCCGCTCACGAGCGCCTCGTCTACGAACGCATGAAAGAAGCACTCGCGGCAGGCTCGGTGGCGCGCCAGACGCTGCTGATCCCCGAAGTGGTCGAACTCGACGATGCGGCGGCCGCACGCGTGCTTGCCAAAGCCGGCGAACTCGGCGAACTCGGTCTCGGGATCGAAGCCTTCGGCCCCGGTGCGGTGATGGTGCGCGAAACGCCGGCCCTGCTCGGCGAACTCGACGTCAAAGGCCTCGTGCGCGATTTGGCCGACGAGATCGCCGAACACGGGGCCGCCTTGTCGCTCAAAGAACGTTTGGGCGAGGTCTGCGGCACCATGGCCTGCCACGGCGCGGTGCGCGCGGGCCGCCGCTTGAGCGGTGCGGAAATGGACGCGTTGCTGCGCCAGATGGAAGCAACGCCGCACAGCGGCCAATGCAACCATGGCCGCCCGACCTACGTGGAACTCAAACTCGCCGACATCGAGAAACTGTTCGGGCGACGGTAGCGCCTACCGCCCCTCTCTCCGCCAGGCGACGAGGAGCAGGGCCAAGCACGCGAGGAAGGTGAGCAGGCCCGGCATCAGCGGCGTCTGCGACACGCCGGTCACCACGTATTCGCCGTTCGCCCGCCAGCCGATCCAGCCGCGCCCGCCGGGGATGGTGCCGCCCATGTCGCGGCCCGGTCGCACGCGGCGAATCTCGGGGATGCCGTCCACGAGCCATTGCGTCGAGCCGCCGGTTGCGTCGATGGCGGGTTTGAGGAGCGCTTCCGTCGTGCGCATGTCGGCGGTTTCGCGCGGGTTCACGGCACCCA
>JAIXXA010000079.1 GCA_027490975.1 Rhodospirillaceae bacterium
GCGCTCGATGACGGTTCCGTTCTCGCAGCTCTACACCCAGCGCACCGCGCCCAAGGAGGCCGGGATCTACGACATGGAGATCAGCGGCGCCAACAGCGTCGGCTCGATGCCGCTGCTGGATGCGTTCGCCGACATGCAGGCCGAGCGCCGCGAGGAGCGCATCATCGTCACCGGCAACATCCTGGCCGGATACGCCTTCGTCAACGGCTCCGGTCAGATCGTCAATTTCACCGACGCCGAGGGACGCCTGCGCCAGGGCATCCTGATGCGCCGCGGCTTCGACGCCGAGAAGTTCATCGCCAAAAAGGCCGTGCAGCTTCGCGAGGGCCGGCAGGTGCTGACCTATCTCGATCGCGTGCCGAAATCGCTGGTCACCAGCGCCGACAAGTTCGTGATGATTCGCCGCAACGCGCAGAACGGCGACATCCTGTTCCTGATCGATGCGGCTCGCCAGAACGGCGGGAAATACTTCCTCAACCGCCAAGTGCTGGACGCCGCCGGCCGCGATTTCGTCAAGGTCAGCGACCGGATGCGGCTTGAGGTTCCACCTTATCGCGCCGCAGATGTCGCCGACGCCATCATCCGCGCCGGCGCGACATTCGAGGTCTCCGACAACATCGACGTCGCCCGCGAGATCGCCGGCAAGGTCGCGTTCAGCCCGAGCCCGGCGCCGAGCGGATGGGACACCACCGGGCCGGCCGAGGACAAGACCTTCACCGACGCCGACCGCGATGCGCTGATCCGCATCATCAGCCGCGTCGCCGGCAGCGAGTTCGGTGTCAAGTTTCCCGAGCGCATCGACGTCCCGGCCGGAACGCCAGCGGCCAAGGGCTGGGGCAAGGAAGCGGAAGCCTTCGAGGCCGGCGGCTACTACAGCTGGGCCAACGACGTCATCGCGGTCTCTCAGAACGTCGGCAGCCCGACGGCGGCGTATCACGAAGCCTTCCACCGGCTGCAGAGCCGCGCGCTGACGAAGGAGCAGCTCGCGGTGCTGGAAGCCGAGCGCCCGCGCCTGAAAGAGATCGTGCGCGGCTCCGTGCTGGGCCGCGACGTCGAGCGGATGACGCCACGCGAGATCGAGGCCGATGCGTTTTCGATCTTCGCCATGGCGCGCGACCAGCAGAAGGCGCCCGAGGGCTTCCCGGCCCGCGTTCGCATCCTGTTCGACAAGCTCTACCGCCTGATCCGCGCCGCCGTGAACTTCATGAAGGGCCGCGGTTTCCAGACCTATGAGACGGTGTTCGAGAAGGCCTGGCGCGGCGACCTCGCCGCGGCGGCCGATGCCAATAGCGGCGGCGTCGGCGGGCCTCTGCTGTCGCTGTCGGTGCCGTCCGGCGCCCAGGACACGACGGAGAGCCGCAAGAGCCTCATCATGCAGGCGATCGGCAAGGGCCAGCCGCTGGACCGCGTCATGCGGATGCCGTTCGACATCTTCGGTGCGCTCGACAGCGACGGCCGCTGGCAGCCGGGCGTCAAGCTCGATGCTGAGGCCAAGCGCATCCTCACCGAGGCCAAGCTCGATCCCAATGGCCGGTTCGGCTGGCTGTCGGGCATCGTCGAGAACGCCCGTGCCGGCCTGATCGACCGCTACGGGCTGGACGAGGATTACACCAAACGCGAGCGCGCCCGGGCGAACGACGAGCGGGCGGTGTTGGCGCGTGGCGCCGAGATCCTTCAGACGCTCATGGAGCGCAACCTCAGCGCCGAGGAATCGAAGGTGCTGCAGGCCATGCTCACCGGCGAGGCGATCAGCGAGGGCGACATGGGCGCGCTGGCCGAGCCTATCCGCATCGCGATCGACCAGCTCGGCGCCGAGGCTGTGCAGCTCGGCCTCATCTCGGCCGAGAGCTACGAGCGGAATCGCGGCAGCTACCTCCACCGCGTCTACACGAAGGATCTGCAGGATCAGAACGGCCTGGCCCGCATGGTCGACCGGCTGATGACCAGCCGCCGGAAGCAGATCATCGGCGACCAGTTGAAGGGCCGCGGCATCTTCCTCGATGTCACCAACGACCGCATCACGCGCGACGATCCCGAGTTCGCCAAGGCCGGGCGCGGCGCTGTCGTGAAGGGCGAGCGCTTCATCCTGATCCGCAAGCTCACGGAGCAGATCAACACCGATGGCGTCACCGAGGAGAAGGAGACCAAGCGGATCTGGTGGCCGGCCGACAAGCCGATCCCGGCGAAATACCAGGGCCTGAAGGACGGCGGCACATGGGAAGCCCGCGCGATCGGCGCCAACGGGAAGGTCACGCTCTGGCGCGACTACACCAAGGCCGAGCGCGAGCGCATGGGCGAGATCCTCGATGCCCGCTACACCATCGGCAAGACCTATTCCCTGATGGCCAACGACCTCGCCAACGGCCGCTTCTTCAAGGACATCGCCGAGAACGAGGCATGGTCGCAGTCGCAGGTGCCGGACCAGCCGTGGAAAAATGCCGAAGACTATAAGCGGCTGCGGTTGCTCAGTGACGCCGAAATCGAGTGGATCAAGGTGCCCGAAAGCGAGATCCCGAACACCGGCGGCAAAAAGCGCTGGGGCGCGCTGTCGGGCCGCTATGTGCGGGCGGAAATCTGGCGCGACCTCAATGAGACCTATATCGCGCAGAACCCCAGCGTCTGGCGCCGGCTGCTGTCGGTGTGGAAGCTCAACAAGACCGCGCGCAGCCCGGTCACCCACATGAACAACATCATGTCGAACCTGATGTTCATGGACCTGGCCGACATCCGCCTGCAGGACCTGATCTCCGGCATCCGCTCCTTCATCAAGAAGGATGCGTCATTCAAGGAGGCGCAGCAGAACGGCGCTTTCGGCAACGACATGATGGCGGTCGAGTTCAAGACCGAGATCCTGCAGCCGCTGCTCGACGAGCTCCAGCAGCAGCAGACCACGAACGGCGTCGCCAATCCGTGGTTCGCCAAGGCTGCGGCGGCTGGCAAGCTCGCCGACGTCATCTGGCAGGGTGCGAAGGCGCTGGATCAGAAGATGATCGACGCCTACCGCATCGAGGACGAGATCTTCCGCATGGCGACGTTCATGCGCCGGCGCGAGATGGGCGACAGCCCACAAGACGCCGCCGACTTCGCCCGCCGGCAGTTCCTCGATTACGACATCAAGGCGCCGTGGGTGGTGGCCGCGCGCAACACCGTGCTGCCGTTCGTCAGCTACATCTACCGCGCCGCGCCACTGATCGCCGAAGCTATCGCTCACCGGCCTTGGAAACTGCCGAAATACTTCGCAGTGGCGTATGCTCTGAACGCCCTGGCCTATGCAGCCGACGGCGACGGCGACGAAGACCGCGAGCGGGCCTCAATGCGGAAAGACGAGCAGGGCTGGCTGTGGATCGGTGTCCCGCGGATGATGCGGATGCCGTTCCGTGACGCCAACGGCTTGCCGGTGTTTCTCGACATCCGCCGCTGGGTGCCGGCTGGCGACATCTTCGACGCCGGACAGGGAAGCTCGGCGCTGCCGCTGCCGGCGCCGCTGATGCCTGGCGGCCCGATCATGCTTGGCGCCGAGTTCGCGCTCAACAAGGTCGGCTTTACCGGCAAGGGCATCACGAACGAGCGCACCGACACATGGTGGGACAGCACCTACAAGACCGGCGATTGGGCTTGGAAATCCCTGATGCCGAACGCGCCATGGGTGCCGGGATCGTGGAGCGGCGAAAAGGTCGCCCGCGCGCTGCGCGGCGCCACCGATCGCGGCGGCAACCCGCTGTCGCTCAAAGAGGCCGCGCTGTCATCGGCCGGCATCAAGCTCGCCGGCCGCGACATCGATGAGGGCTTTGCCCTGAAATTCTACGAGCAGCGCCGGATCCAGCGTGACCTCCAGGAGGAAGCCCGGGCTCTGTCTCGCCAGCGCGGCCGCAACCTGATCTCGCAGGAATCGTTCGAGCGCGCGCTTGCCGAGATCATCGCCAAGCGTCAGCGCGCGGCCGATGACACCAAGAAGATCGCCGACCAGAGCCGCAAGAAGGAGCCATCCGAATGAACACCCTCGAGATCCAGAAAGCCCTGAAGGCCGCCGGGTTCAACCCCGGCGAGCTGGACGGCAGGCCCGGCGACAATACCCGCAAGGCCGTCATCGCGTTCCAGCAGGCGGTGGGGCTTGTCCCTGACGGCAAGGCCGGGCGCCAGACCCAGGCCGCGCTGAAGCAGACGATCGCGCCGGTGAAGCCCGGCAAGGTCGAGCCGGACAAAAGCGCCATGCTGCGGCCGCTGGCGCCCGCCGAGGGCGCGGCCTATCCCGAGGGCGCCGCGCCCCCGCCGAACCTCGCCACGCTGCGGCTGCTGGATACCGTGCGCCCGGTGCGCGAGATCATCTGGCACTGCACGGCGACGGCTGAAGGCAAGGACTATTCGATCGCCGACATCCGCGCCTGGCACAAGGCGCGCGGCTTCAGCGACATCGGCTACCACTATGTGATCCAGCGCAACGGACGCATCGACATCGGCCGCCCGATCGGGCAGATCGGCGCCCATGTCGAGGGCCACAACAGCGACACGATCGGCTGCAGCTACATCGGCGGCGTCGCGGCCGACGGCAAGACGCCCAAGGACACCCGCACGCCGGCGCAGCGCGCTTCGATGCTGTGGCTGACGCGCGAGCTGAAGCGGAAGTTCCCCAAGATCAGCAGGGTCTCCGGCCACAACCAGTATGCGGCCAAGGCCTGCCCGAGCTTCGACGTCCGCAAGGACCGGCTGTCAACCATCGCCTAGCGCCACGCCGTCGCGGCTGCTATGCCGAGCAGCGCGGCCTGCCCATCAACAGCACAGGACCGAACCTATGACCCGCCTGATCGTCTCCTACCGCATCTGCATGTTCATCAGTTTCGGCCTCCTGGCTTCGATCGTGGCCGACAGCTTCTTCAGCTTCGTCAACGGCCAGACCATCACGCCGCCGGCGGTCGGCGGCAACCCGCTGATGTCCGTCATGGCTGGGTTAGCAATCGAGCTGCTGCAAGCCATCGCGCCGGTCCTGATCCTCTGGCTGACGATTCGGCTGCGGCAGTGGTTCGGGCTCCAGATCGACGCGAAAATGCGTGACAGCCTCCAGACCGCGCTGGACAACGCCGCCGGCCGCATGGTTGCCACGGCCGGCAGTGCCGCCCAGGCCCTGCTGATCGGGTCAGCGATGCGGAACAAGGCGCTGGCCGACGGCCTGGCCTATGTCGAACAATCCGCGCCCGATGCCATCAAGCACTTCGCACTGACCCGCGACGCCCTGATCGATAAGCTCGAGGCCAAGCTCGGCCTGCGCGTCGGCGCGACATCAGAGCCGTCGAAGTGATCGACCACCGGGACAGAGCGCAGACGGCGGGCCGCTACAGCTCGAACCGGCTGTTCGAGTGGGTCATGGCAATCATGATGCTGCTGATCGCGTTCACCCTGTCCCTGCCAGGCGACACCCTCAGTCGCGGTGCGCTCAACATGCTGCAGACGCAGCTTGACATCGACGAGCCGATCGTCGCCGTGATCTTGGCCGCGGTCGGTACGCTGCGATGCGGCGCGCTCTACGCAAACGGCAATCTCCCGGTCTACGGGCCGAAAGCCAGGACACTCGGATCAGCCGTCGGCGCGCTTTCATGGGCGGTTCTGATGTCGACCATGATTTTCGATAGCCTTCTGAGCAAATCAGCGTCAATCATGGTGCCGGTTTTCGGTTCCCTCATCATCGGAGAAGTAGTCTCCGCTTACCGGGCGACGCGAGATGGACGCTTCAAGTCTAAACTATTCTGACCTGCTGAAGCCGTTCCAACTGCTGCAGCTCATCATCGGCGGCGCGGTGTTCATGGCCGTGTGCTTCGTCATCCTGAAGGGGCGAAGCGAGAACAAGAAAGACGGCCACATCGCAGCGCCTGGGCACGACAGCATGCCGGCCGGCGCGCAACTGGTCTCGCAGCAGATCCTTCAGTTCATGGTGATGATGGTCGAAAACCTGCGCGGAATCAGGGATATGCTTCACGCCGTCCATGTCGAGCAGACCAAGACCAACTCCCGACTCGCCGAGCTTCAGGAAACCCACAAAGGCGAAATGGAGCAACTGCGAGACACCATCGCGGCCAGCCGGCATGAGCCGAGCCGGCCGCGGCGTGGTTAGGGGCAGGCCGCCGCGTCGATGTTGCGGTGCTCGACCGTGAAGCTGTAGGCAACCACCCAGGGGTTGGTGTCCCATGAGCCGGCGCCGTTGATGCGGTTCCAGAGCTGGCGATAGGCAAGCGGTGGATAGTGGGTCCACGGCTCATGTTCGTGGCCGCGATACCAAAGATCTGTCTCTTCATCGACCGTGCAGATGCGCCGCTCGATTCCCTCCGCAATCGCATCGTCGTTGCTGATGTCCTGCAGCCGCTGGACGCGGACGTCGGTGACGGTCAGCGTCAGGCGCGAGGCCCAGCGCGGCATGCGGGTCGACGGGCGCCCGCCCCCCCAGACCCACCCCGTCTCGGAATGAGGCCCGGCGCAATAGAATACCGGCGTGCCTTCGGGGATGTCGCGCGGCGGTCGATCATCGTAGCCGATGACGGAGTGCCATGCCTCGCGAACCCACAGCGTGTCCCCGCGCTGGATGCGCGGCGTGAAGGTCTCGGTCCGGACCGCGCCGCTGCCGACTGCTGCCACGCCGAACCGGGCACAGGCCTGCAGATTGGACGCGGGTGCGGGGACGAAGGTGCAGTCGACGTCGCCCTCGTAATAGCCGTCGGCGAACGGCTGCGGGTTCAGCAGACGCCGCGTCTGCGTCTTTGTGCCGACAAGGAGCGCGCGCACCATCGGCGCGCTGAACAGCATGGGGTGATCTCTCAAAGCTGCCTCCCCATGACGACGGCCTTGTCGGAAAAGCCCAGCAGCGCGCCGAGGCCGCGCATGCCGGCGTTCTCGGGCTGAGTGCCGAACTCCATCTTCTTCATGCCGTTGTCGCGCGCGATCGCGGCGACGGTGGCGACCATCGCCTTGCCCAGACCGCGCCCGCGATAGGCTGGCGCGACCCAGAGGACATCGAGCCAGATGACGCCGTCAAAGGGCTCGAAGACGCTGGCATAGGCCGTCAGGCCGCGCTTGGTGCCGATCCAGAACACGATGGAGCTTTCGCGCGGCGGCGGGGCGTGGCGAGCCGGCATATCGCCGGCGGCCTGCGCGGCGGCCAGGCTGTCGAGGATGGCATCGAACACCTGCGGGACGTCGACGGCGCGGGCCGGGCCCTTGATCTCGGGCGTGTTCATAGCGGCAGCTCCGGTTCCTGGCCGCGATAGACGCGGAGATAATCGTCGGCGATCTCCTGCATCAAGGCGATCTCCCGGCTGGCATCGGCCTGCGCCATCTTCTGCTGAGCGACCAGCCGCGCGTAGACCTTGCGGCGCTGGCCGACCTCGCGCTTGGCGCAGTCGGCTTTCTCCTTGTTGGTGAACTGCCGCTCACTCATCGGCGCCGCCCTCGATCTCGCCGGCGAGGTCGGCGCGGGCCTGCTCCATGCGCTGGATCTCGAGCAGCAGATCGCCGTGACGAACGATCAGGTCACGGCGCGTCACCCCCTTCTTGATCTCGGCCAGCGTGAAGCCGTAGCGCGTCAGTTGGATGATGCGCTGGAGCTTCTTGATGTGCGTTGCCGAGTAGAAGCGGTTGGTGCCGACCCGATCCGGCTTGATCAGCCCGCGGGCCTCGTAGAACCGCATCGCGCGGTGGGTGAGACCCAGATCCTTGGCGACGTCGGCGATGCCGACCATGACAGGCAGGTTGCTCATGACGCGATAGCCTCCGAGATGCCGTTATTGACCCAGAACCGCGCGCCGGCCTTGGCCGAGGCGAGATCCGGCATGAGGTCCGGCTTGTTGAAGGTCATGCCGACCAGAGTTTCGAACGGCTGCTTCATCAGCAGGCCGAACAGCTTGTTGCGGTTGCCGGCGTCGCAGATGTCGGCAGCATCCATGATGACCAGCTTCGACCCGTCGGCGCGGGCGATGGCGACCTGGATGATGCGATCGACGATCCAGCGCGCGGACTCGCCGAGGTCGACCCAATCCATATCGCCCCACATGATGGTCATGTCGGGGGTGATGCGAACAGCAGGCCAGCCGGCCTCCGCGCACATCGGCGCCAGGACGCCGGTGTTGAAGGTCTCGAGGCTCCGGTTCATGACGGTGCGGCGCAGGCCCTCGGGCGCGAGGATCTTCTGCAGCGCGACGTTCTGCACGATCAGCGCATGGCCTTGGGCGGCCAGGCGGGCGTTCTCGATCGCGGTGAACTTCATCTCCATGTCAGCCAGCTCGGCCGCCAGCGCGCCGACATCCTCGCCGCCGGTCTTGGCCTGTGCCGCAGCGAGCTCGTCAGCAGCGGCCTTCGCCCGCGTCAGCGCGACCTGGGCGTTCAGCACCGCGGCCTTGGCATCGCCGAGATGTGCCCGGGCGTTGGCGACATCTCCTTCCGCCCCGGCGATGGCGAGCCGCTGCTTCTTGATGACCTCGTCCGATACCGCAACGGTCGCCGCCGCCTCGAGCCTGTGAACACCGTCCCCGACCTTGTTCAGCGTCAGGAACCCGCCGCAATGCGGGCAAGGCATCTCGGCGCCGCGGGCCTCAGGCCGGGGCAGGGCGGCCAGAGCCGACGTCGCGCGCTCGACGGCCGCTTCATCCAGCGCAAGCCGCTCCTTGGCCGCCGCAACCGCTGTCTCCGCGGCATCCAGGCCGCCGGCCTCGCGTTCGAGCCGCTCCATGACGGACGAGTCGACGGCGGCCATCTCGCGGGCCCTCTGCAGCCGCTGGCGCAGCTCGATGATCGCGGCCTCCTCGATGACCAGATCGGCAAATTCCGGTTGCCAGTTCGGCGGCCGCCACTCCGCACCGATCGTGGCGCCCCACCGCTTCTGCCCGGTGCGCTGTTCCCATATCGTCTTGAGCTTGATGCCCTGATCACGGCCCTGCTGTTCGGCTTCCTTCCATCCCGACGCTTCGACCTTCTTCCAGATCTTGCCGGCCAAGTCAGCGCCGAGCCCGGCGTCGCGGCAGGCCTCGATGATGTCGTCGAGGCTGGGATCGGCGCCGATGAAGCGGCCGAGCGCGGTAGCCATGTCGTCGGGCTTCATCGCCGACAGCGGCGTCAGGCCGGCGGCGATCGTGCTGATCTTGATCTCGCCGTCGAACACCGCTTCGGCCTTGGGGAAGCTCAACAGGACCGCGCCATCACCGATGGTGGCAGCCACGGACCCCTTGTCGGCGCCGCGCCGGATCAGGCGCGCGGCGTCCTTTTTCAGCCGGC
This sequence comes from Rhodospirillaceae bacterium, assembly GCA_027490975.1. Taxonomy (GTDB): domain Bacteria; phylum Pseudomonadota; class Alphaproteobacteria; order CACIAM-22H2; family CACIAM-22H2; genus Tagaea. The sequence goes on from JAIXXA010000079.1 coordinate 9,250, forward strand.
CGGGCGGCAGCGCCCAGCCGGTGACGGCAATGGCCACGGCCTGGAGCACGGACGATTTGCCGTTGTCGTTCTTGCCGCCGACAAGAACGATCGGGCCGCCCTCGATGTCGGCGCGCTCGACGCGTCGATAGTTCCTGATGCTGATCTTCATGGTGTCCTCTGAAATCTGGAGATGCGGGCCGGGATCAGTCTTCGCCGAACAGCATGGTGCTTTCGGCCGGACCCGGCCGGACCTCGGCGGCCTTGGCCTCAGCGCGCTTGTGCGCGGTTGCCAGGATCATCTCGAACTGGCGCTTGCCGGCATCGGAAAGGCCCGCGGTCAAATGCACTGCCTTGCGGTGCGCCTCGCCGATGTCGGCAGCGGTGTTGAGCCCTTCGAACATCTCCTCGATGCGGCTGAGAACATCCCCCTCGTCGATAGCGGGTTCAGCCTTGGCATCCTGCTGGGTCGAGGCTTCCGCGGCGGCCGGCGCCTTGGCCGCGGCCCTGGCGGCGTCCTTGACGCGCTCCCGGGCTTCGACCGTGGCGTTCTTCAGCTTCATGGCATGGCCGGCTTGCCAGCCGAGCTTGGAATACTGCGCGCGCACCGTCTCGATCGCTTCGAACGTCGCAGCGGCCTTGAGGTCGATCAGGAAATCGTCACAGGCATCGTCATCGCCGACCTTCGTGCCGGCGTCGGCCGGCGCGGCGGTCTTGGCGGCCTCGGGCCCCGTAGCTTTGTAGCCGGGCTGCTGATGAATCTCGGGCTTGACCTCCTCCTTCGCCGGATCGGCGGCCTTCTCCGGCTCCGGCGCGGGGTCTGCGGCGGGCTTGTCGGCCTCGGCAGCCGGCGCGTCCTTGGCCTTGGACTTGCGGCGCGCGGCACCGGAGCGCAGATCGTCGTTCTCCTTCTCGCGCTCCTTGTTGATCTCGTCGGCGTAGGCATCTGACGGGAAGGCCTCAGCCGCCGACACCATGCCTTCGACCACGGCGCGCATGGTGGTGTAGGCCTTGGCGAGATTGCGGGCGTCCCAATCGTCGCGGCGCCGGCCGACGACGGCGATCAGCGCCTGCTCCGAAATCTCGTAGCGCTCGAGCCCGCGGTCGATGAAGGCATGCGCCAGCTCGCGCGCGCTGGGATCGGCGAACTTCTTCAGCATGCCCTTCTTGCTCTCCTCGATGGCATGCGTCGCGTAGTCGGAAAGAGCGTTCAGGACGACGTTGCGGATCGCCTTGGACTGGCCGATCTGGAAAACGATGTCGGCCTGGCGCTCGACGTCGCCCATGCCGGTATTCTGGCTCTTGCGCTGCTGAAACAGCCGAGACGCCGACATGCCGGTCTCGAAGTCGACGAAATAGGCCTTGAAAATCAGGTGTGTCGGCGTCTCCGAGACATCGCAGTCCGTCATGCAGTTGCCGTAGGCGCGCTGCAGCATGTTGGCGAGCTTGATGGTGCCGCCCTCGATCTGCGATTTCCGGCCCGTGCGCTTGTCCTTGGCATCCCAGGCATAGGTATACTGATCGCCGAATGACGCCGCGCTGGCGTTGATGATCGAGAACACCCGACCGGAATCGCGCGGCACGGCGACGCGCTTGGCGGTGGTGTCGCGATTGTTCTGGATGATGACGGAAGCCCCGCCATAGGGAACCGGCATCTGATCGTTGCCGGCGGGCGTCGTGAAGCCGGAGAGGTCGCGCTCCATCGGCGGGGCCATGGTCGGCAGATCGTCGTATTCGTTCATCGTCGCTGTCCTTGCGGGAGGGATGTTGATATTGACGTTAGGTTTACCGAAGCGTCAAGCGGTCAGAATATCTTATCGAGGTCCTCGGCCGTCGGGATCGTCGGCACCCTCGGCACGGGCGCTGCAGCGGCGGCAGCCGCTTCCTTGCCGGCCTTCGAGAACTCGAGCGTCGAATCGCCCTGGATGACGCCGCCGCGGTCGACGAACCCCTTGCAGACCACGCGCGTCATCTCGCAGTCGACGCCGGCGTCATGGGCGCTGCCGAGCTTCGGCGCATCCGGCCCGGCGAAGAACAGGTAGGCCTCCGTGAGCTTCGGGTTCTTGATCTGGCCCTTGACGCCCCTGGCGCCGACCATGTTCTTCACCGCCGTCATCGCCTCGAACACCGGGCGCTTGCCGATCTGATCGTCGTGGCCGCAGCGCCGCAGTTCGCCACGGATGAACTTGAGGTCGAACCGCACCGAAAAGCCCAGGATGGTCTCGCAGCCGGCCCAGAGGTCGCGATAGACCTGAATGGCCTGCTCGATCGGGATGCCTTCATCCATGGCGCGTTGCGTCGAGATCCCATGCACGGCCTCGGCGCCAGGCTCGACCGTCCAGCCCGTCGGGCGGATGATCTCGCAGTAGCGCGCCAGCGGCGTAAAGGCGGTGTCGGTGACCAGCAGCCCGAGCTGCACGATGCGGGCCTGGGCTTCATCGTCAGCGGCATGGTGGAACGACGGCATGCCGGATGTTTCGACGTCGAGAAACAGGTAGCTCATGGCTTTCTCCATAGGGCACAAAAGGACGTGCCAGCGGCCGGACAGAACCGATCGCTGCACAGCGACGACGCCGGATTGGCGGCGAAGGTCTCACGGTCACCGCTCGCCCTGAACTTGGCGACATCGCGGGCAACACGCTGGATTGTCTGCTCGGCCTGCGTCTCGCAGGTGTCGATGTCGTAGGCGACTTCGACCACGCGCGGCTGATCCTTCGACAGCGGCACCCGCAGCAGGAAATCCTCGGAGATCGCGGCGATCGGCTTGCCGTGGCTTCGCAGCAGCCGCGAATAGGTGCCGTATTGCGCCCAATTGGCGCCGCGGCGCTTGCCGGTCTTCACGTCGCGCAGACGGTTGGGCTTCTCGATGAGCGTGTCGATCTGCCCTGAAACGACAAGCCCGCTCCAATGCCTGACGTTCATGCGCTCCTCAACCACGATCGGGCTGATCCGAACACCGACGTCCTCGCGGTGCGTGCGAGCCAGGCGCCGGACCTGCATCTGCGCCGAGCTGACGTCCTGGCTGATGTCGTCGAACATCACGCCCTCAACCTCGATGCGCTCCTCGAGCTCGGCGATGCCAGCGGCCTCGGCGTCGCGGAACGGCGCTAGCTCACCGGTTCGCATCTTGTGTTCGAGGTCATAGGCGATCGCGCTGTGCGTGCCTGAACCGATGACGGCGCCGACGGACGACGGCAGCGAGCGCGGATAGAAACCGGCCGACACCACGATGCCGGTGATGTGGCGCGCGGCCCAGCGGCGCGGGCAATCCAAGTAGCTTGATAGGCTGCTGGCGCGGATGGTGATGTCGTGGAGCATGTGGACCCTTCACGTTGCGTCCACCGATAGCAGCGTCTTGCTTACAAGTAAACGCTCTGCTATCGAAATTGATGACGACGACACCGGAGACCCAATGCCCGATGACATCGCCCGCGCAGACGCGGCCGGTTCTGAGTGATGCCCGCGCCATGATCGAGGCCCTTGGTGGCTCTCGGAAGGCAGCGGCAGATCTCGGCTACGCCGGCAAGAACGCCCGCATCATGGTCAACCAGTGGAAGGCGCGCGGAGTGCCTCAGTCCTGGCGCCCCAAGATGGCAAGCTTGCTCGACGCCGCCGGATACGACGTATCCCCCGACTTCCTCGCCCAGATCAGGAGCCTCGCCGATGCCCTTCCCGAACAACACCGATGACACGATCGCCGGCGATCAGTTGAAGTCGATCGTAGAGCGCATCGAGCGCCTCGAGGAGGAGCGGAACACCATCGGCGACGACATCTCCGACGTCTACAAGGAGGCGAAAGGCAACGGCTACGACACGAAGGTTCTGAAAAAGGTCATCGCGATCCGGCGCCGAGATGCCAATGAACTCGCGCAGGAGGAGGCGATACTCGATCTCTACCTTCAGGCCGTCGGCAGCCGCCGCTCTGAGGCCGAGTCGTCCAGTTCTGGCACAAATGCTGCTACGCGCACGGTCGGGAGCGCGAAGCCCGCCGAGCCGACGCAGCGCCTGCCCGGCAACGAAGAACTGGCTTATGCCGACGTCAAGGCGTTGGTGCTGGCCGAGCGCAACCCGTCGCCCAGCTTTGTCCAGCGCAGGTTCCAGATCACGTTGAGCCGCGCCAGTGGCTTCCTTGACCGCATGGAGGCCGAAGGCCTCGTCGGGCCGTTCAGCAACGGCAAGCGCGAGATGCTGGTGGCGCCGACGAAGCCGATCCCGACAGCGGTCGAGATGGATGCGGCTAAGAAGCTCGCGGCCGTCGGTAATGTCTCTCTCGAGTTCAGGGGCCCCGGCAATGATCGGGTGTTCAAGCGCGTCGCCGCCGCTGCAGAGGCCGCCGGCATCCCGGTCTCGGTTGCTGGCCAGCCCGCGCCCGAAGACGATCCGTTTGGCAACTGACCACCGACCTCTGGAAAAGCACAGCCGATGACCCACCACACCCTGACGGCATCCGTCCCGACGCATCTCTACGGCCTCGTCGACAAGCACATTCTGACGGGCTTCGAGAGCCCCGAGGGTGTGGAGTTCGAGCCCTGCGTCGTGATCGGCATCACCAGCCGGCCGAGCCGGGCCCTGCATTTCGAGATCCTGTGCGAGAGCGGCGCCAAATGGGCGAACATCCCGCTCCACATGCTGCGCTGGCAGCGGCCAGCGGAAGCGGCGCCGCTGCACCCGCTGGCCGAGCTGCAGGCGTGGGACTGCCATGGCTGGGACTTTGCGGCCTTCAAGCTCGACTATCTGTTCGAGATGGGGTGCACGTTTCTCACGCCGACCAAGAAGGCAATCGACGGCCATTACTGGTTCACCGTCGACCACACCGACAACGGGTTCAGCCTCTATCCGCCCGAGCACAAGAACTACAATCTGATCCTGCTCGAGGACGGCAGCGGCCAGATCGCGGCGATGCCCAACAACCGGATACGCTGGAAGGACCACAGCTTCTGCAGGCCCGGGCCGCTGCCGGCCTATCGCGTCATGCCGGAAACGACCTGGCATGCCGAGGAGGGCGCCATCAACCCGCAGGACAGCGCGTTCACCCAGGACCGCGCCGACAACCCCTCAGGAGCCTGATCTGTGTCTGTTGTCATCCTGATCGGCGACGTCATCGCCAAGCTGCGGTCGCTTCCAGATCAAAGCGTGGACTGTGTCGTGACGTCGCCGCCCTATTGGGGGGCTGCGCGATTATGGCGTCGTCGGTCAGCTCGGGATGGAGCGGACCCTGGGCGAACACCTTGACGTCATGGTCAAGGTCTTCCGCGAGGTCCGCAGGGTGTTGAAGCACCACGGCACGGTCTGGCTGAATTACGGCGACTGCTTCGCGACGACGCCAAACGGCCGTGCTGCAGCCGACGTCGTCGGCGATGATCGGACCTTTCGAGACAAGCCGTTCTCGACCATCGGCCCGATCTACCAGCCCGGTCATAATAGCGCCCGCGGTCAATTCTCCAGCGGCGATCGTCAGGCCCGGATCGAAGGCGGCGGTCGCGTCGTCGCCGGCGGAACCTTGAAAAACAAGGATCTCTGCATGGTCGCCAACCGCCTCGGCTTGGATGCCATCCTGATCGAACTCAACCCGGAATACGCAGCGATGGCCGAAGCCCGCATCGCCGCCGATCGCAACAAGCGGAGCGCAGCAGCATGACCCAAGCCAAACAACTCCTGATCGATTCTGTCGTCATCGGCATCGGCGTCACCGTGGGCATGACGATTGCCACCTTCGGCTATTCCATCGGCAAGGCCACGCTGACCGTCTTTGCCGGCCTGCTCGGTATCGTCTGATGCCGGTCTATGTCGACGCGGCCCGCATCCCCTATCGAGGCATGCTGATGTCGCATTGCTGGGCGGATTCGCGCGATGAACTGCTCGCCATGATGGACCGCATCGGAGTGCAGCGGAAATGGCTGCAGAAGCCGCCCAAGGCGTCGTGGGAGCACTTCGACATCTCCGAGGGCAAGCGTCAGCTCGCGCTGGCATATGGTGCCGTGCTGACCGATCGCTACGGCCCGGTCGAGCATGAAGCGCGGCGACTCCTGGCTTCCCCCAAGCCCGAGATGCAGGAGGCCGGTCGCCGCAAGCTCGACATGGTGTTGCGCGCCCGCGCCGGCCGTCCGAACCTCGAGCCGCAGGAGACGCTGCTGTGAAGCGCACCATCGCCAAATTCGACAGCGAGGCGCAGATGTGCGGGCTGTTCATTGACATCGTCACCGGACAGGTCGCCAACGGCTACTGGCGGGCGAAGCCGATGGGCTGGAAGACCTATGCCGAGACCGGCGGATTCGACATCCTGCTGGCCAGGGAAACCGATGGGTTCCAGATCGGCATCGAGGCCAAGCTGCGGCTGAACGACGACGTCATCATGCAGATCCTTGAGAAAGGCCACTCCGCGGCGTACCCGGGGCCGGACTGCCGCGCTGTGTTGGTGCCTCGAGGCACCGGCAATGCACTGCACCGCATGATGTGCGCGCGCGCAGGGGTGCAGATCATCACGATCACCGGCGAACCCGGCGGCGGCGATAGGCTGATGGAGCCGGATCTCCCGCATGACCGCGACAACTGGCAAGGCCACTGGCCCGAGATGCTGCCGACCCAGCGCGTCGCGCTTCCGGAGTTCGTTCCGGATGTCGCCGCCGGCAGCAAGAGCCCGATCCAGCTCACCGCCTGGAAGATCAAGGCGATCAAGATCGCCTGCATCATGGAGCGCCGCGGCTGGGTCTGCAGGACGGACTTCAAGCACATCCAGATCGACCACCGCCGCTATCTCGACGGCCAGTGGATTGTGCCGGTCGACGGCGCTTGGCGCCGCGGCCCGTATTGGCCGGATCTCCGCGCGCAGCATCCCCGCAACTTCATCGAGATCGACGCGGTCTACGAGAAATGGGCGCCGCCGGAGCCCGCTGGAACCTATGGGAGGCTGCTATGAGCAATCCCGCTCTGATGACCGCCGATCGCAGAACACGGCGGTTGGCCTTGGAAGCAGAAGCCCGCGCTCGTAAAAGCGGCAAATGGCCGCCGTGGCGCCGCATATCCAACGCGCTCGGCGTACCCGGTACAAGCGGTTGGGCGGCAGAACTTAACACGATTTATATCAACGACGTCTTCGTCGCCCAGGAGCGCAGGCTGACCGATGGCACGCGCCACTTCATGATCAGTAGCCTATCGCAGATCCGCCCGACATGGTGGGAAACGCAGCGGATCAAGAACGATTTGGCCGGGCCTGAGGCAACGGCGATCGAGGTCTATCCGCCGCAGGCCGAAGTCGTAGATGGCGCCGACTCCTATCACCTATGGGTTCTGCCGGGCCCGCTACCCTTCTCCTTGTGGAAAAGCCGATGATCGTCCCCGCCTTTCTCATCCGCCTGATGCACCGCTTCCCGCTGTCGCGCGGGCTGCGGCTAGGCGCCGAAGACCGCCTCGCCATAGAGGTTGCCGACGCCTGCCGTGCATGGACGCTGGAAGGCCGCCTACGGGCCGTCTGGTGGCACAGCGCGGGCGAGGTCGGCGGCGCCAAGGCGCAGGCCCGCATGGCTGTTGCGAAGGCGCTGGGCCTGATCCCAGGAACGCCGGATCTGGTGTTCATCGGCGGCGAAATGCTGTGGGGAGCAACCGACACCATCAAAGGCGCGCACCGCGTCCTGCTGCTCGAGCTCAAATCGGCGAAGGGCCGGCGCACCGACAACCAAGCCGATTTCGCCGCATGGGCGTCGAGCCTCGACATCGCCTACCTGATCTGCCGCAGCCTCAAGGACGTCGAGGACGCGCTGATCCGCCACGGAATCCTCACCCCAGCGAAAGGAAGCACCGCACATGCTGACCGATAAGGACCAAGCCATCGTCAAGGCGTTCTTTGCCATGCCGCCTGGCAAGACCCAGAAGGATCTGGCTCTGGATCTCGGCATCCCGCGCTCGGCCGTCCGTGACGCGTTATGCCGCGCCAAGCGCGCCGGTATCGACACCGACCGCCGCCATACCAGACCTGAGCCCAAGAAGGTCGAACCCCAGCGTGAAGACGTCGTTACCGCGACTGTTCCCAAGCCGTCGATCGGCCGGCTCGACGCCGCGTGCATGCGAAGCACCGTCTCCCTGCGCCGAATCAGCTTCATCAGCGATGCCGACGACAGGCCGCTGGGCCGGATCGTCACGCCGGTCCCCCAGGTCAACGAAGCCGACATCATTCGACAGCGCCGTGTCGCGATGATCCGTGAAATTCATCAATCTGGGCTGCGGCGCGGGCTGTTCCGTATCGGTTCCCGTTGACGCCTGAGCCAAGCCGGCTCCACAAATGAGCGAGGCCGGGGAGCGGAGAAGCGCTCGACCCGACCTCTACCGCCAACACCCTCCCGCATGAGGTTGCGACGATGCCCCATAGTTCAGAACAGACCCATCGGGGTCAAGAGGATACCTGTGATTGTCTGCTCTGCGGCATCCGCCGCGTCCTGCAGGCCAAGCACCCCGCGCCGCTGACCCCCGAAGCTCACCAAGACATCATCAAGGCACTCGCCTATTGCACCGGCGTCGCGCTGCAGTCGAGCCGTGAAGACCTCTCGCCGCTGTTCTGCGACACCGTGGACAAGGCCATAGCCGATACAGCCGCGGCCCAGCGCGGCAGGGCGACGAGCCACTGATGTCAACCGCCGCTGCCATCCGGCAGATGCTTGCCGCCGGCCTGACGATCGAGCAGGCCTTGATCGCTGTCGAGGCGATGGAACAGCATGCGCCGACGCCAGAGCCGGTTGTCGTCGAGCGCTCTGTTGGTGCGAGCGCGCTGCGGATGCGGCGTCTGCGCGAGCGGCGTCACGAAGCGTCACAAGTGACGGATTGCGTCACTTGTGACGTCACTGTGACCAAAAAAGAAAGCTCCCCCACACCCCCTAAAGAAAAAACTACCCCTCTACCTCAGGAACCTTCGGTTCCTTCGTCATCCCCGGCAGCCAAGGCATCGAAAAGCCAAAATGACCGATCTCGCATCCTCGAAGCTCTCGGTTCGGTTCTCGACCCAGACCGGGCCGAATCGGTCTTGGCGCATCGGCTGAAGATCCGGAAGCCGATGACGCCCCGAGCCGCCGAGCTGCTGGCTACCAAGCTCGCCGACAGCGGAAACCCCAACGCCGCCGCCGATGTGATGATCCTTCGCGGCTGGCAGGGCTACGACGTCAGTTGGAACGGCGCTGCTGTCCCGCCGCTGACGGTCGCCGCCAATCACACCACGGCCGAAGGCGGGTTCTACGCGATGCAGGACACCGACGAATACGAGGCATGGGCCAAGGCTACCGGCAAGCGCATGGCCGACGCCAAAGGCGGCTGGCGCTTTCCCTCCCGCTGGCCCCCTAGCTGGGCGCAAAAAAGCGGAGAGCCGGAGCCCTCCGCTGGTCAGCCGGCCCTCGATGCGTTTGGTTAGCCCGGGCCGGACTCCTTGGCCTCCGCAGTAAGCGCGCTGTTGACCTCATCCCAGAGATCGTCGCGCTCGCTTTGGTCGGCTGGGAAGAACCGATCCCGCACCTTGATCAGCGCCTCCCGTATCCGTTGCTGGCCAGGCGCCGGAGGGGCGGCAGGGGCGGGCTTTGGCGCGGCAGAAAGCATTTCGCCATAGACGGCCTTGGCGAACGACCCGAGCGGCTTGACGAAGTCCGCGCCAAACTCATCGGCTAGGTTGAATGCGGCATCCTCCAGCATCTTTGGCGTCGGCTCTCTCGGCACCATCACCCACCCTGCCGGAGCAGCCCCACCCTTCGCGGCCTCATAAGCGGCGATGGCGGCGCGGGCGTTGGCGGCCTGATTGCGCCAGCCGTAGTGCCATCGGTTGTCGTATGGCCGACCGAAATTGTGTTCGGTCGAGAAATTCCAATGGCCGTCAACCGAACCATCGCGGGCCGCGCCTTGATTTTGGCAATCGGGATTGACGCCCCTCTGAACGCAGATCGCTCGCGCGACGACCTCGACCAGCTTCTCGTCCTCAACCGTCATGACGCGAGCCTTTCTGGAGAGCGACCGGCTCAAAAGGTGGGGCGGCGTTGAGGGCATCAGCGATCCATCGCGCCAGCTTCTCGCTTGCCTCGCGATGAAGCTCGGGCGTGAAGTTGAACGATGGCGGGATCACATTTAGCAATCCGAGCTGGCAAACGGTCAGATTGTTGTCGGCGTGCACTGTCACAGACGAGCCGACGACACTGCTGTAAGGCACAATTTTGGCGGTCATTTTCATTTGAAGTTCCTCACGGTTTCGGCTTCGCTCGCGTATTCAGCGAGCATGCGTTTCGCGAATTTCTGCGGAGCGTCGGCGCCTGCGCTAATCATCGCCAACACGATGCCGTAGCCGTCAGCCAACTTCGTCGCAGCCTCCAGCGCCCGCCTGAGCCTATCGCTCTCTGCCTCGGCGGCGAGGGCGCGCTTGGTCATCACGCCTTCGAGGTAAAGCCGGCACGCATCGTCCCGCTCCTTGATCGCGGTTGCGAGTTGTGCGCGGAGGGCGGTGATGACCTCTGGGCGGCCGTTGTGCCAGCCTTTCATCGCCAGATCACGCCGAGCGGCAGTCTCTTTCCAGGTTTCGTCTCGGCTATCCCACCACTGCTCGAATGTTTGGGCAGTCTCCACCACGTCACTCATGGCCAGTCTCCTTCTCAGCAC
>JAIXXA010000187.1 GCA_027490975.1 Rhodospirillaceae bacterium
CGGCTGCACGTCGATCTCGACCGTGCGCCCGTCGGCCATGTCGATCGTGAATTTGCTCGGCGACCTGGCGCGCAGCGCGGCCAGAGTCTTTTCGACGAGCTGCGCGGGCTTGTCGGTGCGGAACACGCCGCGGTCGATCGCCGCGCGCAGCACCGTCTCGACCGCGACGCCGGGGACCACGTCGCCGTCCGCGAGGTTGCCGATCTCGAGATAGCGGCGGTTGTAGACGACGATGCGCTGGGCGGCGTCGCACACGCACATGCCCTGCGCCATGTTCGCGAGCGCGAGCTCGAGCTGGGCGCGCAGCGTCGTCAGCGCCGCATCGGCGGCGATGCGGTCGGTGACGTCGAGCAGGATGCCGTCCCATAGGACGGACCCGGTGGGTTCGAAGCGCGGGCGCGCCGTCACTTCGATCGACAGGATTCGGCCGTCGGCGTGGCGCGCGCGGCCGAGCCAGCTCACGGCCGACATGTCGCGCGCCGAATCCTCGAACGCGTCCTTGAAGCGCTGCAGGTCTTCGGCAAGCAGGATCGCGCGCAGCGAGCCGCCGCTGTTGCGCATCACGCGCTCGGCCGAAAAGCCGAACAGCTCTTCGAGGGCGGCACCGATCCATACGATGTTCGTGCGCCCGTCGGGCAGGCGGCGGCGCTGGAACACCACGCCCGGAATGTTCGCGACGAGCGACTGGAAGCGCTGGTCCGACTGGCGCAGGCTGCGCTCGCTTTCCTCCACGCGGCCCAAATGGCGCGACAAAGCGAGGATCAGGAACACGACCGAGGCAAGGACGAGAACCGAAAACGGCACCGACACCTGCAGCGACTGGCGCCATTCGGCAAGGAAATCGTCGGGCGCCACGCCGCCATAGACGACCCAGCCGCGGCCCGGTACGGGGCTGAAGGCAAAGAGCCTGTCGATGCCGTCGATGCTGGCCGAGCGCTCGCTCAACGTCTCGTTCTGCTGGAAGGCGCGCAGTGCGATCGGGTAGGTGGCCGCCGCCATGACCGCAGTCCGATCGACGGCGGGCATGCGGATCACCATTTGGCCGCGCACGTCGACGATCGCGAAGACGCTGCGCCGGCCGCTGTCCAGGCGATTGAAGATGCGTTCGAAGGCCGAGCGCGGAATCTCCGCGACGATGAGTCCGTACTGCCCGTTGTCGCGCCCGATCACGGGGGCGGAGATCGCGACGCAGCCTTGGCAGGCCGGGCCGTCGTCGGCGGGCGGATCGACCACGCTCAGCAACACGCCGTCGCCGACCGTGGCCATGAACGCGCGATGCGCGAACGAAGTGCCTGGCGGTGTTGCGTCGGTGGACGCGCGCATGCGGCCGTCTTTGTCGATCGCCATGAGCCGGCCGATCGCGGGCTCGGCGGCGGTGAAGCGCACCAGCATTTCCGAGATGCGCGATATGTCGGCGCCTGGCTGCCAATACTCGGGTTCCGAAAGATCGACGGCGGCCGCCAGCACGCCCAAATCGACCGCTGCAAGGGTGCGCGCCAGCAGCTCGGCCAGTACGTTCGTGATGTTGCGGATTTCGCGCTCGGCCGCGCGCTGGGCCTGGTCGGCGTTGGCGCGCGCGTTGTAGACGAAATAGGCCGCGAACGCGACGCTGATGCCGATGGCAAGGCCGATCAGCCCCCAGCGAAAGCGCGAATAGCCGAGCTGCAGCGGACCGCGTCGCACCGACCGGCCATCGCTGTCGCTAGACAGCATTTGTGCGCCGCGCGGAGATCGACATGCGGCAGCTTCGCGCGTCGATCGTGGCGCGCAGGCTGTCGGCCGACAGCACGCCTTCGAGCACGTGGCCTTCGCCCTGGAAAAAAACGTTGGCGACGAACCGGCCGTTCGCCTCGACATAGCTGGATGCGCGGATCGGCGTGCGCGTCGGATTTTCGGCGTCCGAGAATTCCAGCGCAAGCTCGCCGAGCTTCAGCGTGGCGCGCACGGCATAGCGCCGCTCGCAGCGCGATTCAGGGCCGGTACTGCGGAAGCCTTCGCCCACGAACACGCCGTCGGCCGCCGTAATCCCGCCGCCGCCGCCGCGCACGCTGCACGCGGCGAGCGCCAAAGCCATGCCGACAATGCCGAGCCAACGCGACGCCGGCCTACGCAAGCGCTTCATTTTGCTTGTTCCCTTGTTGACCGAAGGAGTCTCGCTTGTTGCGCGGTTTGGCGCAACTGCATCGAAGCTTTACCTTCCCGTAAGGGGATGGTTTATGCTTCGCCGTGTCTTCGGTTGGCTGGCGTCTTTTGGAGGGGAAAGTGCGATGAATATCGGCGAGGTTGCGTCAGCAACCGGGATGTCGGCCAAGTCGATCCGCTACTACGAATCGGTCGGGCTCGTGGCACCCGCCGCGCGCGGCCAAAACAACTACCGCGCTTACGGTGCACGCGAGATCGCCGAGCTACGCTTCGTGCACCGGGCACGCTCGCTCGGCTTTTCCGTCAAAGACGTGGCCGATCTCTTGGCGCTGTGGCGCGACCGCAGCCGGGCGAGCCAACAAGTCCATGCAATGGCGGCGGCCCATATGGCGGCGATCGAGCAGAAGATCGCCAATCTCGAAACGATGAAAGCGACGTTGCAGACGTTGCTGCTGCGCTGCCACAACGACGACCGGCCGGACTGCCCGATCCTCGACGATCTGGCGCGCTAGGCCCGCCTCGAATCGCGCTATAGATTGCCGATGGCCCGCCGCCCGCCGCCTGCTGCAAGGGGATTTGCCCGCGATTTCGGCATCGCGGCCCTTTTTGCGATTCCGCTGATCGCCGCGAGCGCGGGCGCCTATGTCTATTGGCAGGCGACCACGCTCGTGCCGGACGCACCAGAGCCGGTTACGGTTGCATTGGCGGGGCCAAGCGAAACGGGCGAGGCCGAACCTGTGGCAGCTTTGCGATCCGTAGCGCTCGCCCCGGCCCCGGCCCCGACATCGGCCCCGGCGACGGCGCCAGTGCGGGACACCGTGGTGCCATTTTTCGAGATCGTTCGCGCAGCAGCACCCGCCGCAACGAGCCCGGTTGCGGCCGCCCTGGCACCGGCTGCCCCGGCACCGGCTGCCCCGGCGCCGGCCGCCGCAGCTCCGCGCGCAAGCGACGCCGGTTGGGAAGCGCGTGCCGTACGCCCGCCGCAGATCCGCGCTGGCGCTTGGATCGCGATCGTGCTCGACGATCTGGGCACGGATCCCGCGCGCGCAACGCGCGCGATGGCGCTGCCGGGCCCGCTGACGCTGTCGTTTCTGAGCTACGCCCCCGACCTTGCCGAGCAGGGGCGCCAGGGCCGTGCGGCCGGGCACGAGATATTGCTGCATTTGCCGATGGAACCCGAGGGGCGCGACAATCCGGGGCCGGGTGCATTGTTCGTGCGCATGTCGGCCGACGATATCCGCGCGCGCACCGCCAATGCGCTCGACCGGTTGCCCAATGCGGTCGGTCTCAACAACCATATGGGCAGTCGCTTCACGCGCGATCCCAATGCACTTGCGCCCGTGCTGCAGGAGATCGCCGCGCGCGGCCTCCTGTTTGTGGACAGCCGCACGACCGGCAGTTCGGCGGGCAGTGCGGTGGCGCAGGCGCTGGGCGTTGCGCATGCGGTGCGCGACGTGTTTCTCGACAACGAGATCGAGGCGGGTGCCGTGCGCAAGCAACTGGCGGAGCTCGAGCGGGTGGCCAATCGGCGCGGCACGGCGGTCGCGATCGGGCATCCGCACGACGCGACCCTCGAGGCGCTCGCCGCTTGGATCCCGACCATGAATGCGCGCGGCCTGCAGCTTGTCCCGGTGTCGGCCGTCGTGCGCCAACAGCGCCAAGCGCCGGCTAGCCCCAATCTTGCCCCCATCGCTTTGCGCGAAGCGGCAGCCCAAACGCCGCCGTCGCCGCCGCCGACACGTGCCGCGACAACCACGCGCGCGTTGCCCGAACCTGCAGCTGCCGCAACCGGAGAACCGCCGTGGAAACGATATCCTACCGAGTGACCGGCATGACCTGTGCCGGCTGCGCGCGCGCGATGACGCGCGCGTTGACCGCCCAAGGTGCCCGCGCGCCCGCCGAGATCGATCTTGCGCAGGGCCGCGTGACGGTCGCTGGCCTCGACGACCGCCAGGTGCAGGCGGCCGCCGAAGCCGCCGGCTTCGTTTACGCCGGGCGCGCGGCCTAAACTCAGCCGCTGCGCACGCGGCCGAGGAACTCGCCCACATTGCCGCGCAGATCGTTCGACTGTGCGGTCAGGCGATCGGCGGTCTGCAGCACTTTGAGCGCGTTGTCGCCGGTCTGGGTCGCGGCTTTGGTAACGCCCGCAATGTTCGACGAAACTTCGGACGTGCCGGCGGCGGCCTGCTGAACGTTGCGCGCGATCTCCTGCGTGGCGGCCCCTTGTTCTTCGACCGCCGAGGCAATCCCTGCCGAAATGCCGCTGATCTCCTCGATCGTCTTGGCGATGCGCGCCAGCGAGTCGACCGAATGTTTGGTCGCCTCTTGGATCGCACCGACTTGGGCGGCGATGTCGCCGGTGGCTTTGGCGGTTTGGTTCGCGAGGTTTTTGACCTCCGAAGCCACGACCGCAAAACCCTTGCCCGCTTCGCCCGCGCGCGCGGCCTC
>JAIXXA010000190.1 GCA_027490975.1 Rhodospirillaceae bacterium
AGTGCCCAAGAAGGTTGCCGAAGATACGGCAATTCATTTCCTAACGCGCGGTCGTATCCCCCAACACGCCCACCAGTACCCGAGCCAACTGTCGGGCGGTCAGCAGCAGCGCGTGGCGATCGCGCGCTCCTTGTGCATGAAGCCCAAGATCATGTTGTTCGACGAGCCGACCTCTGCCCTCGACCCCGAGATGGTCAAGGAAGTGCTCGACACGATGGTTGAACTCGCGCGCGAAGGCATGACGATGATCTGCGTCACGCACGAAATGGGCTTCGCCAAGGCCGTCGCCGACCGCGTCGGGTTCATGGACAAGGGTGAAATCGTCGAAGCGAACGAGCCCGAAGCCTTCTTCGGCAACCCGCAGAACGAGCGCACCAAGCTGTTCTTGTCGCAGATCCTAAACCACTAGGATCAAGCGCTTTTCGCCACCGGCGGGCCGTCGGGCAGGCCCCATTCGGACCATGAGCCGTCATAGACGGGCGTTGCCGTGTGGCCGAGCGTGTAAAGCCCGAGGGCCAGTACGCAGGCAGTGACGCCGGATCCGCATGAAGCGACGATGGGTTGCCCCGTGTCGATCCCGGCTTCGGCGAAGCGCTTGGCGATGGCCTCGGGCGGCAGCAGCGTTTGCGTCGCTGGATCGAGCAGTGCCGTATAGGGCAGGCTTGCCGAGCCCGGTATATGACCGCCGCGCAGGCCTGCGCGCGGCTCCGGCGCTTGCGCCAAGAAGCGGGCGTTGGAGCGTGCATCGGCGATCTGGAATACAGGTGCCGCGAGATTTGCGACAAGATCGCTTTTTGCGCGCACGAGTTCGGGCCGGAACGTCGCCGCAAACCGCCGTTGCGCATTGCGCGCAGGGCCCGCCTCGACCGGATGGCCGTCTTTGCGCCATTTCGGAAAGCCGCCGTCGAGCACCGAGACGCGGTCGTGGCCGAACACGCGCAGCATCCACCACACGCGTGCCGCACTCATGAGGCCGTACGCGTCGTAGACAACGACATGCGTGTCCGCATCGATGCCAAGCGCACCTGCGGCGGCGGCAAACGCCTCGGGCGACGGCAGCATGTGCGGCAGGTCGTTCGCCGGGTCGCTGATTGCCTCGATATCGAAAAACGCAGCCCCCGGGATATGGGCTGCCAGAAACTCGGCGGTTGCGTCGCGCTTGGCTGTCGGCAGATGGTAGGAACCGTCGAGCACACGCACGCTTGCGTCGTCGAGATGATCCGCAAGCCAGTCGCTCGAAACGAGGGCCGGGAAGCTCATGGCTGCACCGTCTGCAAAGGAGTTGGAACCGGGTTCGCCTGCGGCGCGTCGAGCCAGTCGGGCACGGGCAGGTTCTTGCTGCGCAGAAAGGTTGGGTCGAACAGCTTGGACGCGTAGCGCGCCCCGCCGTCGCACAGGATTGTCACGATCGTGTGGCCGGGGCCGAGCGCCTTGGCCATCGCGATCGCGCCGGCTACGTTGACGCCCGACGAAGCACCCAAGAACAGCCCTTCTTCGCGCAGCAGATCGAACACGGCGCGCACCGCTTCTTCGTCGGAAATACGGAACGCGTGGTCGACAGCGAGCCCTTCAAGATTCTTGGTGATGCGGCCCTGGCCAATCCCCTCGGTGATCGAGCTGCCTTCGGATTTGAGCACGCCCGTGGTGAAATAGCTGTAGAGGGCAGCGCCGAACGGATCGGCGATGCCGATCTTCACGCCGGGTTTGAGGCGGCGCAACGCAGTCGCTGTTCCTGCAAGCGTGCCGCCCGAACCGACCGCGCAGACGAAGGCATCGACCTTGCCGTCGGTCTGCGTGAAAATCTCAGGACCTGTCGTGCGGATATGAGCTTCGCGGTTCGCGACATTGTCGAATTGATTGGCCCACAGGGCGCCCGCCGGATGCGTCTTGCCGATTTCCTCGGCGAGGCGGCCCGAGACTTTGATGTAGTTGTTGGGATTGGCGTATGGCGCTGCCGGCACCAAGCGCAGTTCAGCGCCCACGAGACGCAGGAAGTCCTTTTTCTCCTGGCTCTGCGTGTCGGGCATCACGATGACGCTGCGATAGCCGCGCGCATTGCCGACCAGGGCAAGGCCGATGCCGGTATTGCCGGCAGTGCCCTCGACGATGATGCCGCCCGGGCGCAGCAGACCCTTTTCTTCGGCATCCACAATCATCTGCAACGCAGCACGGTCCTTGACCGAGCCGCCGGGGTTCAGAAACTCGGCCTTGCCGAGAATCTCGCAGCCCGTTGCCTCGCTTGCCCTGCGAAGGCGAATGAGCGGCGTGTTGCCGATGGTACCGACAAAGCCGTCGCGGATATCGCTCATTCTAGTCTCTCCATTGCGTGCGCAGCCGCTCGCGATTGAGGGCGAGCCATTGCAGGCACATGATTGTAAAGCCGCTGCCAAGGCGGCTTCCATCGAAGAACGACGCTAAGGCCGTTGCAAAATCCTCGGCAAAAACGCGGATGTCTTCGCCTTCGTTCGCAAGCCCGTGGAAGCCAGCCGCTTTGCTTGCGTCGACTTTGGCCGCATACATCTCAACGTACTCGCTGGTGCCGCCGGGTGAGGCCATGGCCCGGCCGATGCGCTCGATCGCCGTCGCCTCGAGACCGGTTTCTTCCGCGATCTCGTGGCGCAGCACGGCGACCGGGTCGGCGTCTTTGGCGAGCATGCCGGCGACCCCCTCGACCATCCAGGGCGGCTGGCCGGCCGTGTAGGCGCCGATGCGGAACTGTTCGATCAGCACCACTTTGTCGAGCACCGGGTCGTAGAGGGCGGCTGCGACTGCATTGCCGCGCTCCATCACCTCGCGCGAGAGCACGGGGCTCCAGCCGCCGGCAAACAGGCGGTGGCGCAGCTTGTATTCATCGACCCGCAGAAAGCCGCGATAGCTTTGGGTGCGCGCCAGAATCTCGACATCCGATTTGTCCATGCGCCATTGTCTCTTGGGGGAAGCTACGGTTTCAAGCATCTTGGCCTTGCGGCAGATACAGTACGGTTACAAAGGAGCACAAGCACCATGGCGCATACACCGGATATCGTTGTCACCGAAACTGGGCCGAAATACGTCAGTCAAGCAGTCGGCGACGGTCACACCCTGACTGCCGACATGCCGGCGGGCGAGGGCGGGGGCGGGACGGGCTTGCCGCCGTTCGGCTTCGTGCTCGCGGGCCTCGGTGCCTGTACGAACATGACCGTGCGTCTCTATGCCGACCGCAAGGGCTGGCCGCTCGAACGGATCGCCACGCACGTAGCCATGGCGGCCGACAATACGATCCGGCGCGAGATCGAACTGGTGGGCACGCTCGATGCCGAGCAGCGCCAGCGCCTGCTGGCCATCGCCGAACATTGCCCGGTGCACAAGTTTCTGGCGGCGGGCACAAAGATCGCGACTACGTTCCGATCCTGAGGGGGCTCGCGAGCCGCTGCAGGGTTGCGAGCACCGACAGCGGCACGATGGCGCTTGTCTTCGGATTGTCGGGGCTCGGGAGGCCCTCGGTGCGCACCGAGAATGATACGCTGTCCGACACAAGATCGAACTCGTGCACATTGCGGGTGAGGTTTGGATCGGCCCAGATCTCGACCATCGTGCGATCAGGGCCAGCGCCCGCCAGGCTCAGGGCGGCTGCAACATTGACGTTGGCCGGGAAGCCCTTCGCCGCTTCGCGCGCGGTGCCGCGGAAAACGCAGGTCGCCGTTGCGATCGCGGCGAGATCGATGCCGTTTTCGACGATGTAAGGCGCACCTGCAAGGCTCTGCGGCGGTTTGCGATTGCGCATCGTCACGCTTTCGATACGGCCCAAGGCGGCAGCGGCAACGGCATCGAGGGCGAGCAGGGCGCCCGTTGCCACGACAATGCGCCCGCCGTTCGCGCGCGCAAGTTCGACCAGATCGAGATGATCGAGCAAAGGTGCTGCATTGACGGTCACGAGGACGCGCCCCGCAGCAAGACTGGCCTCTGCGACGCCGCGGAAGCTTGCGGCAACGGCACAATCGACGACCACGTCGCTGGCCGAAATAAGAGTCGCAAGGTCGGTCGCAGATGCGTTCAGGCCTAAGGCCCCGCATTTGGCCGCCGTTGTGTGCGACTCGCGACCCGAGACGGCCACGAGTTCGAGCGGCGGTGTCAGCTGCGTTGCGACGGCCGCACCGATGGCACCGATCCCGACAATCCCGATTTTCAATGCGACCTCCGCGACTTAGTGATGCGTCAAAAAAGCTGGTCGGAAGTGCTCAATTGTTCGTATATAACGCGTATTCGGCCCGTTGCGGCAGGAGAGAATTGTGCGTTTGATCCGAACTCTAAGCACTGCCCTCGTTGCGCTGAGCCTCGGTTCGGGCTTGGCCTATGCCCAGCAGCAATGTTTGACGCGCGACGAGGCCATCGCCGTCAAGGCGCGCGTGCTGCAGACCGAGTTGATGGTCGCGACATTGTCCTGCACACGCGCGATCGACCAAAGCGGCCACTACAATGCATTTATGGACAGGCACAGCGCCGAACTGCAGCGCTACAATCGCGTGCTGCAGCAGCATTTTGCGCGGCTCGGCACGGGCAATCCGCAGCGCCGCTACGATACATTCACGACCGCCCTTGCCAACGATGCCTCCAACCGCTCGATGGCAAGCCAAAGTTTCTGCGAGGAGACGGTCAAACAGTTCTCGGACGTCGCCGACATTCCGCGCGGCAAGCTTGGCGAACATGTCGAAGCCAGGGTCAAAGGTGGCATGATGCGTGTCGGCGAAGTCTGCGGTCGCGATCCGGCCATGCAATACGCGTTGGCACCCTAACGTCCGTCCTCGGTGGCAACGGTACGGTTTCGTGCCGATTACCTGCAAGCCAAACAAAAAGGGCCGGTCTTGCGACCGGCCCTTTTGCCGTTTGAAGGACTGAAACCGTTATTGCAGAACGATTTCCACGCGGCGGTTCTGCGGCTCGCGCACGCCGTCGGCGGTGCGCACACGCAGTTCGCTTTCGCCGCGACCGATCGTGACGATCTGGTTCGCCGGGATGCCCTGCCGAACCAAGTCGGCGCGGACGGCATCGGCACGACGCTCGGAGAGACGCTGGTTGTACTGCGGCGAGCCTGATGTGTCGGTGTGGCCCGTCGCCGTGATGCGCGTCACGTTGCCCTGGCGGGCGGTTGTGGCGGCCTGCTGGATGATACGCGAGGCTTCCGGCGTCAACGTTGACTCGTTGAAATCGAAGAAGACGAGAAAATTGCGCTGGATCTGCGCAGCCGGGGCAGCGGCCGGAGCCGGTGCGGGCGCCGGTGCCGCGACAGGTGCAGGAGCCGGTGCGGGGGAAGGTGCTTGAACTGGCGTTGCGGCCGGGGCCGGACGCGCCGGGGCGCCGAACTCGTAGCGCAGACCCAAGAAGACGTTGTGGATCATCGGACGATCGGCTTCGAAGGTGCGCAGATTGGCATCGAGGGCGCGCGTCTGAGCGGTCGTGTCGAACTTCGGCTTATTGAACGTCGACTTGAAGCGATAGTCGAGCGTGGCTTTAAGATTGTCCATGATCGGCAGCGACAAACCCGCGATCAACTGATAACCGACCGCATCGGCATCGTCGTCGATAAGCTTGATGTTTCCGACGTTCGAATTGACTTTCGATTCGGCGTTGAGACGGACCCAACCGAGACCGACGCCGAGATACGGCGTGACAGGCAGGCCGAAATTGAAATCATAAAGCGCATTGCCGAGCACGGAGAATGCGCTGGCGTTGCCACCGGTCGATGTCGTGATGCCGCTACCCAGCGAATAGCTGGAATTTTTGGCTTTGGAATCGGAGTAGGCTACTTCGATTTCCGAACGGAAGCCGTTGCCGTAGCCGTAGCCCAAAGCACCCAACAGCCCATAACCGGTCTTGTACTTTTCCGCCCCCTTGGAATTTGCGGGTTTGTAGGTCCCATCGACATCGTCGAGGAATGTAAGGCCAGCTGCGCCGCCGATATAGAAACAAGACGTATTCAGAGCCGAAGCGGAGCCGATCAGCACAATGGAGGCAGCGGCGGCGAGGAGGGCGGTGCGGAAATTCATCGGGTATCCTTTTTTCGAAGTCTCGATAGCCAGAGTTGCTGGCGAATCATGACCTTGTTTTAGCACAGAATTCCCGTTTTGCACCACGTTTGGCATAGGTAGTTGTACGCTGTGGCGCAACTGCAACGGTTCCGGGCCATTGCAAGTCCTACCGTTAACCCCTTATTCAATAACGATTTCGACCCGGCGATTGCGCGGTTCGTTGATGTTGTCCGGGGTCGGGACAAGGAGTTGGGTCTCGCCGCGCCCAACAACGACGATCTGTGTGGCCGGAATACCCTCGCGGACCAGTACGTCGCGTACCGCATTGGCGCGTCGGATCGACAGCGCCATGTTGTAGCGTGCGGTACCGACCGTGTCGGTATGTCCGGTTGCCCGGATACGGGTAAACACGCCAGCCTTTGCGGTTTCGGCCGCTTGGATCAGAACGCGGTCTGCATCGCTCGAGATAGCGGCCCTATCGAATTCGAAAAACACCGTGAATGCGCGGGGCCCCGCCCCAACTGCGGCGGCGGCCGGGGTGACGGCTGCGACCTGCGGCTGGTTGCCGAAAGCAGGGCTTGCCAATTGCGGCGTGGGTGCCGTCATAGCCTGTTGCTGAGGTGAGGCCGCGTTGGGCACAACGGCGACATTGGCCATCGCGTTGGGTGCGCTCGTCGGTTGCGCATTGAAGGACCACGTCAAACCGGCCATTACCGAATGGTCACGAATGGCGAACTTCGTCGGCGTCCCGGCATCCGAAGCGATCGATGCCTTGTCAGTCGCAAAATAGCGATAGGTCACGCCAACCGCGACATTGTCGGTGACGCCGACATTGACGCCGGCAAGGGCCTGGTAGGCGGGCACGATTTTGGAACCGGAGGTGGTCGCACTGCGCTCTGCCACGCGCGTATCTGGACCGAAGTTATTTACTTCCACACGCGCACCGCCGACGCCCACGCCAGCAAAGGGCGTGATTCCGAGCGCCAGTGGCACGTCATATATGACGTTTCCCATTACGCTCAAAGTCCGGATGCGGCCGCCGGGACCGGGATTGACGGTCGAAATGTTGCCGAGACCGTCATCGACGCTATAGCTGTTTTGGAGCGAATTGACTGTCGATTGGCGCAAGGCTGCTTCGACTTCGCCACGGAACCCATTGCCGAGTCCGTAACCGACGGCGACGCTGCCCGTGGCGCTGCGCGAGAACCCGGCCTTCGTAGTGACACCGTCTCGGCTGGTACCGCTTTCCTCAGTTTTGTTGATACCAGCCTGACCGCTGACATAGAGTCCGTCCAGGTATTGCGGGCGTTTTTGCGCGTGCGCCGAAGTGGCTGCCAAGAGCAAAACCATCGCTGTGGAAAAGACTCGGAACTGCATGTGTTTATGCCTCGATTCGGGATATCCACATGTACCCTTTCATACTGCTTCGGAGTCGGCCAAGCGCGACTCGACATAAGTTGCGAAAAATTTTATAGAGGCGTCATGAGAATGTCCGGGATCCCTTTTGCGACGGTCGATTGGTCGACGGTCGCGCGCACCGAACATCCGGGCGAAACCGGGCATGCGACCTGGCGTACGCAGCTTTTCGGCGACATTCGTGTGCGCATGGTTGAATACAGTCCGGGCTACCTTGCCGACCATTGGTGCCAGAAGGGCCACGTGCTTCTGGTTTTGTCGGGCGTGCTTGAAACCGAACTTGCCGACGGACGCGTGTTCAAGATGGGCCCCGGCGTGAGCTACCAAGTCGCCGACGGAGCGGAAGCGCATCGCTCGCGCACCCGCGACGGCGCCACGCTTTTTATTGTGGATTGAGGGGCGGCACATGCGTCAGCGGAAATCGCGCGACGCGTAGTGGACGGGGGCACTGCCGACAAGCGTGGCGAGCAAAGCCGAGCGGTCGAACAGCTTGCGCACGATCACGTGCACCACGCTTGCCTCGCGCTGTACCTGGCCTTCGACCTGCAGCAGCCGTGCGCCCAGCACCACCGGCCGATACGCTTCGAACACGTGCGGCCAGACGATCAGGTTGGCGATGCCGGTTTCGTCTTCGAGCGTCACGAAGAGCGTGCCCTTGGCCGTACCCGGGCGCTGGCGCAGCAGTACCAAGCCCGCCAGCGTCGTGCGTGCGCCGTTCTTGGTGCGCGCCAGTTGTTCGCATGTCTGTAACTGTGCGACCGCAAGATCAACGCGCAGCAACGCAAGCGGATGGGATTTAAGCGACAGGCGCAGATGCGCGTAATCCTCGGCCACCTGTTCGCCGAGCGCCATTTCCGGCAGCACGATCGGCGCATCGTCGGGCGGCAGCCCGTCGAACAACGGCAAGGGACGCGGGGCGCGCAGGCCTGCTTGCCAGAGCGCTTGGCGCCGCGGCAATCCGCTTGCCCCGGCGGCGGCAAACGCATCGCCGCGCGCCAGCGTTTCCAGATCGCCGCGATCAAGCTTGGCGCGCCGTGCGGCATCGGCAGGGCCGGCATAGCCACCTTCGGGGCGGGAAGCGACCAAGGCTTCGGCCGCCGCTTGGGCCAAGCCCTTTATCTGGCGGAGCCCCAAGCGCAGCGTGGCGGCGTCTTCGAGGGTGGCGTCCCATAAGCTGCGGTCGGCGCAAGGCGGGGCGACGCGCACGCCGTGTTCCTGGGCGTCGCGCACGATCTGGGCGGGCGCGTAGAAGCCCATCGGCTGGCTGTTCAGCAATGCCGCGCCAAACGCCGCCGGATGGCGGCATTTGAGCCACGCCGACACGTAGACGAGCAGCGCAAATGAAGCGGCGTGGCTTTCGGGAAAACCGTAGGTGCCGAAACCTTCAATCTGGCGAAAACAGCGTTCGGCAAAATCGCGGTCGTAGCCGCGTGCGACCATGCCTTCGACAAGTTTCGCGCCGAAGCCGCCGATGAGGCCGGCGCGCTTGAACGTGGCCATCGCGCGACGCAGCGCATCGGCCTCGGCCGGCGTGAAGCCGGCCGCGACGATGGCGATTTTCATGGCCTGCTCCTGGAACAGCGGTACGCCCAGGGTTTTTCTCAATACCTGTTCGAGCGCTTGGGATGGGAACGAGACCGTCTCTTGGCCGCTGCGGCGGCGCAAATAGGGATGCACCATGTCGCCCTGGATTGGGCCCGGGCGCACGATCGCGACCTGGATCACGAGATCGTAGAAGCAGCGCGGCTTCAGGCGCGGCAGCATGCTCATCTGCGCGCGGCTTTCGACCTGGAAAACGCCGATCGAGTCCGCGCGGCACAGCATGTCGTAGACGGCCGGATCTTCGGCCGGCACGTCGGCCAGTTCCAGGCGCGGGCCGCCCGCACTTGCGATCAGATCGAACGCCTTGCGGATGCAAGTCAGCATGCCCAGCGCCAGCACGTCGATCTTGAGGATGCCGAGCGCTTCGAGATCGTCCTTGTCCCATTCGAGGATCGTGCGCGCTTCCATCGCTGCATCGACGATCGGGCAGATTTCGTCGAGCCGCCCGCACGCGATCACGAAGCCGCCCGAATGCTGCGACAGATGGCGCGGAAACCCGACCAGCGTGCGCGCAAGTGCGAGTGCGAGACGCAAGCGCGGCGCTTCCGGATCGAGCCCGGCGGCTTTGATGTACACATCGTCGATCCCGGCCTCGCTGCGCCCCCACACGCTGCCCGACAAGGCCGCGATCGCGTCGGCGGTGAGGCCCAGCGCCTTGCCCACGTCGCGCAAGGCCGAGCGCGCGCGATAGGCTGCGATCGCACCGGCAAGGCCCGCGCGCTCGCGCCCGTAATGCGCGTAGATGTACTGGATCACTTCCTCGCGCCGCTCGTGCTCGAAATCAACGTCGATGTCGGGCGGCTCGTTGCGCGCGGCCGACACGAAGCGCTCGAACAGCAGATCCATGCGCGCCGGATCGACGGCCGTGATGCCGATGCAGTAGCACACGGTCGAATTGGCGGCCGAGCCGCGCCCCTGGCACAGGATGCCGCGATTTCGCGCGAACATGACGATGTCGTGCACGGTGAGGAAATACGGCGCATAGCCGAGTTCGGCGATGATCTTGAGCTCGTAGGAAATCTGCGCCGCCACGCCGGGCGGAATGCCCACAGGATAGCGTTCTTTGGCACCGTCCCAGGCGAGCCTAGTGAGCGTGGCCTGCGCACTGCCGGGCTCGGCCCCCGGCAGATCGGGATAGTCGTAGCGCACCTGGTCGAGCGAGAAGTCGCACGCGGCCGCGATCGCGGCGGTGGCGGCGATCGCGTCGGGCCAGGCGGCAAACAGCCGTGCCATCTCTTCGGGCGGCTTCAGATGGCGTTCGGCATTCGCGGCCAGCAGATAGCCTGCCGTGTCGATCGTCTGCAGATTGCGGATGCAGGCAAGCACGTCGTGCAAGGCCCGGCGCTCGGGTGCGTGCGCCTGCACGTCGTTTGTGGCGACCAAGCGCAGCCTGTGGCGGCGGGCAAGCAGCGCATGTGCACCGATCGCGGCCGTGTCGTCGCCGGCATAGCGGAACGTCGCGGCCAAATAGGCGTCGCGGCCGAAAGCGGCGGCGACTGCGTCGAGTTCGATGGGCTCGATTGCGATCGCGATCGCGCTGCCCTTCAAAGCCAGGCATTCGGCGAGCGACACGCGGCAGCCATTGCCGTGGCCTGCGCGTCGTCGCCCGGCCGAGATCAAGCGGCACAGGCCCGCATAGCCCGCGCGGTTTTTGGCGTAGAGCAGCAAAGGCGGGCCGTCGGTCGGATCGACGCGCACGCCCGCCAGCAGTTTGAGGCCCGCTTCTTTGGCCGCGACATGCGCGCGCACGATGCCCGCAAAGCTGCCATGGTCGGCAATGCCGATGGCGCAATGGCCGAGTGCTTTTGCCGTCGCCACGAATTCGTGCGGGTGCGAAGCGCCGCGCAGAAACGAAAAATTCGTCGTGACCTGCAACTCGGCATAGGCGGCGCCTGCGGTTGCACGTCCGGTCACGCGAACAGCCCGTGCAGAAGCCAGCGTGGGCGGCGCGCCGCACCGTCCTTCCACACCCCCTCGCGATAGACCCAGAAGCGGCGCCCCTCGCGATCCTCGAGGCGGTAATAGTCGCGAACATCGCCCGCCTGCAGCCACCATTCGCCGGCTATGCGTTCGGGTCCGTTGGCGGCGGCAATAAGGTGCAATTGGCGGCGCCAGCGGAACAGCAGCGGCGGGGCATCGGGCAATTCGGCCGTCACGTCGATGGGCTCGGGATAGCCCAGCAGGCGCAGCGGGCGCGGCTGGGAAGGGGCTTGCGCTGTGCTGAGATGGCGCGGCACGGAACCGAGGGCCGCGAC
>JAIXXA010000002.1 GCA_027490975.1 Rhodospirillaceae bacterium
ACATTGCAAAGACGGCCGAGGCAACCAATGTAGCCAATGCGGTGTCGGATTTCTACGCCGGCCTTGTTGCGATGATTGACAGGGCCGGGGCCGACGAGGCTCTAATCTTGTGCAAATCAGGCGATCCGGAGCGGGTGCGATGGCAAGAATGTTTTTGGCGGCAATGGCGGTTCTTTTGGGCTTGGCGAATGGCTCGGCGCAAGCGCAGGCCGTGCTCAACATCTATAACTGGAACGACTACGTCTCGCCGCAGGCGATTGAGCGGTTCCAGCGCGAGACGGGCATTCGCGTGCGCTACGACACCTACGATTCGAACGAGACGCTCGACGCCAAACTGCGCGCGGGCCGTTCGGGCTACGATCTCGTGGTGCCCACTGCGTCGCCGTTTCTGGCACAGCAACTTCCTGCGCGGCTCTATCGCGCATTCGACCGCGCGAAGCTGCCGAACTATGCAAATCTCGATCCGCAGGTGATGCGCGAACTCGAGCGCGCGGATCCCGGCAATCGTTTCGCGGTCCCGCATATGTCGAGCATGACCGGGATCGGCTACAACGCCGAACGGGTTGCGCGCATCATGGCCGACGCGCCGGTCTTCTCGCTGCGCATGATTTTTGATCCAGATATTGCGCGTCGTTTCCAGTCGTGCGGCATCGTGGTGCTTGATTCGCCCACCGACGTGTTTCCGGCAGCGCTTGCGTATCTCGGCCTGCCGCCGGACTCGAAGGAGCCCGAACATCTGACGCGTGCGACCGAGGCGCTGATGCGCATTCGCCCCTTTGTGCGCAAATGGCACGGATCGGAATACATCAACGATCTTGCCAACGGCGACGCGTGCGTGGCGTTCGGCTATTCGGGCGACATCAAGCAGGCGGCCGCGCGCGCCGCCGAAAGCAAGCGCGCCAATGTACGGATCGAGTTTGCGGTGCCGCAGGAGGGCGCTCTGCTGTCGCACGACGTTTGGGCAATCCCGGCCGATGCGCGAAATGTCGATGCGGCGCACTTGTTCGTCGATTTCATGCTGCGCCCCGAAATCGCAGCTCTCAACAGCGACGCGGTCGGCTATCCGACGGCCGTGCCGGCGGCACGCGCGTTGGTTCGGCCCGAGTTGCGCGACGATCCGACTGTGTTCGTGCCGGCCGAAATCCGCGCCAAGCTCTACACGATCACGCCCGCAGCCCGCGATTACGAGCGGCTGCGCACGCGCGCATGGACGCGCGTGACGACGGGGCGTTAGGGCCGCGTCTGTGATCCGACTGGAAGGCATTACGAAGCGCTACGGAACGGTTTCGGCGGTCGCCGGCGTCGATCTTGAAATCGCCGCCGGCGAGATATTCTGTCTGCTCGGACCCTCGGGGTGCGGCAAAACGAGCTTGCTGCGCTGCATCGGCGGTTTCGAGCAGCCGAATGGGGGGCGCATCTGGCTCGACGGCGTGGACGTGACGGCGACGCCAGCATGGGAGCGTCCCGTCAACACGGTGTTCCAGAACTATGCGCTGTTCCCGCATTTGACCGTCGCGGCCAATATCGGGTTCGGGCTCGAGACCTTGCCGATGGACAAACGCGCGCGCGCCAAGCGCGTCGAAGAGATGCTCGAGCTTGTGCGCCTCAACGGTTTTTCTGCGCGAAAGCCCGCCGAGCTTTCGGGCGGCCAACGCCAGCGCGTGGCGATTGCGCGAGCGCTTGCGCGCCATCCCAAGGTGCTGTTGCTCGACGAGCCACTTTCTGCGCTCGACGCCAAACTGCGCGAAGAAACGCGACTCGAACTCGTCGAGCTTCAAGCGCGTTTGGGCATCGCTTTCGTGTTCGTCACGCACGACCAGGACGAGGCGATGGCGATTTCCGACCGGATCGGCGTTATGGAGGCCGGCCGCATCGCGCAGATCGCGACACCGATCGAGCTCTATGAGCGTCCGGCGACGCGGTTCGTTGCCGAATTCGTCGGGCGGATAAATCTGTTTGCGGGGCCGGGCGGCCGCGGCTTTACGGCCGTCCGGCCCGAGCGCATGACGCTCGGGCACGGCCCGCATCTCGGGCGCGTGCGCGAATGCGCTTATCTCGGCGAGCGGCGGCTTGTGTTTCTCGACAGCGCGCTTGGCCGGGTTATCGTGAGCCAGGTTGGCCAAGCGCCGGTACCCGACAACGGCATCGAGGTCGCGTTCGGCTGGCCGCCGGAAGCCGAGCGCTATCTGCCGCAATGAACCGCGCCATTTTCATAGCACCGGTGTTTGCGTGGCTTTTGGCGGCGATCGCGATGCCGTTTGCCTTGATCTTGGCGATTAGTTTCGGCGAGGCAACGCAAGGCGCCCCACCCTTCGATTGGGGCTTTTCGCTCGCCAGTTATCGTCTCCTCCTGTCCGACGATCTCTATTTGGGGGCCCTTGCCAATGCCGCGCGCATTGCCGGCACATCGACCCTGATCTGCCTGCTGGTGGGCTACCCCATGGCGTTGGCGATCGTGCGTGCGCGCCCGCAACACCGTGCGTTGCTGCTTTTCCTTGTTATGCTGCCTTTCTGGACATCGTTTTTGATACGCGTCTATGCGTGGATGGGGTTGCTGCGCCCGACCGGTCTTGTGAACGCGGCACTAGCCGAGTTCGGACTTGTCGATGCCCCCCTGCAACTGATTGCCAACGAATTCGCGGTGCATCTGGGCATCGTCTACGCCTATCTGCCGTTCATGGTGCTGCCGCTCTACGCCACGCTCGAAAAGCTCGACGCACGTCTGCTCGAAGCGGCCTACGATCTCGGAGCAGAACCTCGGCGTGCCTTTTGGCGCGTGACGTTTCCGCTGTCGCTGCCGGGTGTGGCCGCCGGAGCGTTGCTTGTCTTCATCCCGGCAAGCGGCGAATTCGTGATCCCCGATCTGCTCGGCGGACCGGACTCGCCGATGATTGGCCGCGTTTTGTGGTTCGAATTTTTCCAGAACCGCGATTGGCCGATGGCGTGTGCGCTTGCGACAGCTCTAGCCGCCTTGCTGGCGGTACCTTTGCTGCTGTTCGACCGACTGCGCTCGGCAACAACATGATGCGCCGCCCGACCTCAGCGACGCTTCCGACCGTTCTCGCTGCCGGTTTCGCATTTTTGTATCTGCCGATCGTGATCATGGCGGCGTTCAGCTTCAACGAGAGCCGCTTGGTCACGGTTTGGGGCGGCTTCTCGACGAAGTGGTATGGCGAATTGTTCGGCAATGTCCGCATGCTCGAATCGGCGGGCCTCAGTTTTGCCGTAGCAACCGTATCGGCCACCCTTGCGGCGGGGATCGGAACCCTGGCGGGCTACGTGCTTGGCCGTCTCGGACGTTTCCCCGGCCGAGCCTTGTTCGCCTTGCTGCTGCTCGCACCCATGGTGCTGCCAGAGGTCATACTGGGGTTGGCGATGCTGATGGCGTTTGCCACGCTCGACAGTCTGATCGGCTGGCCTGCCGAACGCGGTTTCCTTGCCATCGCTTTTGCCCATGCGTGCTACGGCACGGCTTTCGTGGCCGTCATCGTCGAAGCGCGCCTGCGGGGCATCGATCCCGCACTCGAGGAAGCAGCGCGCGATCTGGGCGCCAAACCCTGGCGCGCTTTTGCTCGCGTGACCTTGCCGCTTCTGGCGCCTGCCGTCGCCGCGGGTTGGCTGCTTGCATTTACGCTGTCGCTCGACGATTTGGTCGTTGCGAGTTTTGTTTCGGGTCCAGGCGCAACGACGTTGCCGATGCTTGTCTATTCGAGCGTGCGTCTTGGGCTGTCGCCGCAAATCAATGCGCTGGCGACCGTAATGGTCGTTTGCATCGCGTGTGTTGCGTGGGCGGCAAGCCGCATTGGGACGACGCGCGCGAAATTGTAACCCTCAAGTCTTGCAACTTATCCACAGGTACGTGCCTATTACATGGCATGAATCATTCCGAATCATGTGTTTGCGACCTGTTTCTCAAGTGATCAAATCGCCTCAATTTCGTGCCTTTTTTTTGGACAAGATTTGCCAAACCTTGCTTGAACCGCGCCTGCTGAATCGGCATCATCGCCGCCTTGCTGTAAGGATGCGGATTGAATGAATGCTGAATAATGGGTCTCAGCGCGGATGGCTGGCACGGATGCGCCCGCGGATGGCGCGCCTCTTCCGCCCACGCGAAGTCCTGTTGCGCTCGGACGGTGAGGTGCGCCTTGTCCGGATTTCGAGTTTCGCCCAGCAGTTCGCCGCTGCGGCGATTCTCGTGGCGATCGTCAGCGGGGTTGCGGCTTCGAGCGCCTACCGCGCCGCCTTGATCGAAATCGAGACGCGCAGTCTCGATGTGGCGCGACTCCAGGAAGACCATCGGGCGCGGATGGAAGAGCTTGGTCAAGCCTTGGTGCGCGCAACCGAGCGTGGGCGTGCGGAAGCCGCCGAGACGGTCGCAAGCCTGATCGAGCAGCGCAACCGGTTGAGCGCGCGGATGGTCGAGATCGAGCGTGGCCTCGCGACCGCCGAGAGCGAGCGCGAGCGCGCCCTCGCCACCCACACCGGGTTGATGGAACGCCTGCAGCAGGTCGAAGCGCGCCTGGGCGCTCGCGTTCCGGATGCCGCCAGTGCGGCCGAACGGGCTGCGGTGATCGAGCGCCTGCGCATCGAGGCTATGGCCGAGCGCGGCCGTCTGGCGGTCGAGGCGCGGCGTCTGGCGATGGAGCACCGCACGGTCGTAGGCTCTCTCAATGGCGTGCGCGCAGCAAACCAGGATGCCGCCAAGGCGCAGGATGCCGCACTCAGCGAAATCGCAGGCTCGACAAAGGCCCAGATCGACGAGATCATGCGTATCTTGCGGGGGACCGGCCTGCAGACTGACCGCGTTATTGCGGCACGCGTCGCCAATGCTGGCGGCCCCTTCGTGAATGCGACTGGCGACGAGTCCTTGCCCAACGCCAGTCTGAAACTCGCCTCGTTGGGGTCCGATCTCGAGCGTCTGCGCGATTTGCGGGCGGCTTTGCGCGGCTTGCCGGTCCATGCGCCGCTCGACGATTTTGCGGTCATGAGCCCTTTCGGGATGCGGCGCGATCCTTTCAACGGGCAGCTCGCCATGCATAGCGGCATCGATCTGCAGGCGCCGCCGCGCACGCCGGTTCTGGCGACAGCGCCGGGGCGCGTGGTTACCGCCGCCTGGAGCGGCGAATACGGCAACATGGTCGAAATCCAGCATGAATTCGGTCTTTCGACGCGCTATGGTCATCTTACGCGGATCGATGTCCGCGTCGGCCAGCGGGTCGAGCGTCGGCAGACGGTCGGTCTGCTCGGTTCGACCGGTCGCAGCACCGGACCGCATGTACATTATGAAGTACTCGTCGATGGCCGTGCCGTCGATCCCGTCCGCTTTTTGGAGGCAGCCCGCCATGTTCGGAAAATCGAATAGCAAACCGGCCGCCGAAGTGCGGCCCGCCAAACCACCCAGTTCGAACGTGCCCTCGATCATCGCGCAGGGATTCACGGTCAAAGGCAATATCGCCTGCGACGGCGACATTCAGCTCGACGGAACCGTCGAGGGTGCGCTGCAAACGCAGTCGCTGACGATCGGCGTCAGCGGCGAAGTGCACGGCGAGGTTCTGGCGCGGCGCGTGCGGATTCTGGGAAAAGTCGTCGGGCCGATCCGCGCGAGCGCGGTCGAACTCGGTCGCACGGCGCGCGTCATCGGCGATATTCGATACGAAACGCTGACGGTCGAGCCCGAAGCGCAGGTGGATGGCCATCTGCAGCGTGTCGACGACGCGGCTGCGGCCGAAACGACGGCCCCGGCCGCTTTGGCACTTGTCCACGACGTCGCCAAGGTTAGCGAAGGCGCTAAGAACAAGGTTAGCGAAGGCGCGAAGAAATAGCCGCCTGGTCAGATCAGCGCTTGCGTGTCGCCATCGACCGCGAGCGCTTGGCCCGAAATGTTGCGGCCGCCCGAACCCGCCAGAAACAGCGCCATGCGTGCGATATCCTGGGGATCGACCATGCGACCGAGTGAGGCTTGCTGCGTGTAGATCCGCTCGAGTTCGTCCACGGCGACGCCAGTCGAAGCGGCTTTGGCTTGAATGACGCGCCGAATGCGCGGCCCATCGACCGCACCGGGCAGAATGGCATTGACCCGTATATTGTCGGGCCCCAGCTCGATCGCCAGGCTCTTGGTGAAGCCGATCACGGCCCATTTGCTGGCAGCATAGGGCGTGCGGTGGGGGAACCCGAAGCGGCCCGCCGCCGACGACATATTGATGATGCTGCCGCCGCCGGACGCGCGCAGCAGCGGTACGGCGCGGCGCACGCACAAAAACTGGCCGTCGATGTTGATTTCCATCGTATGTCGCCAATCGTCGGGCGACAGGGATTCGACCGGTCCTGTGGGGCCTGCAATACCGGCATTGTTGACCAGCACGTCGAGCCCGCCCAGCGCGTCGATCACGTCGTCGAACAGGTCGTCGACGTCGTCCTCGTCGGACACGTCGCATTCGAACGCTTCGTGGCCGGGCAATTCGGCGCGAAAACGGGCAAGGGCGGCTTCGTCGATGTCGCAGACGGCGACGCGCGCGCCGACACCGGCAAACGCATCCGCGATTTCGCGGCCGATGCCCGCAGCACCTGCAGTAACGAGCACGCGCAGATCGCGACACGATTGTTCGGTCATCGGCAACCCCCTAAGCTGGTGGAATGGATCAAGGGCATAGCATGATCGGGCTGGGGCGTCCCAAGGTTTCGGGGCGATGTCTTGCTTCGTTCGCTCGTGCGGCCGACGGTGCGACAAGATTGTGCGACCTCGAACAGCGCGATCCGCTCAAACTGCTGTTTCCGGCACCGCTCGAAGAACCGCAGCCCGTCGTCGTGCTGGTCAATACCGGCGGCGGCGTTGTCGGCGGCGACGCGTTGCAAACAGTTATCGATGTCGGGACAGGCGCCGCGGCATTGGTCGTGGGGCAGGCGGCAGAGAAGATCTATCGCAGTTGGGGGCCTGAGGCCGATGTTGCGAACCGACTGAATGTCGGTGCGGGCGGCAGGCTCGAATGGTTTCCGCAGGAGACGATCCTGTTCGACCAAGCGCGCTTGTCGCGCCGCTTGTCTGTCGATTTGGCGCCGGCAGCGCAGTTTTTGGGCGGCGAAATCGTCGTGTTCGCGCGGCGTGCGCGCGGCGAGACGATGACGGGTGGCGCT
The DNA here is from genome assembly GCA_027490975.1 of Rhodospirillaceae bacterium. GTDB lineage: Bacteria > Pseudomonadota > Alphaproteobacteria > CACIAM-22H2 > CACIAM-22H2 > Tagaea. Next base: position 7,132 of record JAIXXA010000002.1, read on the forward strand.
CTTCGCGACCGCTGGCAGATCCGGCGGGGCGGCCGGCTGCTGTGGGCCGACGCGCTGATCGCCGATCCAGTCGACGACGCGTTGCTCGATCGGCCGGCGCTGTTCGGCGGGGCGCGGGCTGTGGCCACGCTGGTCTGCGCCTGCGCCGATCCTGCGGCAGCCCTCGCGACCGCCCGCGAGCAGTCGGGCGTCTCCTGCGGCCTGGTCGGCGATTTGCTGGTCGTTCGCCTGCTCGACGCCGATATCGCTGCGCTTCGCGCGCGTTACGTGGCGCTCTGGGGGGCGCTGCGCGCGCGTTTGTTCGACCTGCCGCAACGGCTGTCTCGCCTTTGGCACGTGTGATGCTAGGATTTCGTACGGAACGTGAAGGGGGAACGCGATGAATCTCAGTCCGCGCGAAAAGGACAAGCTGCTGGTCGCCATGGCGGCGCAAGTGGCACGCCGGCGCTTGGAACGCGGCGTGAAGCTCAACCATCCCGAGGCGGTGGCGCTGATCGCCGACTTTGTCGTTGAGGGTGCTCGCGACGGGCGCAGCGTGGCCGATCTTATGCGCGACGGCGGCAAGGTCGTGACGCGCGACCAGGTGATGGAGGGGATCGCCGAAATGATCCACGAAATCCAGGTCGAGGCGACGTTCCCGGACGGCACCAAGCTCGTCACTGTCCACAATCCGATCCGCTGACGGAGGCCCCATGAAACCCGGTGAGATTCTGGTGGCTGCCGGCGAGATCGAACTCAATGCCGGACGCCCGTCGATCGCGATGAAAGTCGCGAATTCGGGCGACCGCCCCGTTCAAGTCGGCTCGCACTACCATTTCTTCGAAACCAATCCCGCCCTGCGGTTCGACCGCGCAGCCGCCTATGGTATGCGCCTCGACATTCCGGCCGGTACGGCCGTGCGTTTCGAGCCGGGGCAGACGCGCGAGGTGGCTCTCGTCGCCTATGCGGGTGCGCGCATCGTGCACGGATTTCGCGGCGCCGTGAACGGCGCACTTGCGCGCGGCAAATCCAAGAAGCGGGGGAAATAGCATGTCGTTCCGGATTTCGCGCGCCGCCTATGCCGGCATGTACGGCCCCACGACCGGCGATCGCATCCGCCTGGCCGATACGGATCTCGTGATCGAGGTCGAAAAAGATCTTACGACCTACGGCGAGGAAGTGAAGTTCGGCGGCGGCAAGGTCATTCGCGACGGCATGGGGCAGAGCCAGCGGAGCCGCCGCGAAGGGGCCGTCGATACCGTCATCACGAATGCCGTCGTGCTCGATTGGTGGGGCATCGTCAAATGCGACATCGGGCTCAAGGACGGCAAGATCGCGGCCCTCGGCAAGGCCGGCAATCCGGATATCCAGCCCGGCGTCGATATCGTGATCGGCCCCGGCACCGAAATCATCGCAGGCGAGGGGCGCATCGTCACGGCCGGCGGCATCGATTCGCACATCCATTTCATCTGCCCGCAGCAGGTCGAAGACGCACTCTATTCGGGCATCACAACGATGCTGGGCGGCGGTACCGGCCCTGCGGCCGGCACATCGGCCACAACCTGCACGCCGGGTCCGTGGCATATGCACCGCATGCTCGAGGCGGCCGAAGGCCTGCCGATCAATCTCGGTTTTTTCGGCAAAGGCAACGCGTCTGCGCAGGCGCCGATGGTCGAGATGGTGCGCGCGGGCGCTTGCGGCATGAAGCTGCATGAGGATTGGGGAACCACGCCGAACGCCATCGACGCGTGCCTGAAGCTTGCCGAAAAATACGACATCCAAGTCGCGATCCACACGGACACGCTCAATGAGAGCGGCTTCGTTGAACACACGATCGCCGCCTTCAAAGGCCGCACCATCCACGCCTTCCACACCGAAGGTGCCGGCGGCGGGCATGCACCCGACATCATCAAGGTCGTGGGGTTGCCAAACGTGCTGCCGTCTTCGACCAATCCCACGCGGCCTTTCACGGTCAACACGATCGACGAACATCTCGACATGCTGATGGTGTGCCACCATCTCGATCCGCGCATCCCCGAGGACGTGGCTTTCGCCGAAAGCCGAATCCGGCGCGAAACGATCGCGGCCGAAGACATTCTGCACGATCTGGGTGCGATCTCGATGATGAGCTCGGACAGCCAGGCCATGGGCCGCATCGGCGAGGTGATCACGCGCACCTGGCAGACGGCGCACAAGATGAAGCAGCAGCGCGGCCGTCTCGAAGGCGAAACCGGCGACAACGACAACCAGCGCGCCAAGCGCTACCTCGCCAAGTACACGATCAATCCGGCCATCGCCCAGGGCATTTCGCGCTATGTGGGCTCGGTCGAAAAGGGCAAATACGCCGATCTCGTGATCTGGCAGCCCGCCTTCTTCGGCGCCAAGCCCGAAATGATCCTCAAATGCGGATCGATCGCGGCCGCCCCTATGGGCGACCCCAACGCCTCGATCCCGACGCCGCAGCCCGTGCATTACCGGCCGATGTTCGCCTCGTTCGGCAAGGCGCTGGCGTCGTCGAACCTCACCTTCGTTTCGAAACTTGCGCACGACGACGATATCGGCCGCAAGCTTGGCCTTGCCCGCCATGTTCTGCCGGTTTCCAACACGCGCAAGATCGGCAAAAAGAACATGCGCCACAACGACGCCACGCCCGAGGTCGAGGTCGATCCCGAAACCTACGAGGTGCGTGCCGACGGCAAGCGCATCACCTGCGAACCTGCGACGTCGCTGCCGCTGGCCCAGCGCTACTTTCTGTTCTGATGCGCGCGCTCGCGGTCGAACCTGCGGGGACTTGGGACGCGGCGCGCAAAGCGGGCAACGTTACGCTCGCATCCGACGCGCGCCATCGTCGCCGTCTGGCGATGCGCGCCGACGAGGGGTTCGAATTCCTGCTCGACCTCGTGCATGCAGCCCATCTCAAGCAAGGCGACGGGCTTGCCCTCGACGACGGACGCTTTGTCGAAGTGCGCGCGGCGTCCGAGCCTGTCATCGACATTGCGTGCGCGGATGCAGGCCATCTGGCGCGGCTTGCCTGGCACGTCGGCAACCGGCATTTGGCCTTGCAGATCCTGCCCGGCGGCACGCTGCGCTTGGCGGCCGACCATGTGATCGCCGAGATGGCGATGGGACTCGGTGCCACAGTGCACCAGCACGCAGCCCCTTTCGACCCCGAGCCTGGCGCATATGCGAGCCACGCCCATGGCAGCTGACGGTTTGCTGAAGCTGCTGGCATGGCTGTCGCCGTCTTTTCCGGTCGGCGCCTTCGCCTACAGCCACGCGCTCGAAGCAGCGATCGACGAAGGTCTGGTTTCCGATCGTGCATCGCTGCAAAGCTGGATCGAAGACCTGCTCGCGCTGGGCAGCCCGCGCGCCGACGGCGTGTTTTTCATGTGCGCGCATCGTGCCGTGGCTGCTGGCGACGACGCGTCGTTTCAAGAGGTCGCCGAATGGGCTGCCGCGATGCGCGGAACCGGCGAACTGGCACTTGAGTCGATCCAGCAGGGCGAAAGCTTCTTGCGCGCGATCGGCGACGCCTGGCCCGTCGAGATCGCAATCTGGCGCGAAAGGCTCGCAGCGGCTGAGATACGCCCCGCCTATCCTGTGGCCGTCGCATGCGCTGCCGCCGTCGCCAGGATCGACGCGGAACCTGCCCTGGCGGCCTATCTGCATGCGTTTGCCGCCAATCTTGTATCTGCTGCGGTGCGCGCAATCCCGCTTGGCCAAACCGACGGCCAACGCGTCCTGGCCGCCGTCGAGCCGGCGATTGCCAGGGCCGCCGCAGCCGCCCAAACGCGCACGCTTGAGGACGCAGGAACCGCAGCTCCTGCCCTCGACGCGCTCTCTTTTCGCCATGAAACCCAGTATTCGAGGTTGTTCAGATCATGACAGGACCCCTTCGTGTCGGCATCGGCGGGCCAGTCGGCTCGGGCAAAACGGCGCTCGTCGATGCGTTGTGCAAGCATTTGCGCGACGTGCTCGACGTTGCGGCGATCACCAACGACATTTACACAAAAGAAGACGCGCAATTCCTCACGCGCTCGGGTGCCCTCGATCCGTCGCGCATCATGGGGGTGGAAACGGGCGGCTGCCCGCACACCGCCATTCGCGAGGACGCGTCGATGAATCTGGCGGCCTGCGCCGAGATGACCGCGAAATTTCCGGGGCTCGAACTGCTGTTCGTTGAAAGCGGCGGCGACAATCTGGCGGCGACGTTTTCGCCGGAGCTTGCCGACATCACGCTCTACGTGATCGACGTTTCGGCCGGCGACAAGATCCCGCGCAAAGGCGGGCCCGGCATCACGCGCTCGGATTTGCTGATCATCAACAAGATCGATTTGGCCCCCTATGTGGGCGCATCGCTCGAAGTGATGGACCGCGACGCGCGCAAAATGCGCGGCGATCGCCCCTTCATTTTTGCACAGATCAAGGCCGGCAAGGCGGTCGCCGAAATCGCCGACTTCATCTGCCAAAAAGGCGGGCTCAAGCCCCGTCCGCGGGCGGCGGCACAATAACCGTCGGACCATTCTCGATGGCAACGATGCCGCAATCGCCTGGTGTGCCGTCTTCCCACATCAACAGGGAAAACACTCCGGCGCGCTCGAGTGCGATCAGCGGGAAATGCCAAGTTCCCGCATCGTAGTTGATCCCTTGGCCCGGCCCGCCGACAAAGGCGCGCAAATTCGCGATGTCGGGTGCACCGTCCGGCAGGGTGGGAGCAACGATCGTCAAGAACCGAGCGACATCGATGGCGACAAATGCCTGCGAGGAAAACTCATGGCGTTCCATCATGTCGATCCGGTAGGGGCCGACTGACGCTGCGACCCGCACGACGGCGAGGTTTGGTTTGGCGCCGTCGCCGCGCCCGTTTTCAAGCTTGGCGGCATGGTCGAAACGAAGTTGGACGCCAAAATCGGACGGTCGGCCGCCGCCTTTCGGCAGGGCAATCAACTGGCCGAAAGGCGCGAACGCGTCGGCAGTCAACGGTTGGGCGACGATAGGGTCTGGCTCTTGCATCTTGGGCGACAGCAATGCATGGATGAGGCCAACGGATCAACTTCTTCCCCTTCTTTGGAGCGACGATGCGCGCGTCTGACAAAATCGATGAAACCCGCCTGTGGCAGCGCCATGTCGATATGGCCAAGCTCGGCGGCTTGCCCAAGGGTGGGGTCAACCGCCAGGCCCTGTCGGCCGAGGATGCGGCGGCACGCCTGCTTCTGGGGCAATGGGCGCAAGCGCGTGGCTACGAAATGTTCAGCGATCCGATCGGCAATTTGCATGTGCGCCGTGCCGGTACGGAAAACGATGCTGCCCCTGTGCTGACCGGCTCGCACATGGACAGCCAGCCCACAGGCGGCAAATACGACGGCATGTACGGCGTGCTGGCCGGTTTCGAAGCGCTCGAAGCGCTCGACGATGCCGGCATTCGCACCAAGCGGCCGGTCGGCGTCGTTGCGTGGATGAACGAGGAGGGCAGCCGCTTTCAGCCCGGTGCGATGGGCTCGGCCGTGTGGGCCGGGCATTACGATCTCGCGCGCATGCTGGCGGTCGAGGATCGGGCCGGCGTGAAACTCGCCGATGCGCTTGCGCAAACGCTCGTTGCGGCGCCGTGCCGTACCGTCGGCGAATTCGACCGGCGCTTCCATGCCTATATCGAAGCGCATATCGAGCAGGGTCCACGCCTTGAGGCGGAAGCCAAGACGATCGGTGTCGTGACCGGCATCCAAGGCTCGCAGCGCTACACGATCGATATCTTCGGCGAGGAAGCGCATGCCGGAACGACGCCGCTGCGGTCCCGCAAAGACGCACTCAAGAGTGCGGTTGCAGCGATCCAAGCGCTGGAGCGGCACATGCACGACCCGGCCGATATTGTGCGCTTTACGATCGGCCGTTTCGAATGCCGCCCCGGTTCGCCCAATACGGTGCCGGGGCAGGTGCATTTCACGATCGATTTCCGCCATCCCGAACTGGCTGTTCTCACGCGCCTCGGCGATGCAATCGAAAAGGTCGTGCAGGCAAGCGTGGGCCCGTGCACGGCGAAGGTCGAGCGTGTGGTGCATGTGGAGCCGACGGTGTTCGACGCCAAGATCGTCGATCTCGTGCGCGATGCGACGGTCCAACTGGGCTTGCCGCACATGGACATGCCGTCCGGCGCCGGGCACGACGCGATGCATGTGGCCCCGCTCGGGCCGGCCGGCATGATCTTCGTGCCGTGCGCGCGCGGCATCAGCCACAACGAGGCGGAAGCGGCAAGCGCCAGCGATCTTGCGGCCGGTGCACGCGTGCTGGCCGATTGCCTGCACGCGCTCGCCGACTCTTAGTCAGAAATCGACGAAATTCCAGTCGACGGTTTCGCGCGCGAGATCGATGAAGGCGCGCACCTTCGAGGGAACGTACGGGCTCGCCGGATAGACGATCTGGATCGGCAGCGGCGACGGCTCGAAACCTGCAAGCACGATGCGCAGGCGGCCCGCGCGCACGGCCTCGGCCGCCTGATAGGCCAGCACCATCGTCAACCCGCCGCCGCGCTCGGCATGCCACAGCGCCGCATCCGTGCTGTTGGTTGTGAAGTGCGGCGCGATCGCCATGCGCGTCTCGCGACCCTTGCGCACAAAACGCCATTCGTCGCCTCGGTCCAATGCGGAAAAACGAATGAGGCGATGCCTTTCCAGATCTTCGGGCGCGCGCGGCATCCCATGCGCGTCGAGATACGAGGTTGCCGCAACCATCACGCGTCGCGTGCGGCCCATTTTGCGCACGACGAGGCTCGAGTCCTTGAGTTCGCCGATGCGCACGGCAAGGTCGATTCCGTCTTCGACGAGATTGACCATGCGGTCCGACAGTTCGAGCGCACCGGTCGCCTTGCGGTGGCGTTCGAGAAAACCGCACATCAAAGGGCCAACATGCTGGCGGCCGAACATAAGCGGGGCTGTGACGGTCAAACGTCCGGCCGGTTCGTCGCGCTCGGCCCGCGCCATGTCGTCGGCCTCGGCAAGGCCAGCCAGCACGCCGCGCGCGCGCGCCAGATAGCGTTCGCCCGCATCGGTCGGCGTTACCGAGCGTGTCGTGCGTTGCAGCAGCCGCACGCCGAGGCGCGTTTCGAGGGCGGCCACCGCGCGAGTTGCGGCAGATGCCGACACGCCGAGCCTGCGCGCAGCCGCCGAAAAGCTTTTGAACTCGGCCACGGCGACGAAGGCGGAGAGATCTTCAAAGCGATCCATATTATTGCACTTTCTGCAATTAACTGCATCATTATCAGTATATTATCACATAAACGACAAGAGTTCATTGTCTTCGTGTCGGCGGGTATCGGCCTGCTGCAAACCCTTCGGAGATGACCTCATGTCGCGCATCGCACCAACTGTCTCGATCGAAGCTTCGCCCGAAGCTGCCCAAGCCAGCCTCAAGGCTGTGAACGGCAAGTTCGGTTCGGTCCCCAATCTGTTTCGCGTTCTTGCCAACGCACCGGCCGCTTTGGACGGCTATATCGGCCTTTCGGGCGCGCTCGGTGCAGGCACGCTCGACCTCAGAACCCGCGAAGCGATTGCGCTGACCGTCGCCGAGGCGAATGGCTGTGGCTATTGTCTAGCCGCCCACAGCTACATCGCCGCCAACATGGCCAAGATCGGTGCGGACGACATCGCCAAGGCGCGCGTCGGCCACGCATCGGACGCCAAGACCGACGCTGCCCTCGTTTTCGCCAAGAAAATCGTCGACGCACGTGGCCATGTGTCCGAAAGCGATCTGGCAGCCGTACGTGCAGCGGGCTTCGAAAATGCCGCGATCCTCGAAATCGTCGCAAATGTGGCGCTCAATACGCTCACCAACTACGTCAACGAAGTTGCGGCGACGCCGGTCGATTTCCCGGCCGTCAAACCCAGCATCGCCGCTTAACCGATAAGTCGAGGGCCGCGCCATGATCTCGAGCGATATCGCCTTTACGCCCTCCGTGAAGGCAATCCAGCAGCAGAAAGGATCGCGCGCCGCCTATCGGCGCATGGAGGAGGCGGGCGGCTGGCAGACGGAAGTTTCGGCCGACCTCGCCGCCTTCTTGGCCGAGCAGCGCACCGCCTATCTTGCGACGGTCAATGCCGACGGCCAGCCCTATATCCAGCATCGCGGCGGGCCTGCGGGCTTCATCCGCACCCTCGATGCGCACACGCTGGGCTTTGCCGACTATCGCGGCAACCGGCAATACATCACGCTCGGCAATCTTGCCGACAATCCCAAAGCGCATCTCTTCGTGATGGATTACGTGCATCGCCGGCGCGTGAAGTTATGGGGCACGCTCGAGGCGATCGAGGGCGACGAAGCGATGCTCCTGAGCTTGATGCCGCAAGGCTACAAGGCGACACCGGAGCGCGCTTTGCTGTTTCGCGTCGCGGCATGGGACAGCAACTGCCCGCAGCATATTCCGATGATGATTCCGGCCGACGACGTGGCGGCAGCCTTGGCCGAGCGCGACGCCAAGATCGCCGAGCTCACGGCGAAGATCGAGAATATGCGCTAGGCTTTTTCGAAGCGGCGCAATTCGGCTGCACTCAAGCGCCGGTCGGCGGGCAGGCGGATTGTCACGGCTGCCCCGCCGCCGGGCCCGGCGCCCAATTCGAGCTGTCCCCCGTGTAGTTCGACGTAATGGCGTACGATCGCAAGGCTCATGCCCGCCCCCGGCGTACGCTGAGTATAGGCATTGTCGGACCTGATCTGCGGAATGCTGAGGCCGCGCTTGTCGGTGGGCGGAATCCCAGGGCCCTGGTCGCCGACCCAAAGTGCGATGCCGCCCTTGGCACCTTCGCCGATGCCGATCATGACCGTGCCGCCTGTGGGCGAGAAATGGATCGCGTTGGCGAGCAGATCAAGCACGGCTTTGGCAAGCTTGCGTGCGTCGCCGCGCATCGGAACGGGATGGTCCGGCAAGGTGCTCGCGAGTTCGATGCGGCGCGCTTGGGCTTCCGCGCGCATCAGGTCGCGCTGCGCGCGCGCGAGGGCTGCAAGGTCGAAGGCGCTGTCGGCCATGCGCTCGCCCACGCCGTCGTCTTGGGCGGCTTCGAGCAGATCTTCGACGATGCCCATCAAAAGCGTGCCGCCGGCCCGGATCGAGGCCGCGTATTCGCGTTGGCGGTCGGTCATCGGACCCGCCAACCCTTCTTCGAGCATCTGGGCAAAGCCCAGGATCGCGTTGAGCGGCGTACGCAACTCGTGGCTTGCGGTGGCAAGGAATACGTCGCCCGCGCGCAGGGCTTCTGGGTGTTGCGGGCGCAAAACCACCATATGCCCGTCGTCGCCGGAGAGCATTGCATCGATCGTGACCATGCACAGCCGGCCCGACGCATCCGTCAACGGCAATTCGGCTTCGGTGCCGGCGAGAATGGTCGCAACCAGGGCTTCGCTATTGGCCCCGTTGGCGGCCAGTTCCATGATATGCGTCGGTGCTGGCCCAAAATCGCGCGCAAAGGCCGCATTGGCAAACAGGATGCGCCCGTCGCGCGCCAGCCGAACGACCGGTTCGGCCACACGTTCGGCAAGCGCGTCAAGTGCAACCTCGACCCGCATTGTTCTCATTTCCCCGCTGCCCGCTTCATCGCCGTTCTGCCTGTGGTGGATGTCGGCGCCGAGATGCGCGCGCGCGATCCATAGCCGATAGCCGGACTTTAGCCCCATTCCATCTCAATTGTACGATATCATCGCAGAATTCGCCGCCAACGGCAAAAACTTGCCCGAATATGATTTACCCTCATTTTTCAAGGGCCTGTAATCGCGCGGGAATCTGCTATTTCGCGGGCCTATTTCTTGGCGCGAACGGCCGAGATTTCGTCGCGCAACCGGTGCACGATGTCCACGAATTCTGGTTTGAACGCGTCTTCGGGCGTGCGCGGGCGCGCAAAATCCACGGGATTGGTCGAGATGATGCGTCCGGGGCGCGCGCTCATCATAAAGACGCGGTCCGACAGGTAAACGGCCTCGCGCAGATCGTGCGTGATCAGCATCACGGTCGGCCGCTTCTTGATCCAAAGTGCTTGGACGACGTCCCACAGTTCTTCGCGCGTGAAAGCGTCGAGTGCCGCGAACGGCTCGTCGAGCAGCAGCAATTCGGGGCTGTGGATCAGGGCGCGGCACAGAGAGCCGCGCTGCTGCATGCCACCCGACAATTGCCACGGAAACTTCTCTTCGAAACCCGATAGGCCGACGGTCGCGAGCAGTTCTTTGGCGGCGGCCACATGCTTGTCGCGGTCGCGCCGGAAGGTCCGGGCGTGCGGTTCGACGATCTCAAGCGGCAGCAGCACGTTGTCGATCAGCGTACGCCACGGCAGCATGATCGAATTCTGGAAAGCCATGCCGCAGATCTTGAGCGGCCCCGTCACCTCCGTTCCGCCGACGATGACGTTGCCCGTGGTCGCGGTATAGAGGCCGGATACGAGCTTCAGCAAGGTGGATTTGCCGCAGCCCGAGGGGCCGACCACCGAAACGAATTCGCCCTTGGCGATTTTGACGTCGGCGTCTTTGAGGGCGAGCGTGTCGCCGTCCTTGGTGCGATAGACAAGGCTCACGCGGTCGATATCGACAAAATTCTTGGCGCCAATGTTGTTTGCCGCAATGTCTGCCACGAGATCGAGCCTCCAGCCTGCTGTGTAACGCGCTGTTCGAAAGCCTGCGTCTGTCCTATCTGCGTTACGCAAGCTTCGTGCCGCCCATGGTGCGCGCCGCAGTTTCGCTTTTCATGTTCGATTTGCCCAATAAAGAGACGAATTGCAAACAAAATAAGCAGTTTTGGCCACACTTGTCGCTGCAGGATTGAGCATCTATGGTGCGCTGCAGCGTATTTGATCCAGTACCTCCAACGGAAATCGCGATGGCCAAGCTTTCAACCCATATTCTCGACACGATGCACGGCAAACCTGCCGCCGGTGTGCGTGTCGAATTGTGGCGCAACTCGAGCGAGGCGCCGGTCCTCGTGGCGGATTTTCGCACCAACAGAGACGGCCGCACCGACAAGCTGCTGATGGGCCCGGATTCCTTCAAGCCGGGAAAATACGAATTGCGCTTCCATATCGGCGCCTATTTTCGTGATCTCGGCGTGGTGCTGCCGGATCCGGCGTTCCTCGACATCGTGCCGATCCCAGTCGGGCTCGCCGAGGCGGACGGGAGCTACCATGTGCCGCTGCTGGTCAGCCCGTGGAGCTATTCCACGTATCGCGGCTCCTAAAGGGAACGGAAGACAATGCTGCAGTTGCTGCCGGAATGGCTCGATATGGTCGTGCGCTGGACCCATGTGATCACGGGCATCGCATGGATCGGCTCGTCTTTCTATTTCAACTGGCTCGAATCGAAGTTCCGCGCACCCGAAGTTCCGCGCGACCGCGTCGAGGGCGAGACATGGCTCGTGCATGGCGGTGGCTTCTACCGTGTCGAGAAATTCGCCGTCGCCCCGCCGACGCTGCCCGCCGAGCTCCATTGGTTCAAATGGGAAGCAGCTTTCACCTGGATCTCCGGCGTGCTGCTTCTGTCGCTTGTCTACTATGTGGGTTCGGGCGGCTCGTTTCTGACGCATCCGTCTTTCGCGCAGTTCGGCACGCTGGGGGCGGCGGTCTTCTCGCTGGGCGTGATCGCCGTGTGCTGGATCCTCTACGACCAGATGTGGAAAACTGCCTGGGCGGAAAGCAACTCGTTCGCGGCGACGATTGCGACTTTCCTCGGCTTCGTGCTGCTCGCCTATCTGCTCACGCGCGTGATGGCTCCGCACGCCGCCTACATCCATGTGGGCGCGGTAATCGGCACGATCATGACCGCCAATGTATGGCTGATCATTCTGCCGAACCAGCGCGAGTTGGTCGATGCCACGCGCGAAGGCCGCACGCCGCAATATCGGTTTGCCAACCAGGCGAAGTTCCGCTCGCTGCACAACAATTACTTCACGCTCCCGATCATCTTCATCATGCTGTCGAAGAACTACGGCAGCACTTGGGGGCACGAATGGAACTGGGCGCTGCTGGCGGGCATTGCCTGCGTGGGGGCGAGCGTGCGCCACGTTTTCAATCTGCGCAACAAAGGGCGCGGCGAAGCCGGTTTCTGGATCATGCCGGCCGCCGCCGTCGGCATGGCAGGGCTGTTTTACGTCGCCGCGAAGATGTGAACGAGAAATTCACGAAGGCTGTAATCTTTCTGTAATGTCGTGTTGGTATCCAAGCGGGGTCCTGATTCCCCCACTTGGAGGCCTCCCCGATGAATTCGAAGGATTATGCAACTCTCGCCGCGCGCCCGGAATATGCCGGGATGACGATGGGCGAACTCTACGAAGTCTCCGAAGACATTCCGTCGAACCCGACCGCCAACACGACGATCGGCGACGTGATCGCGGCCCGCCTCGGACGCCGCGATCTGATGGGCGGGCTGCTCGCCACGACCGCGATCGCCGCCTATGCCGGCTCGATCGACGGTGCGGCAGCACAGACCGCCGGGCGACCGACCTTTAGCTTCACCGAAATCGAACATGGCGTCGACGAGAAGCATCACGTGGCCCCCGGCTACACGGCCGACATTCTGATCCGTTGGGGCGATCCGCTGTTCACGATCGCGGCTGATTTCGATCCGGCCAACCAGACGGGCGCCAAGCAGCTCACGCAATTCGGCTACAATTGCGACTATGTGGGCTTGGCCCCGCTGCCCATGGGCGGCAACACGGCCACGCAGGCGCTGATGTGCGTGAACCACGAATACACCAGCCCCGAGCTCATGTTCCGCGGCGTCATGCAGCCCGACGGCCGCCCCGACATGTCGAAGATGACGAAGGAAATCTGCGACGTCGAAATGGCGGCCCACGGCGGTTCGATCGTGGAAATTCGCAAGGGCTCGAACGGCAAGTGGAGCTATGTGCGCGGCGGCCAGATGAATCGCCGCATCACGGCAATGACGCCGATGCGCATTTCGGGGCCGGCCGCAGGCCATGATCGCCTTAAGACGTCGGCCGACACGACCGGCCGCGCCGTGATGGGCACGATCAACAACTGTGCGGGCGGCATGTCGCCGTGGGGCACCTACCTGATGGCCGAGGAGAATTTCCACGGCTATTTCAACGGCACCCTGCCTGCCGGCCACGCCGAAACGACCAACCATCGCCGCTACGGCGTACCGTCGGGCTGGTACGCGTGGGGTACGCACTATGACCGTTTCAATGTCGGCAAGGAACCCAACGAGCCGAACCGTTTCGGCTGGATCGTCGAAGTCGATCCGTACGACCCGAACTCCGTGCCGGTCAAGCGCACGGCGCTCGGCCGCAGCAAGCATGAGGGTGCCGAGACGATCGTTGCTCCCAACGGCCGCGTGGTCGTCTATTCGGGCGACGACGAGCGTTTCGAGTACGCGTTCAAGTTCGTGACGGCCGGCCGCTTCGACCGCAACAACCGCCAGGCCAACATGAACCTGCTCGACGAAGGGACGCTCTACGTCGCCAAGTTCAATGCCGACGGCACGGGCGAATGGCTGCCGCTGGTGCATGGCCAAGGTCCGCTTACGGCGGCCAACGGCTTCAACAGCCAGGCCGACGTGCTGATCGAAGCGCGCCGGGCGTCCGACGTTATCGGTGCGACCAAGATGGACCGCCCCGAAGATTTCGAAGCGAACGCGCGCACGGGTAAGGTCTATCTGGCGCTGACCAACAACAACCAGCGCACGGCTGCCCAGGTCGATCCGTCCAACCCGCGCGCGGAAAACAACTGGGGCCATCTGATCGAGTTCACGTATGCGAACAACGACCAGACGGCTACGCGTTTCCGCTGGGAAATCCTGGTGCGTTGCGGAAACCCGGCCAATCCGGCGGTGAACGCGATGTACAACCCGGCCACCAGCAAGAACGGCTGGTTCGCGTGCCCGGACAATCTCGCGATCGATCCGCGCGGTCGTCTGTGGGTCGGTACCGACCAAGGGACCGCATGGAAGCCTGCCTCGGGTACGGCCGACGGCGTCTACGCAATGGAAACCGAAGGTGCGCTGCGCGGCACGTCGAAGATGTTCTTCCGTGTGCCGGTCGGTGCGGAGATCTGCGGCATTAACTTCACCTCGGATACGCAGGCAATGACGATTGCCGTGCAGCATCCCGGCACGGACGGCGCGCGCGACTACGCGCCGTTTGGCAAGCTGCCGACCTATGACGAAGTGCCGACCCGGTGGCCCGACTTCCAGGCCAACGTGCCGCCGCGTCCGTCGGTGGTGATGGTCACCAAAAACGGCGGCGGGCAGATCGGCGTCTAAGCCGGTCTCAACTTCTGGCGATCTTGGCGGGCCGACTTCGCAGATTGCGGGGGCGGCCCGCTTCTTTTCCGGAAGCGTGTTTTTTTCCAATGCTTTAACGTAACTGCGACGCCCCGCTTGAAATCAGCCGAAATCGCACGAAGTTGCTTGTGCAGTGGATTTGGCTGCTGCGAGTGGAAGGATTGCTGCGATGGAAACATTCGTCGATACCGTGCCGCCCCAAAGCGACGGCCGCCCCAGTGACCGTCCGACGCGCGCCGAAGCCGAGAATGCCGTGCGGACCTTGCTTCGCTGGACGGGCGACGAAGTA